>NZ_VCKW01000205.1 GCF_005889715.1 Actinomadura soli
AGAGGTGTATAAGAGACAGGGTTAGAAGTTGGTGGCCGCCGGTGGAGAGGATCGACTCGGGGTGGAACTGGACGCCCTCGATCGGGCGGGTGCGGTGGCGTAGGGCCATGATGACGCCGTCGGGGGTTCGGGCTGTTACGTCCAGGACGGTGTGAGGGACGGTTTCCGGGGCGACGGCGAGGGAGTGGTAGCGGGTCGCCGGGAACGGGTCGGGGAGGTCGCGGAAGACGCCCTGGCCGTCGTGGACGATCTTGCTTGTGAAGCCGTGGACGATCTCCGGTGCACGGGTCACCGTGGCGCCGTACACGTGGGCGATGATCTGGTGGCCCAGGCAGACGCCGAGCAGGGGTGTCCCGCGGCGGTCCGCGTCACGGACGAGGTCGAGGCAGATCCCCGCGTCGGCGGGGTGGCCGGGGCCCGGGCTCAGCAGGACGCCGTCGGCGGACGCGGCGTCCTGGAGGGTGACGTCCGAGCGGTCCTTGACCTCGCAGTCGGCGCCGAGTTCGAGCAGGTACTGGACGATGTTGTAGACGAAGCTGTCGTGGTTGTCGACGACGAGGACGCGCATGGCCGGTCAGCCCGGGGTCCGTGAGCCGGACGGGCTCGGACGGTCGACGACACCGTGGTCGAACTGCACCTTGGGCTCGACCCACGGGAACACGACGTACCAGAACACGGCCGCGACCACGAGGACGAGGCCGAGCGCCGTGGCGGTCTTGGTCTGCCACTCGCCGGGCAGGTGGCGCCAGATCCAGGCGTACACGGGTGCCTCCTAGGTTCCGGCGGTCTGGTCGGCCCGGTTCACCCGGGGCAGCGCGGACGCCAGTTCACCGAAGATGATCATTCGTTCGGCGGCGGAGTACTTGGGGTGGCAGGTGGTGAGCGTGATCAGCGGCTCGGTCGGCTTGCGCTTCGGGTGGAGCGGGACGGGCGCGGTCACCTCCGTCGCCGACGGCTTCACGATGTCGCGGCCGGTGACGGTGTAGACGTACTGCTTGTCCCGGGTGTCGATGAGGATCTTGTCGCCGTGCCTCAGCTCGCCGAGCCGGTTGAACGGGGCGGAGTAGGTCGTCCGGTGGCCGGAGACCACGAAGTTGCCGACCTCGCCGGGGAGCGCGGTGCCCGGGTAGTGGCCGGGGCCCTTGCGCAGGTCCTTGCGCTCGACGCCCTCAATGATCACGAAGCGGTAGTCCTTCCCGAAGCGGGGGATGCGGATCATCGCGAGGCCCTTGCCGAGCAGCACCCGCTCGGTGGTGACCTTGCCCCAGTCCTTCAGGAGCTCGTCGCCGAGGCGGTTCTGCTGGCCCTGGGTGTAGCGGCCGGTGCCCCACAGAGAGTACGTGACGAAGAGCATCAGGATGAGCCCGGCGGTGATGCACAGCTCGCCCATGCCACGGATGACCATCCGCACCGCGCGTCCTCCTCCGTCGGGGGTTCCGGGCTAGCCGCCGGCCGGCACCGTAGCGTGCTTCATCGTCACGTTGCCGGTGTAGGGCGGCAACGTGGCGCGTTCCACGTCCCGCACCGAGTAGCCGAGCCCGTAGGCGTGGACGTACTTCCGGTAGATCGCGATCTCGCGGGACGCGCCGAGCGCCGCGCGGAGCCGTTCCGGGTCGCCGACCGCGGTGATCCGGAACGGTGGGGAGTACACGACACCCTGCAGGATCAGGGTATTGCCCACGCAGCGCACCGCGCTCGTCGAGATCACCCGCTGGTCCATGATCTGCATCCCGGTGGCGCCGCCGGCCCACAGCGCGTTGACGACGGCCTGGACGTCCGCCTGGTGGACGACGAGGTCGTCAGGACGGACGCCGCGGGGCAGATCACCGGACCCCGGCTGCGGCGCGTCGTCCAGCGACACCTGGACGGCGGGGCCCGCAAGCGGGGTGAATCCGGCGCGGGACGCCAGCCGGTCGGCCTCGGACTGGGCGTGTTTCACGCGGGCATCGTGACGTCCGGCCTCGCGGGAGATACCGTCGACCTCGTGGCGGAGGCGCTGGTACTCGGCGCGCTCCTGACGGCTCCGGTGCTGCTCGGCGGCGATGAGCTCGGTGATCCGGGTACGGCCCTGCTCGCGCAGGCTCGTGCCGCGGGCCGTGCTCGCGCTCGCCGCGAACAGGGTTCCCGCGAGGAGCGTGAGAACTGGGATGATGCTTCCCCACGCTGGAAGCCGTACTCTGCACACCAGCGACTACGCTAACCGACAAAACACCCATGCGCGGCCCGGCGCTCCGGCCGCCGGACGCCCGAGGAGATCGAATCCACCGTGGCCAAGTCCAAAGTGCGCAAGAAGGCCGTTTACACGCCCCCGCAGAAGTCCAAGGCCCCGGAGGTCAGCCCGCGCTGGCTGGTGCCCACGATGGTCGGTCTGTGGCTCGTCGGCCTGGTCTGGATCGCCGTCTTCTACGTGACGGCCAGCACCGGTACCGACGTTCCGTACATGACCGACCTGCATAACTGGAACCTCGGCATCGGTTTCGCGGCGATCATCCTCGGCGTGGTCCTGTCGACCCGGTGGCGCTGACCGTTAGTTATCCACAGGTCGGGCATCTCCCACCCCGGCTTTCCCCAGGTTTTCCACAGCCCGCTTCCGGACCTGCCGCGTCCTGAGCAGGCGGAGTGTGGCTGACCCGGTCACTCTTTGATGTGGCCGTCCGCCGGAGTGGCACGTTCCAGTTGGGCGGGAAAGTGCTCCGGACGCCGCTGCCGTGGGCTGGTGGGAGCAGCGGCGTCCGCGCCTTCCAGGACTCAGGTCGCCGGGCTCAGATCCGCCGTTCTGACCAGGACCAGGGTCGCGAGCAGCGCGAGGGTGAGCAGCGGCGCCGCGATGTGGACCAGGTTCCGCCGTGCCGCCGGGGCGTAGGCGTACGCGGCGGCGAGGGCCGCGCCGACCACGAGGCCGCCGACGTGTCCCTGCCAGGAGATGTTCGGCACCGAGAACGTGATGATCAGGTTGATCACCAGCAGGAACACGATCGGCCCGACCGGGCCGCCGAACCGCCGCCCGATCACGAAGAACGCGCCGAAGAGGCCGAAGATGGCGCCGGACGCGCCGACCGCCGACTCCTCCGGGGCGCCGACCAGGTACAGCAGCACCGAGCCGCCCAGGCCCGACAGCACGTAGAGGGCGAGGAAGCGCCACCGTCCGAGCACCTGCTCCAGCGCGGGGCCGACCGCCCACAGCGCCCACATGTTGAACAGGATGTGGGTGATGCCGAACGTCCCGCCGCGCTGGTGCAGGAACATCGTGGTGAACAGCCGGTACCACTCGCCCTCGGCGACGCCTCCGACCGCGCCGTCCGGCAGGACGCCGCGGCCGAGCATCATGAACTCCCACACGACGCGCCACGACGCCAGCTCGGCGAGGTACGCTGCCACGCACGCGCCGATGAGCGTGTACGTGACGACCGGGACGGCGGACGCGGGGCCCCGCGCCCCGAGGACCGTCCGGGGGACGGCCCTGCGGACGCCCCGGTTGCCTTCGGCGACGCATTCGACGCACTGGTGCCCGACCGCGGCGTCCCGCATGCACTCGGGGCAGATGAAGCGGTCGCACCGGGTGCAGCGCACGTACGTCTCCCGGCCCGGATGCCGGTAGCAGGTCGGCACCGAGGTCTCGGGAGCGGGACTGTGGTCTGTGCTCATCTAAGGCTCCGTAGGGCCGTTGCCAGGTCTCACCCGCTACGGGCCAGACCCGGCACGGGTCTCACCCGTCTCGGGGTCTCACCGTATGAAACGACTAACGGCGCTCGATCGTCACCGACTCGAGGACGACGTCCGTGGTCGGACGGTCCATGCGGCCGGTCTCGACCTTGCCCATGCGGTCGACGACGTCCGTGCCCTCGATGACCTTGCCGAAGATGGTGTGCCGGCCCGTCAGGTGCTGGGTGTGCCCGACGCTGAGCGTGATGAAGAACTGCGAACCGTTGGTTCCGGGCCCGGCGTTGGCCATCGCCAGCAGGTACGGCTTGTTGAACTTCAGGTCAGGGTGGAACTCGTCCTTGAACTCGTAGCCGGGGCCGCCGGTGCCGGTGCCCAGCGGGTCACCGCCCTGGATCATGAACTTGTCGATGATCCGGTGGAAGATCGTGCCGTCGTAGAGCGGCGCGTCCGACTTCTGCCCGGTCCGCGGATCGTGCCAGGTCTTGTTCCCCTCCGCCAGGTCGACGAAGTTCGCCACCGTCTCCGGCGCCTGCTCCGGGTACAGCTGGACGACGATCGTCCCGAGCGACGTGGTGAGCTTCGCGAAGATCTCGTTGGCCACGCTGGCCTCCTCCTCGTTGAGTGGGTTCTGTGACGTCCGACGGCGGGGTCGCGGTCATGCCCGAATATGTCACGCTGGGTGACCTGATGGTCGCGTGTTCAGGGTTTACCCCCCGGTCTCTGGGAAGGCTGCATGACAGGACCTCGCAAACAGGGAGGTTAGCGTGTCCCTAATGATCAGTATCCGCCGGAAGCCGCAGGAGGACGGTCTGACCCGGTTCGGACGCGTCCAGGAGACGGCCCGCCAAGGCGCCGACATGTGCCGGCAGGGTGCGTCCTCAGCGGCTGAGCGGATCATGCCCGTCGCGGGCGAGCGCGTCATGATCGTCCGCGGCTGGAGCGCACCGAGGCTCCGGCGGGCCGCCCAGTACGTGGAGACCGGGCTGGCCCCGCGGGTGAGCACGTTCCTGAGCGATGTCGCTCACCGGGTCGAGCCGCCGAAGCCGGCGAGGCCCGGGCGCGTCTCCCTCATGGCGATGATGGGGGTGGTCGCCGCCGTCGGAGTGGCCGGTGCGGTGGCGACGCGGCGCGGCGTCATCCGCGACCTGACCAAGGGTTCCGGTGACCAGGTGGGGGACGCCACGTCGGCCGACTCCATGACGGTCAGCGGCTCCGACGTCGATGGTCAGGTGCATTCTCCGCACTGAGCGCTTCTCGTAGGAGACTCACCGGAGGGCCCGGTCGTTCACGACCGGGCCCTCCGCCATGCGCGTACCGGGGTTTCTACTACCCGGTACGGTGAACGCCATGTCGCGGAAACGCTCGATCCGGCAGGCGCTGGCGGCCGGGGCCAGGCAGCGCGCCCGCCAGGGCGTTCACATCGGCTTGCACCGTGCCTGGGAGTGGGTCCAGCGGCACGGCGAGATCACTCCGCAGACGCCCGGCCACCGCAGGTTCGCCTACCTGGGTGAGGGCGTGTGCATCGGCTTCCCCGTCGGCTCGATCTATGGCGAGCCGTGGATCTCGATCGGCGACCACACCCTCGTCGGGACGCACGTCACGATCTCGGCGGGCTTCGTCCCCGGGCTCGACCTCGGCCCGGACGTCATCGTCCGGATCGGCGGGAGCTGCTCGATCGGGCGCGGCACGCACATCGTCGGCCACCAGTCCATCGACATCGGCGACGACGTCTTCACCGGGCCGAACGTGTACATCACCGACCAGAACCACTCCTACGGCGACCTGCACACGCCCATCGGACGGCAGTGGCCGGAGAACAATCCCGTCGTGATCGGCGACGGCTGCTGGATCGGCACCGGCGCGATCATCCTCCCGGGCACCCGGCTCGGCCGGAACGTCGCGGTCGCGGGCGGCGCCGTCGTCCGGGGCGAGTTCCCCGACCACGCGGTGATCGGCGGCGTCCCGGCCAAGATCCTGCGCTCCCACGACAAGGAGAACGGCTGGCAGCCGCCGCTGCGCAGCGACCCGCTCATGTCGCTGGACGAGCTCGCGGCCCTCTCCGTGAACGGTCTTGAGGGCCTCCAGATCCTCCAGGACAGGCTCCGGAAGGACGCCGTCCACCGCGACGACGACGCCGTCCACGAGGAAGCGGGCTGACAGACCGCACCGGCAAGCGAAGAGCCCCGCCCTGAGGGCGGGGCTCAACGGTGGTGCTGGTCAGTTGTAGCGGGCGGCGCGGCGGTTGCCGTGTGAGCCGCCACCGGTGCGCGGGCCGCCTCCGGTGCGCGGGCCACCGCCCGACCGGGAGCCGCCGCCACGGCGGTCGCCGCTGGGGTGGGAGCCGCGGTGCTCGCCATCGCGGGGCTCGTAGGAACCGCCACGGGGCTCGTAAGAAGCGCCGCGGGGCTCGTAGGAACCGCCGCGGCGGCGTCCGTCCTGGCGGTCGAACGAGCGCGGGCCGCGTCCGCCGCGGCGTCCGCCCGGACGGCCACGGCCGCCTCCGCCGCCCTCGCGGCGCGGACGCTCGGGGATGATCGGCCCCTCGATCGGGATGCCGGACGGCGGCCGCGCGCCGGTCAGCTTGACGAGCTCGGTGTCGCCGGTCGTGACCCGGACGCGGGGCGCGTTGATGCCCGCGCGGCGCGTCATCGCGGACGTCGCGCGCACCTGGTGCGGCAGGACGAGCGTGACGACAGTGCCGCTCTCACCGGCCCGGGCGGTGCGTCCCGCGCGGTGCATGTAGTCCTTGTGGTCGGCGGGCGGGTCGACGTGCATGACGAGGGTCACGTCGTCCACGTGAATGCCCCGGGCCGCGACGTCGGTCGCGACGAGCACGCTGATCGAGCCCTCGCGGAACTCGGCGAGCGTGCGGGTGCGCAGGCCCTGGCTCTTACCGCCGTGCAGGCCCGCCGCGCGGACGCCGACCTGGACGAGCTGCTTGGCGAGCCGGTCGACGCCGTGCTTGGTGCGGGCGAACAGGATCGTCCGGCCCTCGCGGTTGGCGATCTCGGCGGTGACGGCGGCCTTCTCCTTCGGCGCGACCAGGAGCAGGTGGTGCTCCATCGTGTCGACGGACTCGTCCACCGGGCCGATCGCGTGCGTCACCGGGTCGCTCAGGTACCGCTTGACCAGGACGTCCACGTCCTTGTCCAGGGTGGCGGAGAACAGCAGGCGCTGCCCGCCGAGCTTGGCGGCGTCGAGGATGTCGGTGACGTCGGGCAGGAAGCCCATGTCGGCCATGTGGTCGGCCTCGTCCAGCACGGCGATCTCGATGTCGGACAGGTCGCAGGCGCCCTGCCGCATCAGGTCCTTGAGCCGGCCGGGCGTGGCGACCAGGACCTCGACGCCGCGGCGCAGCGCGTCGATCTGCTTGAACATCGAGGTCTGGCCGATGACGGTCTTGAAGCGCAGGCCGAGCCCGCGGCCGAGCGGCTCCAGGTTGGTCTGGACCTGCTGGGCCAGCTCGCGGGTCGGGACCAGGATCAGCGCCAGCGGGCGCTTCGGGGCGGCCTTGCGGCCGGAGAGACGAGCGAGGAGCGGCAGGCCGAACGCCAGGGTCTTACCGGAGCCGGTCTTGCCGCGGCCGAGGACGTCGCGTCCCGCCATGACATCGGGGATCGCGGCCGCCTGGATCGGGAACGGCGCGTCGATGCCCTGACGGGAGAGGGAGCTCACCAGGACCGGCGGGAGGCCGAGCTCGGCGAACGTGGGAACCCGCTCGTCGCCCGTGGTGGCGGGCATGGTCGGGTTCTGTGCAGCGTCAGCTGTGGTCACGCATTACCTTCCGAGAGGGGGGCACGTCTCGGGAGGCACCACAATCCGTGTGGGCTGCAAGGACGAGCCTGACGCCAAGGGGCGTCGAAGAATGATTCCTAGAGTCTAACGTCGGCGGGGCACCTCGTTATGCCCCGCCTCTGCCGGAACATTCAAGCTCACTCGTCCATCGGGTCGTCAGCAGGCGCAGGAAACGGCCCTGATGGGCACGGTGAGCGGGTCGGGGGTGCGGCGCGTGACGGTCCCCGGGGCGGTCTCCACGGGGTGCCCTTCGCGGGCCCAGTACTCGAATCCACCGATCATCTCCTTGACCGGATGGCCGAGTCTCGCGAACTCCAGGGCCGCCCTCGTGGCGCCGTTGCAGCCGGGTCCCCAGCAGTAGACGACCACGGTCGCGCCCTCCGGGACGAGCGCCGCGGCGCGCCCGGCGATCTCGGGGGTCGGGAGGTGGACGGCGCCCGGGATGTGCCCCTGCTCCCAGCTCTCGGCGCTGCGCGCGTCGACAACGATGATGTCGCCCCCGTCCAGGTCGTCTGCGACGTCGGACGCGTCCGTCTCGAACGACAGGCGGGCGGCGAAATGCCGGACGGCGTCCTCGCTGGACACGGCGGGCGGCAAGGCGTTCATCTGACCTCCTTGAGCGGGTGTTTCGGTACGGCTCAATGCTGCGGGACGGCCGGATCGGTGGGACAGTGGCGTGATCGCCTACTGCCGATAAGATTTCGCCATGCAGGTCGCTCCGCCGGGACGGCGGCACACGGTGTCGGTACTGACGTTCGACGGCATGACGCCGTTCGAGCTCGGCTCGGTCGTGGAGGTCTTCGGGCTGCCCCGGCCGGAACTGGACGTCCCCTGGTACGACCTCCGCGTCTGCTCGCTGGAGCGCGGCCCGATGCGCACGGTAGGCGGCTTCACGATGACCGCCGAGCACGGGCTGGACGTGTTCGCGTCCGCGGACACGGTTTTGGTCGTCGCCGTCCCCGACGTCCGGGCGGCTCCCCCGCCCGAGGTCGTCGCCGCGCTGCGGCGGGCCCACGCCCGCGGCGCCCGCGTCGTGTCGATCTGCTCGGGCGCCTTCGCGCTCGCGGCCGCCGGACTGCTGGACGGACGCGAGGCCACCACCCACTGGCGCTACGCCGACCTGCTGCGGCGCCGCTATCCGAAGGTGCGCGTGAACCCGGACGTCCTCTACGTGGACGGCGACGACGTGCTCACCGGGGCGGGCAGCGCCGCCGGGCTCGACATGTGCCTGCATCTCGTCCGCAAGGACCACGGCGCCCGGATCGCGAACGCGGTGGCACGGCGGCTGGTCGTCCCGCCGCACCGGGAGGGCGGGCAGGCGCAGTTCGTGGAGGCCGCCGTGACGCCTCCGGCGGACGACGACGCGGTCGCGCGCAGCATGGCGTGGGCGCTCGCGCATCTCACCGAGCCGATCACGGTCGCGCGCCTGGCCCGGGAGGCGCACCTCGCGCCGCGCACGTACATCCGGCATTTCCGCCGGCAGACGGGAACGAGCCCGCTCCGCTGGGTCATCGCCCAGCGGATCATGGCGGCGCTGCCGCTGCTGGAGGAGGGCGCGGCACCGATCGAGGAGATCGGCGCGGCGGTCGGCTTCGAGAGCCCGGTGACGTTCCGGCACCATTTCGTCCGGGCGATGCGGACCTCGCCGTCCGCCTACCGACGCACCTTCCGCGCAACGGCCACGGCTCAATGACGGTGGCGTAATGGTGCCCGCCCATCCACAGGCCAGGGACGATCCCGTTCCACGGATGCTCCGCGTCCGGCGGTCGGCTGTGCAATGCCTGCCCGATTCGGCGCGTTTCCCCAGGCCAGTCGAATCAACGCTTCTCGGGTGCCGGGAGCCTGGTTACGATCACGCTGCTGGCACGTTCGTCCGAGATCTGAGCGCTGCCGGTACCGGGGGGCCGGACGCCATCGCC
Organism: Actinomadura soli; assembly: GCF_005889715.1. Lineage (GTDB taxonomy): Bacteria > Actinomycetota > Actinomycetes > Streptosporangiales > Streptosporangiaceae > Spirillospora > Spirillospora soli. The sequence continues at coordinate 9,378 of NZ_VCKW01000205.1, forward strand.
AATCCAGTCGAACTGCCACAACCGAAGAAACCGAGAGGACCCCCCGCCATGCAAAGACGCTTTCTCGGCGTGCTCTCCGCCGTGCTCCTCGCCCTCACGACGCTGACCGCCATGGCGTCCGTCTCGTACGCCGCTCCCGCCCCGCAGACCAAGGCCGCCGACTTCACCGGGATCGTCGCGCTGAGCAACTGCTCCGGCTCGCTCGTGCGCACCCCCAACTCCGCCGACAGCGACCCCGCGATGGTGCTCACCAACGGCCACTGCCTCGAGACCGGCATGCCGTCCGCCGGACAGGTGATCACGAACCGCGCGTCCAGCCGGACGTTCACGCTCCTGAACCCGAGCGGCGGAGACCAGGCCACCCTGCGCGCGACGACGCTGCTGTACGGGACCATGACCGACACCGACGCGGCCCTGTACAAGCTCAGCAGCACGTACGCCCAGATCAAGCAGCAGTACAACGCCCCCGCCCTGGAGATGGTGCTCCAGCGTCCGGCCTCCGGCGGCACCCTGCACGTCGTCTCCGGCTACTGGAAGCGGATCTACACCTGCCAGCTCAACGGGTTCGCCTACCGCCTCCGCGAGGCCGAGTGGACGTGGAAGGACTCGCTGCGTTACACGTCCCAGTGCAACGTCATCGGCGGGACGTCGGGCTCCCCCGCCATTGACGGCGCGTCCGGCAAGGTCATCGGCGTCAACAACACCATCAACGAGAGCGGCGGCCGCTGCACCCTGAACAACCCCTGCGAGGTCGACGAGCAGGGCACGGTCACGGTCCGCCGCCAGATCGGCTACGCCCAGCAGACCTACACCCTCGCCAACTGCATAGCCCCCGGAACCACCCTCGACCTCAACCGATCCGGCTGCACCGTCCCCCGCGGCTAACCCCAAAACAGACCGCCTCGCATCCCTCAACGTGAGAGATGCGAGGCGTCTTGTTTGTTTCGCTCTGCATTCAGGCCGACACGCCAGGCAGGGTCAGTGATCGCGGACGGGCTTGAGCTCGATGTCGAGGCCGAAGGGCGAGGTGACGGAGATCCGATCGTGGTGGACGCCGGTCGCGACGTATCGTCCGGTGGCGTCGTCGATTTCGTAGGTGTAGATCGCGAACGCCGGTGCGAGCTGGTCGGTCTCGACCCGCCAGAAGTGACGGATTCCCGCCTCTGCGTATAGCTCCGGGTGCGCCCGCCGGTCTTTGCGCTTGGTGGACGGCGACACCACCTCAACGACGAGGGTCACCAGGTCGGCGGGGATGGGACGTTCATAGGGGTCGTGATCGGTGGAGTACACGACGATGTCAGGCGCCATCTCGACCGGCTCGGTCTCGTCGTCATCCAGGAGAACGTCCACGTCCGTGTCGACCTGCCACGCGGCGGGAGCGGCGTCCTCGATGCGGGTCGCCAGGCGGCGTGCGACGCGTTGATGAATCGGACGAGGCCGCGGCCTCGGGACGAGTTCTCCGTGGACGAGGCTGACTCGCACCGGGAGGTCTTCGGGTAGCGCCTCGAACTCCGCGCGGGTCCAGGTTGGTGCGGGCACTCGGGCCAGCGTAGCCGTGCCGGACTTCCTGTGAGGGAGTTAACGACGTGCAGTAGTACTACAAGCCGTAGTATATTCCACAGGACGTAGTACTACAGCTTGTAGTAGATGAGCCGGAGGGCGGCCCGCGCCATGGATACGGTCGATATCGCACGGTGGCAGTTCGGGATCACCACCGTGTACCACTTCCTGTTCGTCCCGCTGACGATCGGGCTGTCCGCGCTGGTCGCGGGGCTGGAGACGGCCTGGGTCCGGACGGGGAAGACCGCCTACCTGCGCGCCACCAAGTTCTGGGGCAAGCTCTTCCTGATCAACTTCGCGATGGGGATCGTCACCGGCATCGTGCAGGAGTTCCAGTTCGGCATGAACTGGAGTGACTACTCCCGGTTCGTCGGCGACGTCTTCGGTGCGCCGCTCGCGATCGAGGGGCTGCTCGCGTTCTTCGTCGAGTCGACGTTCCTCGGGCTGTGGATCTTCGGGTGGGACCGGCTGCCGAAGAAGGCTCATCTGGCCTGCATCTGGCTGGTGGCGATCGGGACGCAGTTGTCGGCGTTCTTCATCCTGTCCGCGAACTCCTGGATGCAGCATCCCGTCGGCTACCGGATCGACGAGGAGACCGGACGGGCCGTCCTCACCGACTTCTGGGCCGTCCTGACCAACCCGACGCACCTCGTCGCGTTCCCGCACACGATCACTGCGGCGTTCGTCACCGGCGGGATGTTCATGGCGGGCGTCAGCGCGTGGCATCTGGCAAGGCGCAAGAACGTGGACGTGTTCCGGCCGTCGCTGAAGCTGGCGCTGGCCGTCACGGCGGTCGCGTCGGTCGGGGTCGCCGTCAGCGGCGACCTCCAGGGCAAGGTCATGACCGAGCAGCAGCCGATGAAGATGGCCGCCGCCGAGGCGCTCTACGAGACCGAGCAGCCCGCCTCGTTGTCGATCTTCACCGTCGGGACGCCGGACGGCGACGAGGAGGTCTTCGGGATCAAGGTCCCGCGCGTCCTGTCGTTCCTGGCCACCGGCACCTTCGACGGCGAGGTCAAGGGGATCAACGACGTCCAGGCCGCCGAAGAGGCGCGGCACGGGCCCGGCGACTACCGGCCGTTCGTGCCCGCCATCTACTGGAACTTCCGGCTCATGGCCGGGGTCGGGATACTCACCGCGCTCGTTTCGCTCGGTGGGCTGTGGCTGCTGCGGCGTGGGCGCCTGCCGTCCAACCCGTGGGTGTATCGCGTCGGGATGCTGTCACTGACGCTCCCGTTCATCGGCAACTCCGCCGGATGGATCTTCACCGAGATGGGACGGCAGCCCTGGTCGGTGTACGGCGTGATGAAGACGTCCGCGAGCGTGTCGCCGGGCGTGACGGCCTCGTCGATGCTCATTTCGGTCGTCTCGCTGACCGCGCTCTACGCCGTCCTCGCGGTCATCGAGGCCGGGCTGATGCTCAAGTACGCCAAGGCCGGGCCGCCGTCCGAGGACGAGGCGCTCCCACCGCCCTCCGACGATGACGACTCCGACGATTCTGAGCGCTCGCTCGCGTTCGCCTACTGAAAGGAGCGGCGGTCATGGAACTCACCACCGTCTGGTTCATCATCATCGCCTTCCTGTGGACGAGCTATTTCTTCCTGGAGGGATTCGATTTCGGCGTCGGCATGCTGCTGCCCGTCCTCGGCCGCAGCGATGTCGAACGGCGCGTCGTCATCAACACCATCGGGCCCGTCTGGGACGCCAACGAGGTGTGGTTCATCGTCGCCGGCGCCGCCATGTTCGCAGCGTTCCCCGAGTGGTACGCCACCCTTTTCAGCGGCTTCTACCTGCCGCTTCTCGCCATTCTGCTGGCACTGATCATCCGCGGCGTCGCGTTCGAGTACCGCGGCAAGCGCGACGACGCGCGATGGCGGTCCCGCTGGGACAAGGCGATCTTCTGGGGCAGCCTCGTCCCCGCGTTCCTGTGGGGCGTGGCGTTCGCGAACATCGTCCGCGGCGTGCCGCTGGACGCCGACCACGAGTACGCCGGGACGCTCACCGACCTGTTCACCCCGTACGCGCTGCTCGGCGGGCTGACCACGATGGTCTTGTTCGTCCTGCACGGGGCGGTGTTCCTGGCGCTCAAGACGTCCGGCGACATTCGGGCGCGGGCCCGTTTCGTCGCGAGCGTCGCCGCGGTCGCGGCCATCGCCGCCGGCGGGAGTTTCCTGCTGATCACGCAGCTCGACCACGGCAAGCCGGTGACGTGGCTGACCGCCGGGGGCGCCGCGATCGGGCTGGCCGTCGCCGCCGTCGCCAACCGGAGGGGCCGCGAGGGCTGGGCGTTCATCGGCACCGGCGCCGCGATCGTGCTCGCCGTCGCGACGCTGTTCACCTCGCTGTTCCCGGACGTCATGCCGTCCACCCTCGACGCCGCAGGCACCCTGACCACCGGCAACGCCTCCTCGACGCCCTACACACTCACGATCATGACGTGGGTGGCGGCGGTGTTCACCCCGATCGTGATGATCTACCAGGGCTGGACGTACTGGGTGTTCCGCAAGCGCATCGGCACGTCCCACATCCCGGCGCGGGCGCCGCGGAAATCCGAGCGGGCGCGATGAAACCCCTCGATCCCCGGCTGCTGAAGCACGCCCGGACGACCCGCGTCTTCCTGGTCGCGTCCGTCGCGCTCGGCGCCGCCACGGCCGGGCTGATCATCGCGCAGGCGACGCTGCTCGCCGGGATGCTCACCCGCGCGTTCCTCGGCGGCGCCACGCTCGGGGACCTGCGCGTCCCGCTGCTGCTCCTGCTCGCCGTCGTCCTCGGCCGGGCCCTCGTCGCGTGGCTGCAGGAGGTCGCCGCGCACCGGTCGTCCGCCGCCGTGAAGTCGCAGCTGCGCGCCCGGCTGCTCGCGCACGCGCTGCGGCTCGGCCCGCGCTGGCTGTCCGGCGAGCGCAGCGGCGAGCTGGCCACCCTCGCCACCCGCGGGATCGACGCCCTGGACGACTACTTCTCCCGCTACCTGCCGCAGCTCGTCCTCGCCGTGATCGTGCCGGTGGCGGTGGGGGCGCGCATCCTGCTGGGCGACTGGCTGTCCGCCGTGACGATCGCCGTGACGCTGCCGCTCATCCCCGTCTTCGCGATCCTCGTCGGGCTCACCACCCAGCGGAAGATGGACCGGCAGTGGCGCACACTCTCCGTCCTGTCCGCACACTTCCTGGACGTCGTCGCCGGCCTCCCCACACTGAAGATCTTCGGCCGTGCCCGCGCCCAGGCGGACAAGATCCGCGAGGTCACCGGCCGGCACCGCCGCGCCACGATGTCGACGCTCCGGATCGCGTTCCTGTCGGCGCTCGTCCTCGAACTGCTGTCGACGCTCTCCGTCGCGCTCGTCGCCGTCTCCATCGGGCTCCGGCTGGTCGAGGGCGGCCTGGGCCTGGAGACGGCGCTGCTCGTCCTGATCCTGGCGCCGGAGGCGTACCTGCCGCTGCGCCAGGTCGGCGCGCAGTACCACGCGAGCGTCGAGGGCCTCACCGCCGCCGGACGGATCTTCGAGGTGATCGAAACGCCCCTGCCAGCCTCCGCCTCCGGCGGCCGCACCGACGTCCCCGACCTGGCCCGCGCCACGATCCGCCTGGACGGCGTGACCGTCGCCTACGACGGACGCGACGCCCCCGCCCTCGACGGCCTCTCCCTCACCGTCCACCCGGGCGAGACGGTCGCCCTCACCGGGCCGAGCGGGGCCGGGAAATCCACCGCGCTCTCCGTATTGCTGGGGTTCGTCCGGCCCGATTCCGGCCGCGTCCTGGTCGACTGGGCCGACCTCGCCGATCTCGATCCCGACGCCTGGCGCGCCCGCATCGCGTGGGTCCCGCAGCGCCCCCACCTGTTCACCGGGACGATCGCCGCCAACATCCGCCTGGGCCGCCCGGACGCGTCCGACGCCGACGTCCGCGCCGCCGCCCTCGCCGCGAACGCCCTGGACTTCATCGACGCCCTGCCGGACGGGTTCGACACGCGGCTCGGCGAGCGGGGGCTCGGCCTGTCCGCCGGACAGCGCCAGCGCATCGCCCTGGCCCGCGCCTTCCTGCGCGACGCGCCGCTCCTCCTGCTGGACGAGCCGACCTCGAACCTCGACACCGAGAGCGAGGCGGCGGTGCTGGAGGCCGTCCGGCGCCTGGCAGCCTCCCGCACCGTGATCCTGGTCGCCCACCGCCCCGCCCTGGCAGCCCTAGCCGACCGGACGATCCCCATCCC
>NZ_VCKW01000206.1 GCF_005889715.1 Actinomadura soli
CGACGGTGATGGTCAGCGAGCTTGTCACCAACGCGGTGGTGCACGGCGGCGGGAACGTGTCGCTGCTGCTGGCGGGCTCGGTGGCGGACGGGGGCGAGGGCGGCGAGGTGGTGTGCGGCGTGGGCGATGCGAGCACGGTTTCGCCCCGGATGCGGCGGGCGCGTCCGGGCGATGAGGGTGGTCGCGGCCTCGCGCTGGTGGCGGCGCTGGCGTCCCGGTGCGGGTGGTATCGGGCCGGGGCGGGCAAGGTGGTGTGGTTCTCCCAGCGACTGCCGTCCGCGGACGGTTGCCGTGGGGACGGTTTCCCTGCCGAGGCGGGTCCGCCGCATCCGCTGCTGGACGGGGCCGCGCGGTGGCGATGGGCGGCACGGCACCCTTAGCGGCGGCGGGGGGCGTAGGTTGAGGGGTGCATACATCGGAGCGCGGGGCGGTCGTTGGTGGTGATCGACGGTGGTGAGGTCGATGTCTGGGCGTTGATCGCCGCGTGCGCGCGGCGGCGGGCCGCGCCGATCGCGGCGCAGGACGCCTGCACCGCCTGCCTCCAGGCGCTGGCACTCAGCGGGGTCGGGGTGTCGCTGGTCACCGATGGCCGGCTGGAACCGGTGCACGTCGCCGGGGACCTGGGCCGCGGGCTGCTGGAGGCCGAGCTGACCAGCGGGGACGGCCCGTGCGTGGAGGCGATGGCCACCGGTGGTCCGGTGCTGGCGGCCGACCTGGCCGCACCCGAGTGCGGACTGCGTTGGCCGGCGTTCACCGCCGTCGCGCAGGCCGCCAGGGTGCGGGCGGCGTTCGCGTTCCCGTTGGCCAGCGGCGCGGTCAGGGTCGGGGTGCTGGTGCTGGGCCGGGACCGGCCCGGCGGGCTGGAGGTCGCCGAGTGCACCCGCGCGCTGATCTTCGCCGATGCGATCCTGGCGCTGCTGCTCAACGACCGGGCCGGCGCCGGCGCGCAGGCGCTGCCGGCCGGTTCGCTGGCGCTCGGCCCGCAGATCCATCAGGCGGCCGGGATGGTGTCGGTACAGATGGACTGCGGGATCGACGAGGCACTGGTGCGGCTGCGCGCGCACGCCTTCGCCCATGACGTCCCGCTCACCCAGGTCGCCCGGCAGGTGGTCGAGCGGCACCTGCGGTTCACCCCGGACGCCCCCACGCCAGGCTGACCCCACCGAGCACCCGTCCCCGTCTACGACGCCGCAAGCGGCATTTCGATGGTTTCGGACGGCCGGTATCCGGAACGACTCCGGAGTAAGGCTTCGACCGCTACGCACTCCTGCGGCGGGCGTAGGCTGCGATGTGTGAGCACCAATCCAGCCCCGGCACAGCAGAGGGTGGCCCAGACGTTCGTGGCGCTGGCCGACACGCTGGTGTCGGAGTTCGATGTCATCGACTTCCTGCAGCAGCTGTCGGAACGGTGCGTGGAGCTGCTGGAGGTGGACGCGGCCGGGCTCCTGGTCACCGACCAGCGCGGCCATCTGCGGTTGATGGCCGCCTCCAGCGAGCAGACCCGGCTGCTGGAGCTGTTCCAGCTCCAGACCGAGCAGGGCCCGTGCCTGGACTGCTTCCATACCGGCACCGTCGTGCACTGCGCCGACCTTCACCAGGACGACGCGACGCGGCAATGGCCGCGGTTCGCTCCGCGCGCCCGCGACAGCGGCTTCGGGGCGGTGTCGGCGCTGCCGATGCGGCTGCGCACCGAGCTGATCGGCGCGATGAACCTGTTCCGCGCCCGGCCCGGCCCGCTGACCGCCGACCAGGTCAGCCTCGCGCAGGCGATGGCCGACGTCGCCACCATCGGGCTGCTCCAGGAACGCGCGATCCGCCACAGCCAGATCCTCACCGAACAGCTGCAGACCGCGCTCAACAGCCGGGTGGTGATCGAACAGGCCAAGGGCGTGCTGGCCGAACGGCACGACTGCTCGATGGAGCAAGCCTTCACCGCCCTGCGCGATCACGCCCGCAACCACAACCATCGCCTCACCGACCTGGCCCACGCCCTGGTGACCCGCGCCCTGGACCCCACCGACCTCGACCGGATCGCCGAACGCGCCAACGGCGACACCACCGGCTGACCACCCCGGCCACCTCAGCCGCCCGGACCGGCGACCAGCCCCACCCGGACGACATGCGCGGACTCAGCCGTCGTCGATCTCGCCCGGCCCGGCCAGCCCGGTCAGTCCGGTCAGCTTCAGCAACCGCCACAGCGCCGGAGACACGCCCGCCAGCAGCAGCAGCGCCCCCTCGCGCCGAGCGCGTTTCCGCAAGTCCACCAGCGCCCCCAGCCCCGACGCGTCGATGAACGACATACCGCTGACCTGCACCACAACCTGCTCGACCACCCGCCCGCGCACGATCCCGTCCAGCACAGCACCCACACAAACGCGAAGAACTCCGACCGTGGCCATGTCCACCTCCCCGACCACGGTCACCGTCACCGTGCCACCGGCACGGCCGATCGACACACGAAACTCGTCAACATGATCCATCCAGCCCAGCCCCGGGGGGAGTCGCGACAGAAACGTTCACCGGCAGCCGCGAACACTCGCCCCAGCCGGCACCCGGCACAGGCCCGGCACCGAACCAAGCAGCACGCCAACGACCACCGGCACCGACATCCGCCGTGACGCAGGGTCTGGACGACACGCATCAGATCATTCGGTGTGCGATGCACCAGACGACGCGATCACCCTGATCACACCATCTGCCACTAAACGTAGCGATACGCGCGTGATCAAATCCGCCGAACACCCACACCCCGCTCACCCCGCGCGCTCGTCCTGCCGTTCCCGGGTCGGGACCCGGGAGTCGTGGCCGTCGGGGTCGTCATGGTTGGGCGAGGCGGTCGAGCAGCCAGACTTCGATGCCGACGCTCAAGTCGTAGGTGCCGAACTGCAGCGCGGCCCCCACGACGCCGTCGACGGCCCCTCGATCCCTCAGCCGGAGCAGGGTCGCCAGGGCAAGTGTCGCTCCGGCTGAGCTCCCGCCGATCACCAGGCGCGCTGTTCCGAAACGTTCACGAGCTTGTTCGAGGAGCCACAGTGCCGCCGCTTCGCAGTCGTCGGGGGCGGCGGGCCAGGGGTCCTCGGGCGCGAGTCGATAGTCGACGCTCACGACCGCGAGGTGCAGGGCGTCCGCGAGCCGGCGGTTGCGTACGTCCCCGGCCGCTGCGGAGTCCATGTAGAAGCCGCCGCCGTGTATGTCCAGATAGACGCCTCGCGGTCGCCCGCCGGACGGTGTGAAGATCCGCACCGGCACACCGATTCCCGCGGCCTCGACCACCTCTTCGATGGCCGGCGGATCGGCCGGGGCAGGTGCGGACCTCTTCGCGCGTACTTCCTTCAGCTCCGCCAATGTGCTGGGGCCGCGTCCGGCCGCTCTCGTCCTGTAGAAGTCCCGAGCTTCGTCGACCTGCTCTGCCGGGAGGTCAGCGAACAGGTCGTTCAGCGAGAGTCGCACGCGGCCTTCCGGGGGTGGGGGTAGGTGGGTGAGCGGTGCTGAAAGGACAGGATGTCGGGGTTCTGGACGACACCGTCACGGATCTCCACTGCGCGCTCGAGGATCGTGTCGGTCTCCAGGGCGGAGGGGTCGGCCAGGACCGCGTGCAGATGCGGCAGCAGGGCCTCGCTGATCTCCCAGGTCGCCGAGTCCCAGAGGTAGGACGGGGTGTGGTCCACGCCGTAGTGGTTGACGTTGCCGCCGACCGTGTACATGGGGTCGTCGAACGAGGTCGGGCGGGCCCACTCGAAACCCATTCCCTCGTCGCAGGACACGTCGATGACCAAGGTGCCCGAGGGGAACAGCGGCAGGTCGCCGTTGGTGGCGAACATGAGCGGGGCGCCGGGGTCCTGCAGGACGCAGTTGACGATGATGTCGTGCCGGGCAAGGAAGGCGGCGGCCGGCATCATGCCGTCGTCGGTGAGGACGCGGGTGCGGGCCGGGTCGTCGGGGTCGCGGTCGAAGTGGACGATCCGGGCCGAGTGGATCGGTGAGCCGACCGCGCTCACGCCCCGCTGCGTCAGGATGTCGACGTCGTGGACTCCGTGCGCGTTCAGGGCGGTGACCGCGCCGCGGCCGGTCGCACCGAAGCTGATGACGGCGGCGCGGCGGCGCCGTCCGTAGGCGCCGGTGGCGCCGGTCAGGGCGAGGGCGTGCAGCACCGAGCAGTAGCCGGCGAGTTCGTTGTTCTTGTGGAAGACGTGCAGGGCGAAGCCGCCGTCGGACGTCCAGTGGTTCATCGCCTCGAACGCGATCAGCGTCAGCCGCCCGTCGATGGCGAGCTGGGTGATCTCCGGGTCCTGGACGCAGTGCGGCCAGCCCCACAGGGTCTGCCCCGGGCGCATCTGCTTGAGGTCATCGGGCTGGGGTTTGAGGATCACGATGACGCCGCAGCGGGCGATGAGCTCCTCGCGGGACAGGAGCCCGGCGACATGCGGCGCCAATTGCTCGTCCGGGACACCGAACGGCTCGCCGTATCCGCGTTCGAGATAGACGCGTGAGCGGAGCGCGGGGTCGATCCGGTCGAGGTGCAGCGGGTGGATCGGTTGCCGGCGCTCGTTCTCCTTGCCCGATCGCGCGGTGATCCCGAGTGTTGGTCCGGTCGGCGTTCCGCCGCCGTTCAATCGACTGTCAGGACGTCGAGGCGGTAGGGGGATGAAGCGTCCCCTCCGGTGTGGCTTCGGGCGGGCATGAGTCTCCGATCGTTGCCAGGTGCCCGCAGTGTACGCGCGAGCCGCCCATCCTCGGGTTCGGCGGCCTCGCCGCTCCGCCGATCAGCCCTCGTGATGAGCCGTTCGCCGATCGCCTGTGTCCCTGGAGAGATCACTGGACTTGGCTGGACAGGGCCGGTCACCGCTGGGACCGCGCTGATCAACCGGGGCCGTCCGACGCACGGTGAGCAGCCCCTCATAGCACCGGACGGCCCTGGCCGTCAGCCCCTCCCGTTCCGGAGGACACCCTGAACGCCGAGCACGTCACCGACACCTCACCGGGCTTCAGGCGCGCCGTCCGCCGGCGCCGGCGCCGATACGGCGGCGCCGCTTCTCCCCCGAATCCACCGTGGCCGCCCGGGACGGCGCTCCAGTGTGGCCACGCGGTCCTTACAGGGGCGATCGTGCTGGCCGCCTGCGGTGCCGTCCCGGTCGGCCGTGGCCGCCCGGTCAGACTTCGCGGCGGTGGACGTAGCACCATTTCCACGTGGATCCGGGCTCCAGGGCGCCGACGACGGGGTGGTCGGTCTCCAGGTAGTGCGCTCGGCCGTGCTGGTGGGGCGAATCGTCGGAGCACGCCACCCAGCCGCAGTTCAGGCAGACCCGCAGCCTCGTCCAGGTGGCGTCGAGCGCCTGGCAGGCCGGGCAGCGCTCCGACCGCGGGGTCACCGGCATCAGCCCGTCGAGGTGCTCACAGTACGGCGCCGATCCGTTCGGGCTGATCGGGAAGATGGACGCCATCTGGAGCCGCCTGTCGCGGTCGATGTTCAATGCGGGTTCTCTCCCCATGATTTCCGCGTCCGTCCGGTGGACGGGATACGGCACTGCCGAGTGAATCGCCGCGTGCGCCGTCCGGAAACCGCCAAGGCGAGCGGAACTCATCACCAGGGCCCATAACGCCTGCGCGGGGCGGCCGGAGCCTTCCTGCCGATCGGGGCGCGACCATATGCTCTGTGGCGGAGCCTTCCTGCTCGGCGCCGACCTCGGCTAAGCGTTCGGACGTGGCGGAAACAGGCTTCCGTCTCGGACAACGGCGATGTCGCGTGCGGGGGTGCCGGTCGTGGAGCTGCGCCAACTGCGCTATTTCGTGACCGTTGCCGATGAACTGCACTTCGGCCGCGCGGCGGCCCAGGAGCACATCGTGCAGTCGGCGTTGAGCCAGCAGATCCAGCGGCTGGAGCGTGAGCTGGGGGTCCGGCTGCTGGAGCGCAGCACGCACCATGTCGCGCTGACCGCCGCCGGCGCGGCGTTCCTGGTCGAGGCCCGGCAGATCCTGGCGCACGTGGACCGGGCCGTCGCGGCCGCCCGCACCGCCGGCAGCGCGCCGCCCGCCCTGCGCGTGGGGATCATCGACGCGAGTTACGACTCGATGCCCCAGATCCTCCAGGAGGCGCAGGCGCACCACCCCGGCCTGGTCGTCCATCAGATCGAGGCGGGCGTGCCCGAGCAGTACCAGCTGCTCGCCGACGGCCGCCTCGACGTCGGCATCGGCCGCGCCGCGCTCGCCCCGCCCGAGATCGCCTCGCAGGTGTTCCGGCACGACCCGCTCGGCGTCCTCATCCCGCGCGGACACCGTTTCGCCGACCTGGACGCGGTGCCGGTCGCCGACCTGGCCCGGGAGCCGCTGCTGCTCGCCGAGGAGGTCCGAGCCCCGGAGTTCAACCAGTTCACCGTCGAGCTGTGCCGGGCCGCCGGTTTCACACCGACGGTGTACGCGGGGACGGTCGAGAGCATCCGGGCCGCCGCCGACCTGGTCGCCCAGGGGCGCTGCCTGTACTGCGTGCCGTCCTCGTGCATCAACGCGCTGCCCGGCACCCTGTGGCGGCCGCTCACCGAGCCCGCGTCCTACTACCCCTGGTCGGTCCTGTGGCGCGCCGGCGACGACTCCGACCAGGTCGCCGCCATCGTCGACTGCGCGCGCGCCATATCCGCGCGGCTCGGCTGGCTCATCGCGCCAGACCGGCTGGCCCCGGATTCCACGGCGGACTGAACCTCGGACACATCCCAGTGCGCGAGGCGCTAGCCGGGGATGCGGACGGCCAGGAGCGCGACATCGTCCTCACCACTGGGCTCCACACGCTCAAGGAGCTTGTCGCACAGCTCGGGCAAGGGGAGCTGGGCCAGGTGGGAACCGTGGCGGCGGAGGCTGGTGAGACGGTCGGACAGGTCGGAGTCGCGGGTCTCGACGAGGCCGTCGGTGTAGAGCAGGAGGGTCGAGGACGGCGGGAGGACGCAGGTGCCGTCGGGGCGGGTTCCGGTGAGGTCGGGGTCGCCGAGCAGGGTCCCGTGCTCGTCCAGGAAGCGTGTGCCGCCGTCGCGGGTGATCAGCAGGGGCGGTGGATGGCCGGCGTTGCACCAGCGCAGGTGCCATCGCCCGTCCGGGTGCTCTTCGACGCGGCCGAACACGGCGGTGGCGAGTTCGGCGTCGCTGACGGCGGCCATGACGCCGTCCAGGCGCGCAAGTACCCGGCTGGGCGGCTCGGCCATGTCCCACGCCAGGGCCCTGAGCATGTTCCGGACCTGGGCCATGCGGGCCGCGGCGGACAGATCGTGGCCCTCGATGTCGCCGATGACCAGCCCGGTGGCGCCGTCGGGCAGCGTGAACGCGTCGTACCAGTCGCCGCCGACCCAGCTGACCTGGGTCGCGGGCACGTACCTGGCCTCCAGCCGCAGGTCGCCCCGCTGCGGCAGCGGCGTGAGCAGGTTGCGCTGCATCGCCTCGGCCGTGTTGCGCTGCTCGGCGTACAGGCGGGCGTTGGCCAGGACCAGGCCGGTGCGGCGCGCGACGTCCTCCACCACGAGCCTGTCGCCCGGCCCGTAGACCTGCCCGGGACGCGAGTAGCCCAGCGTCAGCGCGCCGTAGGTCTCGCCGCGGGCCGCCAGCGGGGCGATGATCGCGTTCTGGGCGTCCATGACCTGGAAGAGTTCGTGCCGGGCCGCGTCCAGCGGTTCGTCGGAGCCCGCCTCGGCCTCGCCGCTGACGACGACCGCGCCGCCGCCGCGCAGCACCCGGGCCAGCGGTCCGCGCGGTGTCCGCGGGATGGGTGGAAGCGGCCCTTCGAGCCCGGCGATGTCGGCGGCGGACAGCTCGTGGTGCGTCGCGGCCACCCGCTCGACGCGGCCGTCGGGAACCAGCAGGTCGACCTCGGCCCAGTCCCCCAGCGCGGGCACCACGAGCCGGACCAGCCGCCGCAGCAGTTCCGCCTCGTTCAGCGTGGACGACAGCACCGTCGTGATCTCGGCGACCAGTGTCAGCCGGGAGTTGGCCCGCTGCACCTGGGCCAGCCGGTCGCGCCGCTCGCGTTCGACTGCGGCGCGGTCGGCGGCGTCCTGGAAGACGATGACCAGCCCGGCCACCGCACCCGTCTGCGGTCCTGTCCCGGGCGGGTCGCCGGTGTAGATCGGCGCGGACGACCAGGAGCACATCACCATCCGGCCGTCGCGATGGGCGAACCGCTGGTCGTCCCCGTGGTCGGGGACACCGGTGCGCAGCACGTCCAGGAGGCGGCAGTCCCGTTCGGGCGGGACGTGTCCGTCGGCGTCCCGGTGCAGAAGCCCGTGCATCGGCCGTCCGAGCACCTCGTCGCGGGTGTAGCCGAGCAGCTGCTGCGCGCGCGGGTTCCAGGCCGTGATCCGGCCGGACTCGTCGGTGGCGAGAACCCCGGAGTTCATCGCCTCCACGAGACGGTCATGTATCGTGCCCGGCCGATCGTCCACCTGCCCGGCCATGCTCACCCCCTGAATCGGACATCAAGTTCATTCCCTTCGGTTCACCTCGAACACTTCGGCGCAGGTCGTCCCTTGGGAAGGTGAGGTGGCCGAAAGCCGTTCCGGTCCGAGGGCCGGCGGCGGGTCCGCCCGTTACGGGGTGGCGGTGTGGATGAGGAACTCGTGGACGGGCGCCGTGGGAGGTCCGGTGAACTCACCGGCCGCGGCGGGTGCGGGCTCCGGCGCGACTCGCCGCCGGCCACGGGCGGGCGTGGGCATCGGGCGGTGGGTCAGGCGCCGGGTGGCTCAGGGGCGGCCGGCGGGGACGCCGCAGGAGGCCAGGATCTCCTGTGGCATCGTGTCGCCGATCTCGGCCCCGCATCTGGCCAGAGCGTCCTCGCCCGCCGCCGGCGCCGTTCCCGGTGGGATGACGAGAAGCAACGTCGGGGCGGCGCGGCCGCAGGTGAGCGCGAGCATGTGGTCGAGGTGGGCGAGCCAGCCCACCCTGACCTCGCGTCCCGAAACGGTGATGCGCAGCGGGATGTCGTCCCAGTCGTTGAAGTCGATGGTCACGCGGGCTGCCGCGTCGGGCGCGATGTCGAGGACGGTCAGCAGTTCGGTGAGTTCGGCGGCGGTGTCACGGGATCGCGGCCACCAGCCGCCGTTCATGACCCCGCGTTCCGCTTGGCCGGGGGCCAGACGCAGGCGCGGCGCGGGCGGTGCCATGGGTTCGGACGCCGTGTTCGTGGCGATCGGAGCGGCAGGCTGGGCGGTGTCGCGGGCCATGAAGGGCCCCATTCTCGGCCCGTACGGGACCGGTTCGTGTGTCGCCGGGGGACGTCGCCGGCAAGGCGGCCCGCGCTCGAAAGGTCCCCGGCACCCGTGAGTCTACGTCACCACGGCGTCACCACGGGGGCGCGACGGGACGCGCGGACCTGCCGATCTCCGGCCGGACGTCAGGGATGAGCGTCGCCGGGACAGGGCCTCGTTACCGGCGGTTCGCGCTTCTCAGGGGACCCACGTCCATGCCGTGGCGTGGGTCTCTTTCACATCGACGGTGACCTTTTCGATCCTTCTGTCGTCGAGCAGGTGGAATCCTTGGATCGCATCGCACAGTGGTTCGGACGCGATGACCGCGAACTCCGCCCCCTGATCTCTCATTCTCGCTTTGAATTCCGGCGCGTCGAGGAGTCGTGCGGCCCTGTTGAGGACGCCGCCGGTATAGCCCGTGTCGTCCTTGTGGAGGTAGCCGGCGTCCAGGGCCAGGCGAAGCTGTATCCGCACGTCGGGCGCGGTGGCCAAATTGTGCCTCCGCACGGCGTCGCCCAGCCGTCGTGGAAAGTCGGTGGTCAGTACCTCGATCCGTCCCTTTTCGACGACGATCATGAGCCCGTCGCCCCGGTCGCGATGCACCTCGGGTCGCCAGCGGATCCCAAGGTCCGCGGCGGTCTGCTCGACCATCGAGAACATCGCGGACCGTGCGTGCGCCTGGGCGGCCTCGTCGCGGCCGGTGTAGCGGCAGATGTCCAGGGCGAGGCAGTGCCGGTAGCGGGGTTTCAGGGTACGGGACCATGAGCTGAAAGGAGGCATCGCTGACCTTCGTTTCGTGCCAGGAGGGCAGTGATTCGGACGTTGCTTGACAGGCTGTTCTCTTGCGGGTGGCGCGGCCCAGCGCGTTATCGGCGCGCCGTTCCCGCCCCGCTGTGGGGTGCGGCCGGGGGTAACAGGCCGACTCCGTCGACAGCAGGTTGGACAAGCACAACCATGACACAAGCCATGCCCTAATAGCGCCTTTCGGACATATTCGATTGTGAAATTCTACGAAACATAGAGCATGGTGAAGAAATGATAAGAAAAAGTCGTGGCGGTCGGCCATAAGTACCTGGTCGAGGGCGGGCCCGTGCCGCGGATCCCGTACCCGGGTCAGTCGCGGAGTCGCGGCGCCTGGCTCTGGAGGCGGAGGTTGTCGGCGCGATCGGCGCAGTAGGCGAAGACGCCGGCGGCTTCGCCGTCGCCGTCGCCGTCGCCGGCGGCGGCCGCGTGGGCGAGGACGCGGGCGTGCACGGCCGCCTGTTCGGTGTTGAGGGTCGCGTCGGCGTTGAGCAGGCTGGAGGCGGGCGAGGGGCCCGGGGCGGCGGCGGCCGCCTCCATCGCGAAGGTCGCCGCACGCCTGTTGTACGGGGCGCTGGCGGTGCCGAGGACGACGGCGAGTTCGTAGAAGGCGCGGTGGTCCGCGTCGGCCGCGCGCAGTGCCAGCATCCGGGTGTAGTGACCGAGGGCGACCAGCTCGTGGGCCTCGATCGGGGTCACCTCGATGGCGGCCACGCTGATCCGCGCGTCCGATGACGACGCCGCGTCGGGCGCCGGCGCGGGCGCGGGCACACGTAGCGGCGGGTCGGCGTCCAGCACTGCCTCGGGGCCCGACCGCCCTTTGGCCCCTTGGTGCCGATCAAGCATTTTCGCCTGGCTCAGCAATGCCTGCCATCCGGGCAGCGTGGCGCATCCCGGATCGTTGTCCCGTATGTGCGCGCGGTGCGCGAGGTACTGGAGGGCGAGCAGGAGGACACCGAGCTGGTCGCTGGTCGGCATCGTCCGGTGTTTGCCTCGCAGGATCTTGTAGATGTTGATCGGCGACAGCCCGGGCGGGTGGTCCTCGCCCCTGTAGTCGGGATAGAGGCCGCGGACCCGGCTCACGGTCGCGGCGACCACGTCATGCCGGGGTTCCCCGCAGTGGGCGTAGTAGCTGAAGAACAGCTCGACGAACAACCGGTGCGCGGGCGTCCGCCGCGGCGTCGTTGCCATGGCTCTCCTGCGAGGCGAACAGAGTGAGCGGAAGGACGGTTCGGCGCACGGCGCCACGCGAGCGTCCCGTGAATGTCGTGCTGCCCGCGGTCGTGATCATCGGTCCGGCGAAGGCGTTGGGGTGTGAGTGACGGGGGCCGGTCGGCCTGGAACGGCGGCAGCTTCCCAGACATCGGCGCCCGGTTCTGTGTCAACCGCCACATTCCGCCGTCACAGACGGGTCTCGGCCGTCGTCGGCGGACGCCGCCACCCCGCCCGCCAGGTACTGGATCGCCTGGCGCAGCAGGCCGGGGGTCTGATCGGGCCGGGCCGCCTGTACCGCCACCTTGTTCATCCAGTGCCGCGCCTGATCGGCGTCCTGGAAGTACATGGCGGTGCCGAGTTGCTGCAGGTAGGCCAGGCGGGTCACGTCCCGTTCCTGGAGCACCCGCACCAGCGTGATCGGGCCGGGCAGCACCGCCGCGCCCGTCAGCGGCATGATCTGAATGGTGACATGGGGAAGCTCGCAGAGGTCGAGCAGGTGCTCGAGCTGGCGGTACATCACCGTCGTCGAGGCGGCCCGCCGGCGCAGGACGGCCTCGTCGATGACCATCCAGACCCGGGGCGGGTCGGCCGCGTACAGGATCTGCTGGCGCCGTAGCCGCAGTTCCAGCCGCCGCCGGAGTTCTCCGTCACCCGCCCTCGGATGCGCGTACTTGATCAGGACACGCGCGTAGTCGGGGTGCTGCAGCAGATCGGGGACCGCGTCGACGGCGTAGCCGCGGATCATCTGCGCGGCCTGCTCGGCCCCGAGATAGGGCAGGAACCCAGGGCGGATCAGACTGCGATAAGGCTCCCACCACCCCTCCTGCCGTGAGTGCAACGCCAGTTGCAGCAGCACCGACCGGTCGGCATGGTCGGTGACCCCGTACAGCGTGGCCAGGAGCATCACATGGTGCGGGGAGGACGCCGTCACGCCCCGCTCCATCGCCTGCAGCAGCACCGGGGACCCGATCGTCGCTGCGGCGGCCTCCACCGGGACCTGCCGGCGATCACGCAACCCGCGGAGCCGGGCCGCCAGCAGCAGCCGCGGCCGGGTCACCGCATCCGGTTCGCACTGCGGCACCCACACCAGACCCGTGGTGCACCTGCAGCCGGCCTCGCCATCGAGGCCGCCGCCGGCGACGCCGATCCCGCTCCCGCCCTCAGAGCAACTCATGCAGCTGAGGGGCATTCTGGCGCTCATACCCGCGTCAGCCTCAGCTCAGGTCCGTAGACCACGACGACCCTCACCTCCCGTGGCCACCGTCCCAGTCTGCCCAGAAGCCGGTGGTCCGGCGACTCATGTCGCTGTTGCGTCACTCAGTGTTTGACTCCCACGCCACCGAACTGATCGACCTCGCCGGGCAGGACGTCGGGAGCCTCGGGCCGCCACCGGTTGCAGGACACCACACCCGGCGGCAGCAACTCCAGCCCCACCGCGGTGAACAACTCTTCCAACTGCCGCTTGGACCGGCACACCCCTTTGGGGGCGGCGTCCCGGTTCCACATGTCCACCGCGTCCCGGGCCTGCTGCCCGGTGATCTCGTCGGTCTGGTGACTGATCGCCAGATGGCTTCCCGGCGCGACCCGTTCCACCAGGCGTCCCAGGATCCGTACGGCATCGTCGTCGTCGACGATGTGCCAGACCACTCCGAGCATGGTGATCGCCACCGGCCGGGCCATGTCCAGTGTCCGCCCCGCGAGGTCGAGGATACGGTCCGGTTCGTGCATGTCGACGTCGAGATAGTCGGTCATGCCCTCCGGGGTGCTGGTCAGCAACGCGCGCGCGTGCGCCAGGACCAGGGGGTCGTTGTCGACGTAGACAACGCGTGCGTCGGGCCGTAGCCGCTGCGCGACCTCATGGGTGTTGTTGGACGTCGGCAACCCCGTTCCGACGTCCAGGAACTGGCCGATGCCCGCCTCGCCCGCGAAGAACTCCACCACGCGCCGCAGGAACAACCGGTCGGCGCGTGCTTGATCGACGATATCGGGCAGGACCCGCTCGACCTCATCGGCCATCGCCTTGTCGGCCGGGTAGAACTCGTCCCCGCCAAGCCAGTAATCCCACACCCGCGCCGAATTCGGTACGGCGGGATCGACACCGGGAATCGACGGCAGGTCTCGTCCGTGTTGCTCGTCCACGACAACCCATCTAATCAGACATAAGGGTCGCTTAGGGATAAATGGTCCACCTTGGGTGCGGTTTGGCCTCAACAGGTCATCACCCTGCATTGAGCGCACATGACCGCGACCCGCCGAAGACTTGGAGATCATGATACTCACCACTCCGATCGCACAACAGGCGCCTTGCGCCGACGCAAGTCGGCACCCAATTCCCACCTCGCCTGAAATGCCGTTTCGGACACAAGGTGATCATCTGACCCTACGGCGTTGCATCAGTGTTTCCTGGTGAGCGGGTAGTGCCACGGCACTAGTGGGTGGCCTGTTGGCTGGTGAGATAGGGCTCTGGCACCTGTTCGTTCTGGGGGGCGGCCGTCAGGGTGAGCCTTGTCTTTGCCGGAACGGTGGGGAGTGGCCGTGGAAGTGCGACTGCTGGGCTCGGTGACCGCGCGGTTCGGGGAAAGCGAAGCGGTATTGAGGTCCGGACGGGCGCGAGGGCTGCTGGCGGTGCTGGCCTGGGATCCGAACCAGATAATTCCCGACGCCGCGCTGATCGACCGGATCTGGGACGAGTCGCTTCCCCGCCATCCGCGGGCGGCGCTCTACACCCTCGCGGCGCGGTTGCGGGCGGCGTTCGCCGAGGCGTCCGGGGACGCCGCCGAGCGGGAGCGCGTGAGCCGGCGGTGCGGCGGATATGTGCTGCTCGCCGCTCCCGAGGACATCGACCTCCATCGCTTCCGGAGCGCAGTCGGCCAGGCTCGCGAGAACGTCTGGAACGGCGCGGACGCGATGGCCGTCCGCCTTCTCGACGGTGCGATCGGGATGTGGCGGGGCGCGCAGCTCGCCGGGATCACCGGTGCCTGGGCCGACCGGGTCCGCAGGACGCTGGACCAGGAAAGGCTGTCGGCGTTGCTCGCGTGCGCCGAGGCGAGGCTCCGGTTAGGGCGGCACGCCGAAACGGTGCCGTTCCTCACCGGCCTCGCCGACGAGCATCCCTTCGACGAGCAAATCGCGGGCCTGCTGATGGTCGCCTTGTGCCGGAGTGGACGGCAGGGTGCGGCACTTGAACGCTATACGACGGTCCGCACGCGATTGGTGGGGGCGCTCGGCGTTGAGCCGGGTGCCTCCATCAGCGAGCTTCATCGGCGCATTCTGCACGGCGATCTCTCGCCCGTCGCGTCGCCCGGTTTCGATGAGCGGTAGCCGGTGCCTTTGCATGCCCGCCGAGCCGGTCCCCCGGGCCGGCTCGACGGGTGTGGGGAACGGAAGAGGGGTCAGCAGCTGGCGACGAGCTGGGTACGGTCCCATCGCCCGCCGACGTGCCAGATCTTCTTCTTTCCCTTGGTCTTGGCGTTGACGCGGATGCACGTGGTCTTGTAGTTGGGCTTACCGGTGGTCCACGTGCGGACCTTGATGTAGCTCTTGTGGCTGCAGTGGTTGTTGAAGTAGAAGGTCGTGGACTGCTTGCCGGGCGCGAAGGAGATGTTGAACTTCTGGCCCTTGGGCTTGGAGCACTTTCTGCTCATCCGCTTGACGGCCGCCGCGGCGGCCGTCGGCGCCGCGGCATCGGCCTGCTTGGCCGCGGTGTGCGTCGCCGGTGCGGCCTGAGCGGTCGCGGCCATGGCCGGGGTGGCCGCCATGGTGAGTGCCAGTCCGGGGACGGCCACCATTCGGGCCAGTTTCTGATACTGCATCTCGCACACCTTTCTCGCGTATGAATCGTCCCTACGCATGAAGTGTCGCGA
>NZ_VCKW01000207.1 GCF_005889715.1 Actinomadura soli
GTCCTGGGGCGACTCGCGTCCGTGGTGGTCGGCCGACCCCGGCGACGGGACCGGCCCGCACGCCGTCGTCCCGGACGGGACCGGCCCGCAGATCGTGATCCGGGACGCCTCCGGCGGGCATCCGATCCTCCCGGACGGCACGGGCCCGCTGCCCGTGGTCCCCGGTCCTCCGGTGGTCCCCCTGCCGCCGGGCCCGCCGCTGCCCGGGCCGCTCCCGCCCGGAGCCGGACGGACGCGGTTTCCGAGGATCGTGCTCGTCATGGGCGCCGCCACGGTCGGGGCCGTCGTCCTCATGGCGGGGGTGCTCGCGTTCCGGACGGGCGGCGAGGGCGCGGGCGTCGTCGGCGGAGGGAGGAAGGTCCCCGGCGGCGAGGACGCCCGCGCCGCCGGTGTCCCCGCGTCCACGATGGTGATCAGCGCGGGCGCGACCGCCGGCGGCCTGCGCCTGGACGGCCTGACCTCCCCGCAGGCGAGCGCGGCGTACCCGTTCGTCGCCGCCGCGGTCGAGGCGTCCGGGGTCCCGGTCGCCGACCGCGGCAAGGCCGTGTACAGCGAGGAGCCCGTCCGGCCGATCAACGTCCTCTTCGTGGGCGGGACGGGCCAGGTCGGCGACCCCGCGGACTTCCTGCGGAAGGCGCGGCCCACGACGTTCATCGCCGGGCAGGGCGCCGACCCCGGCGAGAAGGGCGGAAGGGCCGTCTGCGGGACGTTCGCCGTCCTGGCCGATACCCACACGTACTGCGCGTGGGCGACCGCCGACTCCTACGGCGTCGTCGCGTCCAACCGTCCGTCGCTGAACCCGCGGTTCCCGCTGATGGCCGAGATCATGCGGCGGATCAGGAAGGACGTCGAGAGGCCGCGGTGACGAAGAGCCGCTCGGTGCGGGCGCCGACCGCGTCCAGGACGAGCCCGGTGAAGTAGACGGTCCCGAGGACGACGACGCGGCGCCCGAGCGCGGTGAGGAACGCGGGCGTGACGGTGCCGGCGTCGACGGCGTCCCATGCGGGCGGCAGCGGGCGGGTGAAGCGCAGATGCGGCAGCGGCAGCCGGACGAACGTCACCGGCAGCCCGTCCAGTGCGGCGACGGCGCCGTCCAGGTCCTTGTGGTCGGGGAGGCAGACGGCGACGCGGTCGATCGCGCCCCAGACCTTCCGCGCGGCGGTGAGGGCTTCGGCGATTCCCGTCCCGTCGATGGCGGAGTCGACGAGCAGCCGCGTCGCCGATCCGGGCACGTCATGCCAGGACAGCCGCCCCGGCAGGACGACCGACGCCAGCACGTCGCGAAGCGGCCCGCCCGGCGGTTCGCTGACGCCCGGCAACCGGCGGGCCGCGACGACGCCGAGTTCGGCGCTGCCGCGCACCAGCCCGCCGGGCAGCAGGTCCGCCGCGAGCCCGCTGCCGCCCGCCTCCACCCGCTCCACCGCTCCGAGCACGCCGGTGACCTCGGCCGACTGCGGCGCGGACAGGACGATCGTCGCCGGCCCCGCCACGCCGAGCTTCTCCTCCGCGATCTCCGCCGGGGTGTTCCCGAGCACCCCGGCGTGCTCCCGGAAGATCGGCGTGATCGCCACGACGGCGGGCGGGAAGAGGGAGACCTCGTCCGACCGTCCGCCCATGCCCGCCTCCAGGACGATCACGTCCGCGCCGACGCGCCGCGCATGCACGACCCCCGCGATGGTGAACAGCCCGGACGGCGAAAGATAGCCGCCCGCAGGCGGCGGCAGGGCGGCGATGGCCTCGTCCAGAACGCCCCCCAGAAACGCCAGTTCCTCCTCCGAGACCGCACGCCCATCGACCCTGATCCGTTCGCGGTCGCTGCGGAGACCGGGACTCGTGACCGTGCACACCCGAAGACCGGCGGCCGCCAGAAAGGCGGACGCGTAGGTCGCCGCCGTCCCCTTCCCCTTGGAACCCACGACGGTCAGGACGGGCGCGCCCGGGGAGAGGACGCCCAGGACGGACGCCAGCCCGCGGGCCCGCCCGATGTCGCGGGTCTCGCCGAGAGCCCGCCGCTCCCATTCCCGGAAGAACACGTCCATGACTCCAGTGTGGGCCCGTCCGGAACCCCGGGGAGTGCCGAGTAGGCTCTGAGATCGTGACCCAGGTATCCGAGCCGTCCGACTACCGGCGCGCAGTCGGCGCGATCATGGCCCGCGGCGTCGAGTGGGAGATCGACCCCACCCTCGACCGCGTCCGCGACCTGGTCGACGTCCTGGGGGAGCCGCACCGCGCCTACCCGGTGATCCACGTCGCGGGAACGAACGGCAAGACCAGCACCGCCCGGCTCATCGAGGCGCTGCTGCGCGAGCGCGGCCTGCGCACGGGCCTGTTCACCAGCCCCGAGCTGACCACGCTCCGGGAGCGCATCGCGATCGACGGCGAGCCGATCGGCGAGGAGCGCTTCGTCGCGGCCTACGAGGACGTCCTCCCCTTCGCGCAACTGGTCGACGGCAAGCACGAGGCGCGGCTGTCGTTCTTCGAGGTCCTGACCGCGATGGCCTACGCCGCTTTCGCGGACGCGCCGGTCGAAGTGGCCGTGGTCGAGGCCGGCATGGGCGGCGCGTGGGACGCGACGAACGTGGCCGACGGCGCCGTCGCCGTCATCACCCCGATCGGGCTCGACCACACCCGCTACCTCGGCGACACCCTGGAAGAGATCGCCGCCGAGAAGGCGGGGATCATCAAGCCGGAGTCGGTGGCGGTGCTGGCGCAGCAGCCGGTCGAGGCGGCCGAGGTGCTGCTGCGGCGGGTCGTGGAGACCGGCGCGGCGGCGGCGCGCGAGGGCGTCGAGTACGGCGTCCTGAGCCGCGACGTCGCCTTCGGCGGCCAGCAGCTGAGCATCCAGGGCCTGCACGGCGTCTACGACGAGATCTTCCTGCCCCTGTTCGGCGACCATCAGGCGAGCAACGCGGCGACGGCCCTCGCCGCCGTGGAGGCGTTCTCCAGCGGCGCGCCGAGCAGGGGCGAGCACAATCTGGAGGCCGCCACCCGCATCGCGCCCGGCGAGGACTACTTCGGCGGGAACGAGGGCCAGCTCGACCCGGCGCTGGTGCGCAGCGGCCTCGCCAAGTCGGCCTCGCCCGG
Source organism: Actinomadura soli (assembly GCF_005889715.1). GTDB lineage: Bacteria > Actinomycetota > Actinomycetes > Streptosporangiales > Streptosporangiaceae > Spirillospora > Spirillospora soli. The sequence continues at coordinate 3,085 of NZ_VCKW01000207.1, forward strand.
ACGCCTGGAGGTCGCGCGGACCGGCCCGACCGTCCTGCTGGACGCGGCGCACAACCCGGCCGGGATGGCCGCGACCGTCAACACGGTCACCGAGTCGTTCGGCTTCACCCGGCTCGCCGGGGTCCTCGCGATCGCCGCGGACAAGGACGTCGCCGGCGTCCTCGACCAGCTCGAACCCGTCGTCGCCGAGCTGGTCGTGACGCGGAACTCCTCGCCGCGCTCAATGCCGCCCGAGGAGCTGGCCGAGATCGCCGGGAGCGTCTTCGGCCCGGAGCGCGTCCATGTCGAGGACCGCCTGGACGACGCGATCGACCGGGCGATCGGGCTCGCCGAGGAGACCGGCGAGTACCGGGGCGCCGGGGTCCTGATCACCGGCTCGGTGGTCACGGCCGGCGACGCCCGGATCCTGCTGCGCGTCGAGGAGACCCGATGACAGGCGGGGGGCGGTGACGGGGATGGGCACCAGTACCGCCGCGAACCCGGTCCGGAGGCTGCTCGCCACCGTCCTCGGCTGCGAGGCGATCGTGATCGCGCTCGCGATCCCGGTGGCGGTGGCCGTGCTCGACGTGGACGGCGCGACCGCCGGCGCGGTGTGCGGCGGCCTGGCCGTCGCGTGCCTGCTGATGGCGGGCCTGCTGCGGTTCCCGTGGGCGGTCGCGGCGGGCGGCGTCCTGCAGGTGCTGATCATCGCGACCGGGTTCATGGTGCCGGCCATGTTCTTCCTCGGCGTCGTGTTCGGGGCGCTTTGGGCGACGGCCATTTGGATGGGACGCAAGGCGAAGAGCGCCGCACCGCGCTAAATTCGCGAGGGACGCATTCATTCATCTGCCGATCCCGCGCAATTCCACTCCTTCCCTGATTCCGACATATTTCTCTTTTGGGAAATGCTCGTGCGGTGGATGACGACCCTGCGAAGGAGCAGGCCGTGTCCCTGCGCGCACGCGGACATGCACCCAGCGCCCCTGTCCACGGATATCCGGCCGCGCCTCCGGAGGGCCGCGCCCGCCGCCGGCTCGCCGCCTCCGGCGCGCTGCTGCTGACGCTCACGGCCGTGCCCGCCGCCGTCCTCGCGGTGCCGGACGCCGCCGTGAACGTCGTCCCCGCCGCCGCGAGCGCGCTCGGCCTCGGCGATGCCGGGATCGGCGGGCTGCTGCGCGCCACCGGGCTGTCCCTGCCCGCGCTCGTCGTCGCGGTGCCGCTCGCCGCCGTGGCCGCGCGCCGGTTCTCCGCGTGGCCCGTCCTCGCCGCGGGCCTGGCCGTCCTGCTGTCCGGGCTCGGCGCGGTCATGTTCGCCCACTCCGTGCCCCTCGTCGGGACGGTCCGCGCCGTCCAGGGCGCGGGCGCGGGGATGATGCTGCCCGCCTGCCTGGTCCTGGTCTGGGAGCGCCGGAGCCGCGCCTTGGCCGCCGCCTGGGCCGGCACGCTGGCGGGCGCGCTGCTCCTGGCGATGCCCCTGGCGCTCAAGGCCGTTCCCGCGCCCGCCGACGGCTCGGCCGTGCCGGACTGGCGTGTCGCGCTCGTCCCGTACCCGTGGGCGGCCGTGGCCGCGGCCGTCGCCGCGCTCGCCCACCTGCTCCTGCGCGGACGGGCCCCCTGGGCGCTGCCCGTGTCCCGGCACACCGAACGCGGCCAGCTCCTCCTCCCGTGCGTCCCGGCGGCGGGCTTCGCGTTCCTCGCGGTCGTGGCGGCGGCGGGATGGTCGCCCGGCGCCCGGCTCATCGTCGCGGGCCTCGCGGTGCCCGCGCTGCTCGGCCTCGCCCTCGCCGCCGGGCGGGACGCCGTCGCGGGCAGCCCGTACGGCTGCGCCGTCGTCATGATCACCGTCGGGCTGCTCGGCTATCCGGTCGCGGGCCCGCTCGCCGGCCTCGCCGCCGCCGACGCCCACGACCGGGGCGGCGCGGCCGTCGTGCCGCTGCTCCCGTTCGCCGCGGCCGCCGCGGCGGCGATGGCCGGGGCGCTCGCCTCCGTCCGCGCCCGCGCCCGCCACGCCGTCAACGCCGGGCACGTCCTGATGATCGCGGCGGTGCCGCTCGGCCTCCTCACCCACCTCGACGGCCGCTGGACGATGCTCGTCCCGCTCGCCCTGCTCGGCACCGGCGCCGGCCTGGCCCTCGCCGCCTCGCTGCGGGACGCGGGCGTCGGCGCCGCGCTCTTCGGCCTGTCCCTGTGCTTCCCCGCCGTGCTGGCCGGGCAGCTCCTCGTCCTGTCCCTGCAGGCGTCGCGGCTGGAACGGCTGCGCCCGGTCACCGAGGCCGAGCAGATCCACGCGTTGCACGATGGCTACGACATCTGGCTCATCGTCGCCGGAGCCGCCGCGGTGCTCCTCGCCGCCGCCGCCGCGAGACCGTCCCGGAAGACCGTGGCAGGCCCCGGAGCCCGGTAAGATTCGCGGGCCGCATATTCCGAAGTTCCTCAAGGAGAACCATCCGTGTCCGAGCGCACTCTCGTCCTCGTCAAGCCCGACGGCGTCCGCCGCGGCGTCATCGGTGAGGTCATCTCCCGGATCGAGCGCAAGGGCCTGAAGCTCGTCGCGCTGGAACTCCGCACCCTCGCCCGCGAGACCGCCGAGGCCCACTACGAGGAGCACGCCAGCAAGCCGTTCTTCGGCGAGCTCGTCGAGTTCATCACCGGCGGCCCGCTCGTCGCCATGGTCGTCGAGGGCCCGCGCGCCATCGAGGCGTTCCGCGGCCTCGCCGGCGCCACCGACCCGGTCAGCGCCACCCCCGGCACCATCCGCGGCGACTTCGCCCTGGAGATCGGCGAGAACATCGTCCACGGCTCCGACTCCACCTACTCCGCCGACCGCGAGATCAAGCTCTTCTTCCCCGAGGTCAGCTGACTGTGTTGACCCAGGGGGCGACCCCCTGGAACGACCGGCGCGTCGTGCGACCTCCGGCGCTGGGCGCCTCCGGCCGCACGACCCGTGACCCGGCTCAGGTTCGATCGGCCGGGGCCGGGGCCGGAGCGGTGATCGGCCGCCCGCGCGTCTTTTGGTCAATGCGGGGCTGCTCAGAGGGACGTTTTTGATCGACTCGCGGCCCTTGGGTGACTGCCCGGGGACGTCCGCGCACGTTACGATGGACGCGCCGCTATACACGCCCGTCAATCTTGAAGGGCTCCCTTTCTTCATGGGTAACAAGCTGTCGTTTCTCGGCCGTGACATGGCGGTCGATCTTGGTACCGCCAACACCCTGGTGTACGTGCGCGGGCGTGGCATCGTCCTCAACGAACCGTCCGTGGTGGCGATCAACACCAACACCGGGAAGATCGTCGCGGTGGGCATCGAGGCGAAGCGGATGATCGGCCGCACCCCGGGCAACATCGTCGCGGTCCGCCCGCTGAAGGACGGCGTCATCGCCGACTTCGACGTCACCGAGCGGATGCTCCGCTACTTCATCCAGAAGGTGCACAAACGCCGGCACTTCGCCAAGCCGCGCATCGTCGTGGCGGTGCCGAGCGGCATCACCGGCGTGGAGCAGCGCGCGGTGAAGGAGGCCGGCTACCAGGCCGGCGCCCGCCGCGTGTACATCATCGAGGAGCCGATGGCCGCCGCGATCGGCGCCGGGCTGCCCGTCTACGAGCCGACCGGCAACATGGTCGTCGACATCGGCGGCGGCACCACCGAGGTCGCGATCATCTCGCTCGGCGGGATCGTCACCAGCCAGTCCGTCCGCGTCGGCGGCGACGAGCTCGACCAGGCCGTCATCTCGTTCTCCAAGAAGGAGTACTCCCTGATGCTCGGGGAACGTACGGCCGAGGAGATCAAGATGGCGATCGGGTCCGCCTATCCCGGCGGCGACGACGAGCCGCACGCCGAGATCCGCGGCCGCGACCTCGTCAGCGGGCTGCCGAAGACCGTCGTGATCTCCGCCGAGGAGGTCAGGCGGGCCATCGAGGAACCGGTCAACGCCGTGGTGGACGCGGTGAAGACCACGCTCGACAAATGCCCACCGGAGCTCTCCGGCGACATCATGGACCGCGGGATCGCGCTCACCGGCGGTGGCGCGCTGCTGAAGAACCTCGACGAACGGCTCCGCGAGGAGACCGGGATGCCCATCCACCTGGTGGACAACCCCCTCGACTCGGTGGTGCTCGGCACCGGCAAGTGCGTCGAGGACTTCGAGGAACTCCGGCAGGTGCTGGTGCCGGAGCCGCGACACTGACCCCCCGGGTGGACTAGGAACGGGAGGTCGGTGGGGTGAAGGACACCCGGCGTACCCGCGTCGTGCTCGGCGTGCTGCTCGTCGTGGCGCTCGCGATGATCACCATTGACTACCGCGGCGGGGCCGAGTCACCGCTGCGCGGGCTGCGCGGCGTCGGCGCCACCGTGTTCGGACCCGTGGAGCGCGCGTCGGCGTCCGTGGTCCGTCCGGTGAGCAACACCTTCGACGCGATCACCGACGCGCCGGGCGAGCGGCGCCGCGCCGACCGGCTCGAACGGCAGAACCACAAGCTGCGCGAGCAGCTGCGCTCCATGCGCCTCGACCAGGACAAGGCCGCGCAGTTGCAGCGGCTGCTCGGCACCGCCGGGATGGGCGGCTACGAGATCCTCGCCGCGCAGGTGATCTCCGCCGGGCAGGGCTTCGAGGACACCGTCACCATCGACGCCGGCAGCCGCAGCGGCATCAAGCGGGACATGACCGTGATGAGCGCGGACGGGCTCGTCGGCCGCGTCACCCGTGTTGGGCCCGCGACGGCGACCGTCCTGCTCGCCACCGACCAGACCTCGTCGATCGGGTCCCGGCTCGAAGGCTCCAAGGAGATCGGGATCGTGCAGGGCCGCGGGCGCCGCGGCCTCGGCGGGCACGGCGCCACGCCGCTGCGCTTCCAGCTGCTGGACGCCGCCGCGCCGATCCAGGTCGGGCAGCGCATCGTCACGCTCGGGTCGCAGGGCCAGCGGCCCTACGTCCCGGGCGTCCCCATCGGCGTGGTCGAACGGATCGACCGCTCCACCGGGGGCCTGACCCGCACCGCCTACGTCCGGCCGTTCGTGAGGTTCACCAGCCTGGACGTCGTCGCCGTCGTCGTCGCCCCGCCGAAGACCGACCCGCGGGACGCGGTGCTGCCGCCGAAGCCGAAACCACCGCCGACGCCGACGCCGAGCGTGAGCCCGTCCGCGAGCCCGTCGGGGAGCAAGCGCCCGAACGCCCGGCCGAGCGGCTCGGGAAGCCCGTCCACGAATCCGAGCGGGGGGAACTGACGTGCTGAACCCGCCCGAGGCGTCGCCGGCCGGCCGCTCGGTGGTGGCCGCCGTCGTGATCGCCGTGACGCTGATCCTGCAGGTGTCGGTCGCGAACCGGCTGCCGCTGCCCGGCGGCGTCCAACCCGATCTGGTCCTGCTGGCCGTCGTCGCGCTGGCGCTCGTCGCCGGGTCGATGACGGGCATGGTCACCGGGTTCCTCGCCGGCCTCGCCGCCGACATCATCCCGCCCGCCGACCACACCATCGGCCGGTACGCGCTCGTCTACTGCCTCATCGGCTACCTGTGCGGCGTCGCGTCCGACGAGATGGACCGGCAGTCCGTCGTGCCGTTCTTCGCCGTCGCCGCCGGCGCGCTCGCCGGGACCGTCCTGTACGCGGGCACCGGCATGATGCTGGGCGACCCGCGCGCCGAGTGGGCCACCGTGTCGAGCATGGTGCCGCTGCAGGTGCTGTACGACGTCATCGCGAGCCCGTTCGTCGTCTGGGCGGTGCTGCGCGCCACCCGCCGGTACGAACGCGGCGAACGCCCCCGGAGCGACACCCTCGCGGTGCCCGCCGCCCGCTACCGCGCGATGTCGGGACGGGGCTGAAGCCTGTGAACCCGCGCACCCACTTCCGCCTGGTCGTCCTGTACGTGCTGGTCGCCGCGCTGATGCTCGTCCTCGTCGGGCGCCTGTGGTCGCTCCAGGTCCTGGAGGGCGAGCACTACCGGGGGATCGCCGCCCAGAACCGCACCCGCGACATCGTCGTCCCCGCCGTCCGCGGCATGATCCTGGACGACCGCGGCCGGCCCCTCGTCCGCAACACCAGCGCGCTGGTCGTGTCCGTCGACCGGACGACGCTGTTGCGGCAGAAGGACGGCGGCGAGGGCATCCTGAGGCGGCTCTCGGCCGTGCTCGGCATCGGCCAGGACGAGATCACCAAACGGATCCGGCTGTGCGGGCCCGGCATCAAGCGGCCCTGCTGGCCCGGCTCCCCCTACCAGCCGATCCCCGTCGAGGACCACGTCGACCCGAAGCGCGCGCTCCAGATCATGGAGCGCCAGGAGGAGTTCCCCGGCGTCACGGCGCAGGTCCAGGCCGTCCGCGACTATCCGGAGCCGAACGGCGCGAAGCCCGCGCAGGTCCTCGGCTACCTCCAGCCGATCACGCAGGAGGAGATGGACAAGCGCACCGGCCTCAAGGTCACCGGCTACAGCGGCGTCGACCTCGTCGGCCGCGCGGGCCTGGAGGCGCAGTACGACGCGGCGCTGCGCGGCGAGCCCGGGTTCCGCAAGGTCCTCGTCGACAGCCAGGGGCGCGTCACCGGCACCGCCGACGAGCAGGCGGCCGTCCCCGGCAACCACCTCGTGACCAGCATCGACGCGGGCGTGCAGGGCGCCGCGGAGAACGCGCTCAAGCACGCGATCGACGGCGCGCGCAAGGCGGGCCGCCCCGCGGACGCGGGCGCCGCGGTCGTGATGGACGTCCAGACCGGCCGGATGGTCGCGATGGCCAGCCACCCGACCTACGACCCGGCCATCTGGACGGGCGGCATCTCCCAGGAGCAGTACGAGGCCCTGCTCGGCAAGAAGAAGGGCGAGCCGCTGATCTCCCGCGTCACGCAGGGGCAGTTCGCCCCCGGCTCGACGTTCAAGGTCTCCTCGGTGGCCGCCGCGGTGAAGGACGGCAACAGCCTCAACGGCATCTACCCGTGCCCCGGCTCGTACAACGTCGGGAACCGCGCGTTCCGGAACTTCGAGGGCCAGGGGCACGGCCCGATGAACCTGCACATGGCCCTGGTGAAGTCCTGCGACACGATCTTCTACCGGTTCGCGTACCAGGAGTGGCAGCGCGACGGCGGGATGAAGCCGAAGAAGAACCCGTCCGACCCGATGGTGAGGATGGCGCGCGACTACGGGTTCGGCTCGCGCACCGGCATCGACCTGCCGAGCGAGAGCGAGGGCCGCATCCCGGACCGGGCCTGGAAGAAGGACTACTGGGAGGTCACCAGGGCCGCCAACTGCAAGGGCGCCAAGGAGGGCTACCCGCAGGTCGCCAAGACCGACCCGGCGCGCGCCGCCTACCTGAAGGCCGTCGCGACGGAGAACTGCACCGAGGGCTTCGTGTGGCGTCCCGGTGACGCCGCCAACTTCTCCGTCGGGCAGGGCGACGTCCTGGTGACGCCGCTGCAGCTCGTCCGCGCGTACGCGGCCATCGCGAACGGCGGCAGGCTGGTGGTGCCGCGGCTCGGGGTCGCGGTGATGCGGCCGGACGGCACCGTCGCCCAGCGGATCGAAGCGCCGCCGGCCAAGCGGCTGCCCGTCGACCAGAAGGTGATCAAGTACATTCGCGACGCCCTCGCGGACGTCCCCAAGCAGGGCACGGCCGCGGGCGCGTTCGGCGGGTTCGACATGAAGACCGTCGAGGTGGGCGGCAAGACCGGCACCGCGGAGGTGTACGGCAAGGAGGACACCTCCTGGTTCGCCTCGATCGGCCCGATGAAGAAGCCGAGGTTCGCGGTGGTGGCGATGGTCTCGCAGGGCGGGACGGGCGCGTCCACGGCCGCGCCGGCCGTCCGGGAGATCTGGGAGGCCATGTACGGGACGAAGGACCGCCCGCCCCTCCTCAAGGACGGCAGGCTGCCGTCCGAGCTGCCGGCGCTGCCCGGCGGCGAGGGAACCGCCCCGTGATCACCGGGACGGGTGTCGGGAGCGTCGAGGGCTACGCGGCGCGGCGCGGGGTGCGCAGCCGGCTCGGCGGGCTGCGGCGGCTCGACTGGCCGCTGTTCGTGGCCGTGCTGGCGCTGTCGGTCATCGGCGCGCTGCTCGTCCGCTCCGCCACGTTCCAGCTCCTGACCGAGCAGGGCAAGGACCCGGAGGGCTTCCTCAAGCGGCACATCCTGAACCTGTTCATCGGGTTCGCGCTCGGCGGGCTCGTCACCGTCCTGGACTACCGGCTCCTGCGCGCGTACGTCCCGATCCTGTACGGGGTGGCGTGCGTGGGGCTGGTCGCCGTCCTGACCCCGCTCGGCGAGACGATCAACGGGTCGCACTCGTGGATCGTGCTCGGCGGCGGCTTCCAGGTGCAGCCGTCGGAGTTCGCGAAGGTCGGGCTGGTGGTGCTGCTCGCGATGATCCTGGGCGAGCCGCGCGACGGGGAGATCGGCCCCGGCCGCCGCGACGTGCTGCTCGCGCTCGTCCTCGCCGGGGTGCCCGCCGTGCTGATCATGCTGCAGCCCGACCTCGGCACCACGCTGGTGTTCATCGCCGTGGTGCTCGGCATGCTGGCGATCTCCGGCGCGCAGAAGCGGTGGCTCTTCGGCCTGGTCGGCGGCGGTGCGGCGGCGGCCGCCGCGGTGTGGTTCTTCGGCCTGCTGGAGGACTACCAGATCGACCGGTTCACCGCCTTCTTGGACCCGGAGGCCGACCCGCGCGGCGCCGGCTACAACGCGCAGCAGGCCCGGATCGCGGTCGGGTCGGGCGGCGTGTTCGGCAAGGGCCTGTTCCACGGCGAGCAGACCGGCGGGCACTTCGTCCCCGAGCAGCAGACCGACTTCATCTTCACGGTGGTGGGGGAGGAGCTCGGCTTCGTCGGCGGCGCCGTGATCGTCGCGCTGCTCGGCGTGGTGCTGTGGCGGGGCCTGCGCATCGCCACCCAGGCCGCCGACCTGTTCGGGACGCTCGTCGCGACCGGCGTCGTGTGCTGGATGGGGTTCCAGACGTTCCAGAACGTCGGGATGTCGATCGGCATCATGCCGATCACGGGGCTGCCGCTGCCGTTCGTGTCCTACGGCGGTTCCGCCACCTTCGCCAATATGATCGCGTTCGGCCTGCTGCAGGCCGTGCACGTCCGCCGGCGGCCGTTCGATTAGCGCGGCGCCGGTAGAGTGGACGTTCATCCCACGTCCCCTGCACGGAGGATCCCGTCATGCCGGTCGAGTCGCTCTTCCCGCGTCTGGAACCGCTGCTCCCGGGCGTGCAGAAGCCGATCCAGTACGTTGGCGGCGAGCTGAACTCCCAGATCAAGGACTGGGACGAGGCGGACGTCCGGTGGGCCTTGATGTACCCGGACGCCTACGAGGTCGGGCTGCCGAACCAGGGCGTCCAGATCCTCTACGAGATCCTGAACGAGCGCGACGGCGTCCTCGCGGAGCGGACGTACTCGGTGTGGCCCGACATGGAGGCCGTCATGCGGGAGCACGGCATCCCGCAGTTCACCGTCGACGCGCACCGCCCCGTCGCCGCGTTCGACGTCCTCGGCGTGTCGTTCTCCACCGAGCTCGGCTACACCAACCTGCTGACGGCCCTCGACCTCGCCGGGATCCCGCTGGACGCCGCCGACCGCACCGGAGACGACCCGATCGTCATCGCGGGCGGGCACGCCGCGTTCAACCCGGAGCCGATCGCCGACTTCATCGACGCGGCCGTCCTCGGCGACGGCGAGGAGATCGCGCTCGCCATCACCGAGGTGATCCGCGAGTGGAAGGCCGAGGGCGAGCCCGGCGGCCGCGACGAACTCCTGCTCCGCCTCGCCGCGTCCGGCGGCGTCTACGTCCCGCGCTTCTACGACGTCACCTACCTGCCCGACGGCCGCATCCAGCGGGTCGCGCCGAACCGCCCGGGCGTGCCGTGGCGGATCGAGAAGCACACCGTCATGGACCTCGACCAGTGGCCCTACCCGAAGAAGCCCCTGGTCCCGCTCGCGGAGACCGTCCACGAGCGGTTCAGCGTGGAGATCTTCCGCGGCTGCACCCGCGGCTGCCGGTTCTGCCAGGCCGGGATGATCACCCGTCCGGTCCGGGAGCGCTCGATCACCACGATCGGGAACATGGTCGAGCAGGGCCTCAAGGAATCGGGGTTCCAGGAGGTCGGGCTGCTCAGCCTGTCCAGCGCCGACCACAGCGAGATCGGCGACGTCGCGAAGGGCCTCGCCGACCGCTACGAGGGCACGAACACCTCCCTGTCCCTCCCGTCCACCCGCGTGGACGCGTTCAACATCACGCTCGCCAACGAGTTCTCCCGCGGCGGCCGCCGCTCGGGCCTGACGTTCGCGCCGGAGGGCGGCTCCGAGCGGATGCGCAAGGTGATCAACAAGATGGTCACCGAGGACGACCTGATCCGCACCGTGACCACCGCGTACGAGAACGGCTGGCGGCAGGTCAAGCTGTACTTCATGTGCGGCCTGCCCACCGAGGAGGACGAGGACGTCCTCGCCATCGCCGGCATGGCCAAGCGGGTGATCCAAGCGGGCCGCGACGCCACCGGCCGCAAGGACATCCGCTGCACGGTCTCCATCGGCGGTTTCGTGCCCAAGCCCCACACCCCGTTCCAGTGGGCCGCCCAGTGCGACCACGAAACTGTCGACCGCCGCCTGCACGCCCTCAAGGACGCCCTGCGCGGCGACAAGGAGTACGGCCGCGCGATCGGCCTGCGCTACCACGACGGCCAGCCGTCCATCATCGAGGGCCTCCTCTCCCGCGGCGACCGCCGCGTCGGCAAGGTCGTCCGTGCGGTCTGGGAAGACGGCGGCCGCTTCGACGGCTGGAGCGAACACTTCTCCTACGACCGCTGGACGTCCGCCGCCGAGAAGGCGCTCGCCACCGAACCCGTAGACCTGGCCTGGTACACCGTCCGCGAACGCGACGAGGTAGAGGTCCTCCCATGGGACCACCTCGACGCGGGCCTCGACCGCGAATGGCTCTGGCAGGACTGGCAGGACGCCGTCGACGAAACCGAAGTCGAAGACTGCCGCTGGACCCCCTGCTACGACTGCGGCGTCTGCCCCACCATGGGCACCGAAATCCAAATAGGCCCGACCGGCAAGAAGCTCCTCCCCCTATCGGTCGTGTAACCGCCTCACCTGCGAGCAGGGACGTGGGGAATCTTTGCAGCAGCGTCAGTGGGCCGATTTTCCGGGCCCCGAGTGGTACGACCCAGCCGCCGTCGAGGACGCCCTCCGGAGGGTGGGAAATGCCCGCGCCCGCGACTGGGATGGAGGCGCCGAAATGAGGAACGCCGTGGGCGGGAAGTGGCGTTGTGGGTCATCCTGGACTGATGGGGCATGTTCCAGGCAGAGCCCGGCTACGAAGACTTCGCGCTGCCGGACGGCACTGTCATGCGGACCGTACCGGCGATAATAAAACAAGTGAGCGGCGCCAGGGAAATGCTACAGCGATTGATGGACGAGGACCCCCACACGAGAAGGAAACGAAACTCCTCCTCACCTGCATCGAAGCCGGCTGGACCGCACTCGATTACCAAATTCAGCGAACACTGGATCGATGATCGACGAATACATAGAAATTGCCTACAACTGTCCCGCTCATTCCATGATCGACGCGGTGCCCTGCGGATCACACCGTTTTCGGACGGGAGCCAGCCGTCACCCGATCGAGAGCAACGGAGCCCCACGATCCGCTGGAGTCGCTTGACGAGGCCATCGCGGAGGCGGCCGAACTTTTGGGGGCCTGGAGGGCGCTCGCTCAACCATCACGCGGCCCGGGCAAGGTGGGCGGCCGTCCCCGAGCCGGTCAGGATCGCGCCAGGGCTGGGCGAAGTTGGCGGGCCTGCGGATCCGGATGATCCGCCGGGGTGACTCGCACGGCAGGTCGCTGTCGAACCCGGCGAGGGTCTCCAGCCCGGCCAGGGTTTCCTGACGGTGTCGGCACCGCGTGGGC
>NZ_VCKW01000208.1 GCF_005889715.1 Actinomadura soli
CCGAGCGGAGCTCGTCCGTTGGATGGCGGTGGGTGGGGGCTGGAGGACGGTCCGCCGAGCGGAGCTCGTCCGCTGGCGGACGGTCCGTCCCGGATCCTGACCGAGGAGATCGAACGCCCCCGCACCGGCCCGATGCGCGACATCGTCGCGACCATCCAGCCGGAGCAGGACGTGATCGTCCGCGCCGACCTGCCCCGCACCGTCTGCGTCCAGGGCGCGCCCGGCACCGGCAAGACCGCCGTCGGCCTGCACCGCGCCGCGTACCTGCTGTTCACGCACCGGGAGCGGCTGGCGCGGTCCGGGGTGCTCATCGTCGGGCCGAACCGGGCGTTCCTCGCCTACATCTCCGCCGTCCTGCCCGCGCTCGGCGAGGTCAGCGTCGAGCAGGCCACGATCGACGACCTGCTCGGCGCGCCCGCCGCGGCCGAGCCCGCGCCGGTCGCCGCGCTGAAGGGCGAGGCGCGGATGGCGGACGTGCTCCGCAAGGCGCTGTGGCTGCACGTCCGCAAGCCCGAGGACGGCCCGGTCTTCACCCGGGGCTCCGCCCGCTTCCGGCTCGCCGACCACGAGGTCAGGGAGATCGCCGCCGCGCTGCGCGGCACGACCCGCTACGGGAGCGGCCGGGCCGCGTTCGCGCAGCGGCTCGCGCACCACATCCTCGTGCGGATGGAGCGGCGCGGCGCGGCGCCCGACGACCGCGTCCAGGACCAGGTCGCGCGCAGCAAGCCCGTCAAGCAGGTCCTGGACGAGGTGTGGCCGAAGCTGACCGCCGGGCAGGTCCTGTACCGGCTGCTCTCCGACGCCGACTTCCTGCGGAAGGCCGCCAAGGGCGTCCTCGACGAGGAGGAACAGCACGCGATCCGGTGGGCCAGGCCCGCCCGCTCCCACCGCTCGGCCAAATGGACCGCCGCCGACCGCGCGCTCCTGGACTAGCTGAACGACCTCATCGAGCGCACCGCCTCCCTCGGGCACCTCGTCGTGGACGAGGCGCAGGACCTGTCGGCCATGCAGCTGCGGGCGCTGGGCCGCCGCTGCGGGACGGGCTCCGCGACCGTCCTCGGCGACATCGCGCAGGGCACCACCGCCTGGTCGGCGCGGTCGTGGAAGGACGTCCTCACCCACCTCGGGCAGGACGGGGACGTCACCGAGCTCACCCTCGGGTTCCGCGTTCCCGGCACCGTCCTGGACTACGCGGCCCGGCTGCTCCCGCACGTCGCGCCGGAGCTGGAGCGGCCGCGCTCGCTGCGCCCCGGGCCGGGCGCCCTTGACGTCCGGCGCGTCCCCGACCCGATGGCCGCCGCCGTCGGCGCCGCCCGCGAGGCCCTCGCCCGTCCCGGGTCGGTCGGGCTGATCGTCGCGGACGCCGCCGCGGACGCGCACGCCGCCGCGCTGCGCGCCGCGGGCGTCGAGCACGAGCTCCTCGGGCCCGAGTCCGACGGCGCCGCCCGCCTGCTCGTCATCCCGGCGACGCTCGCCAAGGGCCTGGAGTACGACCACGTGATCGTCGCCGAGCCCGCCGCCATCGCCGCCGCCGAGGCGCGCGGCCTGGCCCGCCTGTACGTCGTGCTGACCCGCGCCGTCACGTCCCTCACGATCCTGCACCGCGACGACCTCCCCGCGGAGCTGGCGTCGTGAACCCGCGTCACGGGCGGGGGCGGAGGCCGTCGAAGGCGAACGTGAGGACGTCCTCGTGGGCGCCGGCGCGCCCGGCCGCGTAGGACATGCCCGCCAGCAGCGCCATGACCTCGGCCGGGCCCACGTCCGCGCGGACGGCCCCCGCCTCCTGCGCGCGTTCCAGCAGCACTCCGAGTGCCGCCTGCAGGCCGGTCCCCGTCCGTCCGGTCGCCGCGCGGGCGTCGACGCCCGCCTCCGCCAGCGCCTCCGTCACGGCCCGCTTGGTCGCCGCCTGCGCCACCACCCGCGTGAAGAACCCGAAGAACGCCTCGCCCGCGTCGTCCGCCGACCGCAGGCCCTCGGCCTCGGCGGCGAGCCGCTCCAGCAGGGCGACCAGGACGGCCTCCAGCAGCGACTCCTTGGTCGGGAAATGGCGGAACACCGTGCCGATCCCGACGCCCGCCTTCCGCGCGACCTCCTCGGTGGAGGCCGAGGTCCCCTGGACGGCGAAGACCTCCTCCGCCGCGGCGAGGACCTTCGCGCGGTTGCGCAGCGCGTCGGCGCGAAGCGGCCGCCCGGACGCGGATGATGTCATCGCAGCCTTCCGTTGACCGGTGCCGACCGGCGTCGACCAGGTTGACCGGTTGAGTCGCGGCTCCTATATCTTCTTCCGGAGCACGAACTCCGATTCTAGGGGAGGGACATGTCCGAGTTCGCCAGCCCCCGGGCCGTCTTCCAGCGGCTGATCGACGGGGTGACCGCGCGGCGGCCCGACGCGCTGCCGCGCCTGTACGCCGAGGACGCGGTGGTCGTGCACCCGCTCGCCCGCCCCGCGTCCCGGCTGGAGGGCCGCGAGGCGCTGCGCGAGCACTTCGCCCGCCTGCGGAACCTGCCGGTGGAGATGACCGCGCGCAACATCGTCGTCCACCAGACCGCAGACCCCGAGGTCATCGTGGCCGAGTTCGAGTACGAGGGGCGCAACACCGAGACCGGGGAGGCGTTCGTCGTGCCCAACATCTTCGTCCTGCGGGTGCGGGACGGCCGCATCGTCGAGTCCCGCGACTACGCCCGCCACCACGCCTTCGAAGAGGCGTTCGCCCTGTGAGCGCGGCAGCGCCCGGCCCCGGCGAGCTGGAGCGGCTGGTCGGCGGGTTCCTCGCGGCGCACGACCCCGCGGCGATGGAGCCCCTGGAGTTCCTGCGGGCCCGGTTCGACGCCGGCCTCGCCTGGGTCCACTACCCGGAGGGGCTCGGCGGGCTCGGCGCGCCCCGCGCCCTGCAGCCCGCCGTCGACCGGCGGTTCGCCGACGCGGGCGCGCCGACCAACCATCCGGAGCGCAACGCCATCGGCCTCGGCATGGCCGCGCCGACGATCGCCGCGTTCGGCACCGACGAGCAGAAGCGCCGCTTCCTGCGCCCCCTCTGGACGGGCGAGGAGCTGTGGTGCCAGCTGTTCAGCGAGCCGGGCGCCGGGTCCGACCTCGCCGCGCTGGCCACCCGCGCCGTCCGCGACGGCGACGCCTGGACGGTCGACGGCCAGAAGGTCTGGACGTCCATGGCCCACGAGGCGCGCTGGGCGATCATCGTCACCCGCACCGACCCCGACGTCCCCAAGCACCGCGGCATGACCTACTTCGTCTGCGACATGACCGCGCCCGGCGTCGAGGTGCGGCCCCTTCGGCAGCTCACCGGCGAGGCCGAGTTCAACGAGGTCTTCCTCACCGGCGTGCGGATCCCCGACGAGCACCGCCTCGGCGACGTCGGCCAGGGCTGGCAGGTCGCCACGACCACACTGATGAACGAGCGGGTCGCGATCGGCGGCCACGCGGCGCCGCGCGAGAGCGGCATGATCGGCGTGGTCGCCGCCCTCTGGCGCGACCGCCCGGAGCTGCGCACCCCCGGCCTGCACGACGCGCTGATGCGCGCGTGGGTGGAGACCGAGGCCGCCCGCCTCACCGGGGAGCGGCTCAGGCAGCAGCTCACCGCCGGGCGGCCCGGCCCCGAGGGGTCGGGCGTCAAGCTGGCGTTCGCCAGGCTCAACCAGGAGGTGTCCGGCCTGGAGCTGGACGTCCTCGGCGAGGACGGCCTGCGCTACGACGACTGGACCATGCGCCGCCCGACCGAGGTCGACTTCACCCGCCGCTCGCCCGGCTACCGCTACCTGCGCGCCAAGGGCAACTCCATCGAGGGCGGCACCTCGGAGATCCTGCGCAACATCATCGCCGAGCGCGTCCTCGGCCTGCCCGGCGAGATCCGGGTCGACAAGGACGTGCCGTGGAAGGACCTCCCCAAGTGACCGACCTGCTGTACACCGGGATCGAGGACGACCTGCGGGCGAGCGTCCGCGACGTGCTCGGGGACAAGGCGCCCTGGACGTCCGTCCTCGCCGGGACCGAGAAGGACGACCCCTACGACGCGGCGCTGTGGCGGGCGATCGCCGCCGGGCTCGGCTGCGCCGGGCTGCCCGTCCCGGAGGACCTCGGCGGCGCTGGCGCGACCTGGCGCGAGACCGCCGTCGTGATGGAGGAACTCGGCCGCTTCGCCGCGCCCGTCCCGTTCCTGACCAGCGCCGTCGTCGCGACGGCCGCGCTGATGGCCGCCGGGGAGCGCGACCTGCTCGCCAGGCTCGCCGCCGGAGAGCGGGTCGCCGTGCTGGCCGTCCCGTTCAGCGCCGCGCCCGGCGACGAGGCGGCCGCGGCCGTCCAGGAGGACGGCGGCGCGCTGACGGGCGAGGTCACCAGCGTCGCCGACGGGACGGCCGCCGACGTGCTGCTGGTCCCGGCCGCGGGCGGCCTCTACGCGGTGGACGCCGCCGACGCCCGCCGCACCGCCGTGACCTCCCTGGACATGACGCGCCGCCTCGCCGACGTCGCCTTCTCCGCCGCGCCCGCCCGCCGCGTCGCCGACGGGACCGGCGCCGTCCGCGCCGCCCTGATGACCGGCGCGGCGATGCTCGCGTCCGAGCAGCTCGGGCTCGCCGAACGGTGCCTGGACGACACCGTCGCCTACGTCAAGACGCGCTACCAGTTCGGGCGGCCGATCGGCTCCTACCAGGGCCTCAAGCACCGCCTCGCGGACCTGTGGACGTCGATCACGCAGGCCCGCGCGGTCGCCCGCCACGCCGCCTCGTGCGTCGCCGCCGGGGACGCGGACACGCCGATCGCGGTCGCCGTGGCGCAGGCGCACTGCTCGGAGACCGCGCTCAAGGCCGCCGAGGAATGCGTGCAGATGCACGGCGGCATCGGCTTCACCTGGGAGCATCCGGCGCACCTCTACCTGAAGCGCGCCAAGGCCGACGCGATCGCCCTCGGCACCCCCGATCGCCACCGCGCGGCCCTGGCCTCCCTCGTCGACCTCCCACCGGCCTGACGCGTACCGCCCGGTGATCAACCGGCCGGCGCGGTGATCAGCCGGTGATGACGGCCAGGATCCGCGTGCCGTCCGGGAACTCGCCGCGCTCGGCCAGGGCGAGGACGCCGAACATCATCTTCGCCGTGTAGATCCGGTCGAGGACGATCCCGTGCCGCTCGGCGAAGTCGCCGATGAAGCCGTCCAGCTCCGGTGTCCTCCTGGCGTATCCGCCGAAGTGGAAGCCGCCCTCGACACGCCAGGCTCCCCGCCGCCCGCCGTACGTCTCCCGCTGGAGTCGCTCCACCTCGCCGTCCATGAAGCCGCCCTTCAGCACGGAGAAGCCCAGGGCGCGCTGCCCGGCCCCCAGCCCGGCGGCCAGGCCCGCGAGCGTCCCGCCGGTCCCGCAGGGGCAGCACACGACGTCGTAGCCGGGAACCTCCCCGCCAAGCTCCTCACAGCCCCGGACGGCCAGAGCGTTGCTCCCACCCTCCGGCAGAAGGTAAAAGTCACCCCATTTCCGGCGCAGCGCCGCGATCACGCCGGGCTCGTGCTTGCGCCGGTAGGACGCGCGGTCCAGGTAGGTCAGGCGCATGCCCATCCGCTCGGCCTGGGCCAGCGACTCGTTCAGCGGCTGATGCTCCTCGCCGCGGATGACCCCGATGGTCGCGAATCCGAAGATCCTCCCGGCCGCCGCCGTGGCCCGGACGTGGTTGGAGTAGGCGCCCCCGAACGTCAGGACCGTCCCGTGCTCCCGGGCGGGGCCGAGGTTGTGCTTGAGCTTCCGCCACTTGTTGCCGGGCAGCTCCGGGTGGATCAGATCGTCCCGCTTCAGGAACAGCCGCAGGCCCCGCCGGGCGAACCGGTCGTCGGCCAGCTCGGCGACGGGGGAGGTCACCGCGGCATCGGCAGCCGGAGCCGGTCGCGGAGCGCCCGCTGCACCTCGTGGACGCCCGGCCGCGCGTCCACGGTGACCACGTACTCCTTGCGGCCGAACAGGTCCAGGATCGGGTCGGTCTTCTCGTGGTACAGCCGGAGCCGCTCGGCCAGCGCCTCCTCCGTGTCGTCCTCCCGCGCGACCAGCGCGCCGCCGCACACGTCGCAGCGCCCCTCCTCGGTGGGACGGTCGTCGATGAGGTTGTAGTCCATCCCGCACCGGGAGCAGAGCCGCCGGGCCAGGACGCGGCGCCGGACCTCCCCGTCCGGCAGGTCCAGATGGATCACGCCGTCGATGTCGTAGCTCTCCAGGAAGAACTCCGTCTGCCTGCGGCTGCGCGGGAACCCGTCGATCACGAAGCCGTAGTTCCAGTCGTGCTGGTCGAGGCGGTCCCGGACGACGCCCTCCACCAGATCGTCGCCGACCAGCTCGCCGGCCGCCATGATGCGCCGCACCTGGGCGCCGAGCTTCGTGTGGCTCTTGACGTGCCACCGGAAGATGTCCCCGACGCTGATGTGCACGATGTCCAGATCCCGCGCGAGCAGCCCCGACTGCGTCCCCTTGCCGCTGCCGAGCGGGCCGATGATGACGTACTTGCGCATGCGGAGAGCCTATGCGGCGCGCCCGTGCCCCCCGGAGCGGCGGGCCCGGGTCACAGCGGCAGGCGCAGGCGGCGGCCCAGCCGCCGGAACCGGGAGTCGGGGACGTGCTCGGGCGACTCGTCCCGCGCGGTCAGGCACTCCAGCAGCGTGTCGAACGCGGGCGGGCGGACGCACACCAGCGTCGCCCGGGCCCGCCGCGCGCAGTGCAGCCGCACCGACGGGCGCAGCAGCCGCGAGAACGGGCTGCGCGTCCCGTGCCCGACGACGAGGATGTCGTCGTCTCCCGCCAGCCGCACCAGCGTCGCGCCCGGCTCGCCGACCAGCGCCAGCGCCGTCATCTCCACGCCGTCCGGCGGGCCGTCGCTCACCTCCGCGAGCAGCCGCGCGATCAGCTCGGCGCCGGACCCGCGCAGCGCCTCGGTGATGCCGCAGCCGAGCTGCCCGGCCGCCGACACGTGCGGGGGCAGCGGCGCGGCGTGGGCGACCAGCAGGGGCAGCCTCCGCAGCCGTGCCTCGCCGATCGCCCAGGAGAGGGCGCACCGGGCGCCCGCGGAGTCGTCGACCCCCACCACCACGCGTGGGCCGCCCTCCGGTCTCGCGATCACGGTCCCTCCCGAGGCCGCCGGTTGATGTGCAGTCTAGGTTGCAGGCATACCCGCCGCCACGGAAGTGTTTCGCGTAGTGGAAACACCGGTTTCCCCAAAATGAACGCGTCCGCTTTACCGGCCGCCGACGCGGGCGGCAGACTTCCGTTATGAGCACACCGCACGCGAACGACCCGGCGAGCTGCGCCGTGGCGCACGGCGACGTCCCGCCCGCGGCGGGGGAGCGGACGCTGGTCGCGGTCTTCGCGGGCGCCGTCGCGGACCACCTGCTGCGCTACGGCGCCGACCTCGGCTACCGCACGTTCCTCGTCGACCCCGACAAGGACCGGGACGGCACCGCCGACCTCCCGTCCCTCGACGCGACCGCGGACGTCGTCGTCACCGACCACCACCGTCCCGAACTCGGGCCCGTCCTGCGGGACGTGCTCACCCAGCCCGTCCGGTGGGTCGGCGTCATGGGCAACCCGCGCCACCCGGCCCCGCACATCCCGGCGCTCACCGAACTGGGCGTCCCGGCCGCCGACATCGCCCGCGTGCACCGCCCCATCGGCCTCAACATCGGCTCCCGCACCCCGGCGGAGATCGCCATCGCGACCCTCGCCGGGCTGATCGCCGACCGCAACGGCCGGCCCGGCGGCTTCGAGTTCTGACACGTCCCCCAGCGGCCCGGCGAGACCGCCGGTTTCGAGGTGGATGCGCTGGTCGAAGCGTAGAATGGGGCGGGTTTTACACGTTCTGTCGGTGGGCTCGCCTACGGTCGGAGGCGACGGGGGCCCGTCGGCCCACCGCCCGTCCGAGCGACGACGCCGAACGAAGGTGACGACCAACCATGTCGAACAGCACCATCGAGACAGACCGCGACTTCCAGGAACTCGCCGACCCGTACCGGCGCGAGCTGCTGGCGCACTGCTACCGGATGCTCGGCTCCATGCACGACGCCGAAGACCTCGTGCAGGAGACCTACCTGCGGGCGTGGCGCTCGTACGAGAACTTCGAGGGACGGTCCTCGCTGCGGACGTGGCTGTACCGGATCGCCACGAACGTGTGCCTGACCGCGATCGACCAGCGGGGCAACCGGCCCATGCCGTCCGGGCTCGGCGCGCCGAGCGACGAGCCGGAGCGGCCCGTGGTGGCCTCCCCCGAGGTGCCGTGGCTGGAGCCCGTTCCCGACACCGTGCTCGGCGCCGACGCCGCCGACCCCGCCACGATCGTCGCCGCCCGCGAGAGCACCCGGCTGGCGTTCGTAGCGGCGCTGCAGCACCTGCCCGCCAAGCAGCGGGTCGTGCTGATCCTGCGGGACGTCCTGAAGTGGCGGGCCGCGGAGGTCGCCGAGCTGCTCGACACCTCCACCGCCGCGGTCAACAGCGCGCTGCAGCGGGCGCGGGCCCAGCTGGAGGAGAACCAGCCCCTGCGCGACGAGCTCGTCGAGCCGACCGACCCGGCGCAGCGCGAGTTCCTCGAACGCTACGCCAAGGCGTTCGAGGACGCCGACATCACCGGCCTCATCGAGCTGTTCAAGAAGGACGTCATCTGGGAGATGCCGCCGCACCTCGACTGGTTCGTCGGCGCCGAGAACGTCGTGCAGCTCATCCGCACGCAGTGCGCGCCCTCGCCCGGCGACATCCGGATGGTCCCGTCCGCCGCGAACGGGCAGCCGGCGTTCGGGCTCTACATGCGCGGCGACGACGGCGTGCACCGCGCCTACCAGCTCCAGGTCATCAGCATCACCGATGAGGGCGTCGCGCACGTCTCCGCGTTCTTCGACACCAGCCTGTACCCGCTGTTCGGGCTGCCCGAGGAGCTGCCCGCGGAACTCTGAACGACCCCTCCCTTCCACTCAGCGGAAACCCCCGGCCGGCGCACCGGACGCCGGCTGCCAGGGTGAAAGTGAGCGGCACCGGAGCGACGGCCGGGACCGCCCGCCGCGAGTGGGAATGGGAGGCACATGGACAAGGCCGAGGCGTCGCCGCACCCTCCTTACCTGTACCCGGGCTACAAGAGCACCGTGCTCCGCGCCCCCGCGCAGGAACTGATCATGCCGAAGCTCGGCCCGGACAGCGTCGAGCTGACCTCGCCGGTCTTCGGCCACCAGGAACTCGGCCGGCGGGACTTCGACCTCACCGTCCAGCATCCCGGCGAGCCGCTCGGCGAACGCATCATCGTCACCGGCCGCGTGCTCGACACCGCGGGCCGCCCGGTGCGGAACGCGCTGGTCGAGGTGTGGCAGGCGAACGCGGCGGGCCGGTACCCGCACCTCGGCGACCTCCACCCCGCGCCGCTCGACCCGAACTTCACCGGCGCCGGCCGCTGCCTCACCGGCGACGACGGCCGCTACCGCTTCATCACGATCAAGCCCGGCGCCTACCCGTGGGGCAACCACCACAACGCGTGGCGCCCCGCGCACATCCACTACTCGGTGTTCGGGACGGCGTTCACGCAGCGGCTCGTCACGCAGATGTACTTCCCAGGCGACCCGCTGTTCGCCTACGACCCGATCTTCCAGTCGATCCCCGGCGAGAAGGACCGCGAGAAGCTGATCGCCCGGTTCGACATGGACACCACCGAACCGGAGTGGGCGCTCGGCTACCAGTGGGACATCGTCCTCGGCGACACCCCGACGGAGGCCCGATGACCGCAGCGAAGCGAGGATCTTCGGGTCGACTCCCTGGGGGTCTGGGGGTCGCCCCCCAGGAAGGCAGGGCCCGATGACCGCGGCGTCCGAGAGCGGATCGGCCGGGGCCGGTGCCTCGCCGGTCACGCCTTCGCAGACCGTTGGGCCGTTCTTCGGGTACGCGCTGCCCTACGAGGCCGGGCCGGAGGTCGTCCCGGGCTGGCGGCCGGACGCGATCCGCGTCCGGGGCCGGGTCCTCGACGGCGCCGGTGAGCCGGTGCCGGACGCGCTGCTGGAGATCTGGCAGGCCGACGAGACCGGCGAGATCCCGCGGCGGCCGGGCGGCCTCGCCCGCGCCGGGCACGACTTCTCCGGCTTCGGCCGGTGCGGCACCGACCCGGACGGCGGCTTCTGGTTCACCACCGTCAAGCCCGGCCCGATCGGCGCCGCGGCGCCGTACATCGCCGTCCTCGTGTTCGCCCGCGGGCTGCTCAAGCACGTCTTCACCCGGCTGTACTTCCCCGAGGACGCGGCTGCCCACGCGGCCGACCCGCTGCTCGGCGACGTCCCGGACGAGCGGCGCGCGACCCTGATCGCCGAGCGCGAAGGGGAGCGGCGGTACCGTTTCGACATCCACCTGCAAGGGGAGCGGGAGACGGTCTTCCTTGGCTTCTGACGAACGCGGCGCGCGCGGCGCGCCCGCCCTGCCCGGCGGAGCGGTCTCGCCGGACGCGGGGCTGCTGTCCCCCGTCCGCGCGGGGACGGAGGCCGAAGCCGCCACGAGCGACCTCGCCTACCTGACCGCGATGCTGGACGCCGAGGCCGCCCTCGCCCGCGCGCAGGCAAGCCTCGGGCTCGTCCCCGCGGACGCGGCCGGCACGATCACCACCGCCGCCGACCCGGGCCGGTTCGACCTGGCGGACGTGGCGCTCCGGGCGCGCGGCGCGGGCAACCCCGTCGTGCCCCTCGTCGCCGACCTGCGGCGGCTCGCCGGGACGGCGGGCGAGCACGTCCACAAGGGCGCGACCAGCCAGGACATCGTCGACACCGGTGCCATGCTCGTCGCGGCCCGGACCAGGCGCGTCGTCCTCGCCCACCTCGACCGGGCCCTGGACGCGCTCGCCGGGCTCGCGGCGCGCTACCGCGACACGCCGATGGCCGCCCGCACCCTCGGCCGGCAGGCGCTGCCGACGACGTTCGGCGCGAAGGCCGCGAACTGGCTGATGGGCTGCCTGGACGCCCGCGAGCGGCTCGCCGCCGTGATCCTCCCGGTGCAGCTCGGCGGCCCCGCCGGGACGCTCGACGCCTACGGGGACCGGGCGCTCGACCTGGTCGCCGCGTACGCGGACGAGACGGGGCTGGCCTGCCCCGTCCTGCCGTGGCACACGCGCCGCACCCCGGTCGTGGACCTGGCGGCGGCGCTGGCACTGGTCGCCGGCGCGCTCGGCAAGATCGCCACCGATGTGTGGCTGCTGTCGCAGAGCGAGGTCGGGGAGGTGGCCGAGGCCGCGGGGGCGGGGAAGGGCGGCTCGTCGTCGATGCCGCACAAGCGCAACCCGGCGCTGTCCACGCTGATCCGGTCCGCCGCGCTGCAGGTCCCGGCCCAGGTCCAGGTGCTGCTCGCCGCGCAGGCCGCGCCGCACGAGCGTCCCGCGGGGGAGTGGCACGCGGAGTGGCAGCCGCTGCGCGAGTGCCTGCGCCTCACCGGCGGAGCGGCGGAGACGGCCGCCGACCTGGTGGACGGCCTGGAGGTGTCCACGGAGCTGATGCGGGCCGACCTCGACGATCTGCTCGACGTCCTCGGCGGCGATCCCGGTCCGGGCGCCGCAGCCGTACTCGTCGGCCAGGCCCTCGACGCCTACCGGAGGAGCCGCGCGTGATCCGGGGACGATCGCCGCACCATCGCCTGGACGGCCCGCCGGACGCGCCCGTCGTCGTCCTGGGCCCGTCCCTCGGCACGTCCATGGACCTGTGGCTGCCGCAGCTGCCCGCGCTGACCCGGACGTGGCGCGTCCTGCGCTACGACCTGCCCGGCCACGGAAAGGAGCCGCCGCCGGACGGCCCCTTCACCGTCGAGGACCTCGCCGACGGGATCGCCCGCCTGCTGGACGACCTCGGCATCGACAAGGCCGCCTACGCGGGCGTGTCGCTCGGCGGCGCCGTCGGTACCGCGCTCGCGCTCCGCGCCCCCGGCCGCGTGGCCGGCCTGATCCTGTGCTGCACGTCCCCGCGCTTCGGCGATCCAGGGCCGTGGCGGGACCGGGCCGCCCTCGTCCGCCGCGAGGGCGTCGGGCCGGTGGCGGACACGGCGGCCGGACGCTGGTTCACCCCGTCCTTCACGGGCGCCGAGCCGTACCTGGCGATGCTCCGCGCGACCGATCCCGAAGGCTACGCCGCCTGCTGCGACGCCCTCGCCGGGTTCGACGCCACCGAGCGGCTCGGCGGGATCTCGGCGCCGACCCTGGTGATCGCCGGCGCGCAGGACGTCCCGACCCCGCCGGACGGCCACGCCCGCAGGCTCGCCGCCGGAATCCCGGACGCCCGCCTGACGATCGTCGACGACGCCGGGCACCTGGGGAACGTCGAGCGGCCCGGCCCGGTCACCGGCGCGATCACCGCGCACCTCGACCGCACCTGGAAGGAGACCCGCCGATGACCGACGCGCAGCGGATGAGCGAAGCCGAGCGGCACGCGCAGGGCATGAAGACCCGCCGCGAGGTCCTCGGCGACGCGCACGTCGACCGCGCCGAGGCCGGCAAGGACGAGTTCACCGCCGACTTCCAGGACATGATCACCCGGTACGCGTGGGGCGAGATCTGGAGCCGCCCCGGCCTGGACCGCAAGACCCGCAGCTGCATCACGCTGACCGCGATGGTCGCCGGCGGTCACCTGGAGGAGCTCGCGATGCACGTGCGGGCCGCGCTCCGCAACGGGCTGACCCGCGAGGAGATCAAGGAGGTGCTCCTGCAGTCGGCGATCTATTGTGGGGTGCCCGCCGCGAACTCGGCGTTCGCCGTCGCCCAGCGGGTACTCACCGAGCAGGAGTGACGGGCGGACGGGCCCGGGCGGCGACAGTGCGGGCGGTGACGGCGTGGACGGTGGACGGCGTGGGAGCTGACCGGGCGGGCGCGGATGGCGCGGATGGCGCGGATGGCGCGGGAGGCCCGGGTGGCGCGCGGCCGGTCAGCGTGGCGGGCAAGGTCATGGCCATCCTGAACGCGTTCGCGCAGGGCGGCGTGCGGCTGAACCTGAGCGAGATCTGCCGCCGGTCGGGGCTGCCCCTCGCCACCGGCCACCGCCTCGTCGGCGAGCTGGTCGCGGGCGGGTTCCTGGAGCGCGTCCCGGACGGCACCTACCGCATCGGCACCCGGCTCTGGCGGATCGGCAGCCAGGCCCCGGCCGTCATGGGTCTGCGCGAGCTGGCGCTCCCGCACATGGAGGACCTGTACGAGGCCACCCACGACAACGTCCAGCTCGGCGTCCTGCGCGACGACCGCGTGCTGATCGTGGAACGGCTGCGCGGCACCCGCTCGGTGCCGGTCGTGACGCAGGTCGGGCAGACGCTGCCGCTGCACACCACCGGCGTCGGGAAGGTGCTGCTGGCCTACGCGCCGCCGGACGTCCGGGAGAAGGTCCTGAGCGGAGACCTCGACCGGCACTCCCGGCGCTCCATCACCGACCCGGACGAGCTGCGCCGCTCGATCGAGCGGGTCCGCCGCTCCGGGTACGCGCTGACCCGCGACGAGATGACGCTCGGCGCGTCGTCCGTCGGCGCCCCGGTGCGGGACGGCGCGGGCGCCGTCGTCGCGGCGATGTCGCTGGTCTCCGGCACCCGCGGCGCCGACCTGCGCCGGCTGCTGCCGCCGCTGACGACGGCGGTGCGCGCCCTGTCCCGCGACGTGGCCGCCCACTGGCACGGGAACCCCGACATCTTCTCCGCCGAGCGGGACACCGGAGCCTGAACCCGCGGCGATGCCCCGGCATTGCCGGACGAACCGACCACGAGGGGAAAGACCCGATGCGCACCCAGGTCGCGATCATCGGCGGCGGGCCCGCGGGCCTGCTGCTGTCCCACCTGCTCCATCTCCAGGGGATCGACTCGGTGGTCCTGGAGAGCCGGGACCGCGACTACGTGGAGCACCGCCAGCGCGCCGGGATGCTGGAGCAGGGCACGACCGACGCGCTGCGCGACAGCGGCGTCGGGGAGCGGCTCGACCGGGAGGGCCTCGTCCACCACGGCCTGGAGCTGCGGTTCGGCGGCGCCGGGCACCGCATCCCGCTCACCGGCCTGACCGGCCGGACGGTGACCGTCTACGCCCAGACCGAGATCGTCAAGGACCTCGTCGCCCGGCGGCTGGCGGACGGCGGCGACATCCGGTTCGAGGCCGAGGTCGTGGACCTGGACGCGTCCGCGCCGCGCGTGACCTACCGCGGCGGCGGCGAGACCCGCACCCTCGACTGCGACTACATCGCGGGCTGCGACGGGTTCCACGGCGTCAGCCGCCCGGCGGTGCCGGGGCTGCGGACGTTCTCCCGCGACTACCCGTTCGCGTGGCTCGGCATCCTCGCCGGCGTCCGCCCGTCCACCGAGGAGCTCATCTACGCCAGCCACGACCGCGGCTTCGCGCTGCACAGCCTGCGCTCGCCCACGGTCAGCCGCCTGTACCTGCAGGTGCCGCCGGACGAGGACATCGCCGCCTGGCCCGACGCCCGCATCTGGGACGAGCTCGCCGCGCGGTTCGCCACCGGCGACGGCTGGAAGCTGCACGAGGGCCCGGTCACCGACAAGGCGATCACGCCGATGCGCAGCTTCGTGGCCGAGCCGATGCGGCACGACCGGCTGTTCCTCGCCGGGGACGCGGGCCACATCGTCCCGCCGACCGGCGCGAAGGGCCTCAACCTCGCCGTGTCCGACGTGATCATCCTGGCGCGAGCGCTCACCGAGCGGTACGCCACCGGCTCGGAGACCCTGCTGGACGGCTACTCCGACGCGTGCCTGCGGCGCGTCTGGCGGGCCGAGCACTTCTCCTACTGGATGACGACGCTGCTGCACGTCGACCCGGCAGCGACCGCGTTCGAGCGGCGGCTCCAGCGCGCCCACCTGGACTACGTGGCCTCGTCGGAGGCCGCCGCCACGTCGCTGGCGGAGAACTACGTCGGCCTGCCCATCGAATAGGGTCCTGATCCTGTCTCTTATACACACCT
>NZ_VCKW01000209.1 GCF_005889715.1 Actinomadura soli
GTCCTCGGGGTGACCGGCGGCATGGCGATCGACGTCGCGACGAACACAGGCCGGATCCGCCGAAAGACTGGCTCTTGGGTGTCGGGGGCCTTCGTTACGCTCGGTCCGGCCGGCAGGGGGACGCGTGATCGTCGAGCGGGCGGGGGATCTTCTTCGGGACGATGCGCAGGCGCTCGTCAATCCGGTCAACACGGCCGGTGTCATGGGCAAGGGGCTGGCGCTCCAGTTCAAGCGCGCATTTCCGGCCGCTTTCACCGCCTACGCCACGGCGTGCGCCGACGGGCGGGTGCGTCCCGGGGAGGTCCTCCCTGTCCCGATCGATGATGGTCGCTGGATTCTCCACTTCCCGACCAAGCGGCACTGGCGGAGCCGTTCCCGCCTGGACGACATCGAGGCCGGTCTGGACGATCTCGTCCGTGTCCTCGCCGACCTGAAGATCGTCAGCGTCGCCGTCCCGCCCCTCGGCTGTGGGCACGGCGGGCTCGACTGGGGGGTCGTCCACCCTCTGATCACGGCGGCGCTCGGCTCGTCGGACGTGGACATGGACGTGGACGTGGACGTACGTCTCCGAGTCAGCCGGGCGGTCAGAAGACTCGAATGTCGGGGTCGTCCGGCCGCATCAGCGCGTCCGCCCGGTAGGGCCCGCTTCCCGGGCCGACCACAAGCCCCTTGGCCGCGATAGCCCGCGGTGACGCCCAGGGTCTCAGCCAGGACGGCCGACGGACGTGGAGGGCGCCATTGTGGATGCCGGGTTCATGGGGTGTTTTCGCATTGCGCACGTCGTATCCGCCGGTCAGTCAGCTGTGGCGCGGTACGCGCTTGGTGATAGATTCCCGGTGATTTATCCCTTATGTGCACGGCTGGAAGGGGCGGGGTTGGCTGCGTTCGCCGGGTCCGATTTCGAGCGGATGACGCGGCGGGAACGGACGGCGTTCGCAGTGGTCCATTCGGGGAAGAGCGGCGCCGGCTCCCGCGCCGGACGTGACCGTTCAGCCGGTGCCGCATCGGCGGTCGACGTGCTCGTTGACCAGTGGA
Organism: Actinomadura soli; assembly: GCF_005889715.1. Lineage (GTDB taxonomy): Bacteria > Actinomycetota > Actinomycetes > Streptosporangiales > Streptosporangiaceae > Spirillospora > Spirillospora soli. The sequence continues at coordinate 1,036 of NZ_VCKW01000209.1, forward strand.
TCGGAGCGCTTCACGGTGGGAAAGCGTAAGGGGGCGCCCGGGCTGCCCGGTGCGGGCAAGGGCGTCTTCCACAAGATGGCCGGGCATGCGTTCCCCGCCCCCAAGCGCCGCGGGGGCGGCCCGGGTGGCGGCGGTGGCAAGCCTGGCAAGGGCCAGCCTTCTGGGAACGGCAACAAACCCGGTGACGGCAAGCCCGGCGACAAGCCGGACAAGGACACGACGCAGAAAGAGTCCCGCGACACCGGGGACAAGACCACCACCAAGGATCCGATCGACCTGGCCACGGGTGAGGTGCTCTTCGTCCAGACGGACGTCCGGCTCGCGGGGGTGCTGCCGCTGGTCCTTGAGCGGACGCACCTGTCCAGTCACCGGCGGGGACGGCTCTTCGGCGCCTCCTGGGCCTCGACGCTGGACCAGTACCTCGAACTGGAGGCGACCGGGATCGCCTACGTGGCGCCCGACGGGATGGTGGTGCGGTTCCCGCTGGTCAACATCCCTCGTGTCGTCGCCCGTCCGGTCGAGGGCGCCCAGCACCGGCACCTGGCCATGACCGGCGACGGCGGCTACACCCTCAGCGACGGACGCACCGGCCGCACGCTGCACTTCCCGGCCCCTGGAGAGCAGACCGGCTGGTCCCGGCTTCCGCTTGCCGCGATTACCGACCGCAACGGCAACCGGATCGACCTGGTGTACGACGAGGGAGGCGCCCTCACCCAGGTTCGGCACTCGGGCGGCTACCGGCTCGCCGTCGACACCGTCCCGTTCCAGAGCCCGGCGGGCGGTGCCGGCGAATGGCGTGTCAGTGCGCTCCGTCTGCTCGGCCAAGACACCGGTGGACGGCCGGAAAGCGGTGGACGGCCGGAGGCCGGCGGGAGCTCGGAGACCGGTGGCGTCGTCCTGATGCGGTACGGCTACGACGCCGCGGGTGATCTGGCCGAGGTCATCAACGAGTCCGGTCGGCCGCTGCGGTTCTTCTATGACGACGAGCACCGCCTGACCGCCTGGCGCGACCGAACCGGTCACGGCTACGACTACACCTACGACGAACGCGGCCGCGCCGTCGCCGGGACCGGGACCGGCGGCCATCTCAACACCCGCATCCGCTTCGGCGAACCCGACGCAGCGGGCATCAGGCGCACCGTCCAGACCGACTCGCTGGGACACAGCATCACCTACGAGTTCAACGACGCGTACCAGCGGATCGCCCAGACCGACCCGCTCGGCAACACCACCCGTTATGAGCGCGACCGCCACAACCGCGTGCTGTCCCTCATCGATCCGCTCGGCCACACCACGCGGTTCACCTATGACGAGGTCGGCAACATCACGTCCATCAGCCGGGCGTCGGAACGCCGCACCGTCGCCGTCTACAACGAGCTGAACAAGGCGGTCCAGATCACCGGGCCGGACGGCGCCGTCTGGCACCAGGCATGGGACGAGCGAGGCAACCTCGTCAGCCGTACCGACCCGCTCGGCGCGACGACGGTGTACGGCTACAACGAGCACGGCCACCTGCTGACGGTGACCGACCCGCTGGGCGATGTCACCAGGTTCGAGGTCGACGGCGCCGGTCTGCCGCTGGCCGTCACCGACCAGCTCGGCAACGTCACGCGCTACCAGCGCAATGGCATGGGCCGCATCACGGCCGCGACCGACCCGGTCGGCGGCACCGTTCGCTTCGAGTGGACCATCGGTGGAAAGCCCCTCACCCGGACGCTGCCGTCCGGGTCCACCGAACGCTGGCAGTACGACGCGAACGGCGACCTCGTCGGCCACACCGACGCCGCGGGGCGGCGGACGCGTACCGAATACGGTCCGTTCGGCATTCCGTCGGTCCAGTTCGGTGCCGATGGGTCCCGGCTGGAGCTGGCGTACGATCCCGAGCTCCGCCTCGTCTCGGTCACCAATCCGCAGGGTCTCGTCTGGCGCTACGAGTACGACGCCGCGGGCAGGCTCGTCCAGGAAGCGGACTTCAACGGACGCGCCGTGCGCTACGAGCACGACGCCGCAGGACGGCTCGTCTCCCGCCGCAACGGCGCCGGCGAGGTCACGCAGTACCTCCGCGACCCGCTCGGCAAGGTCATCGAGCAGCGGGCCGGGGACGCGGTGACCACGTACGCCTACGACCCGGCGGGCAGGCTGAGCCACTCGGCGGGCCCGGGCGTCGAGCTGCGGCTGAGCTACGACGCGAACGGCCGCGTCACCGCCCAGGAGTGCAACGGCCGCGTGCTGCGCGCCGCCTACGACGCGCTCGGCCGCCGCGTGCGTCGTCGTACGCCCGCCGGAGCCGAGTCGTCATGGGCCTACGACTCCGGGGGGCGGCTCTCCGAACTGCACACCGATGGCCACGCCCTCCGGTTCTCCTACGACGCGGCGGGCCGGGAGGTGCGGCGCGCCATCGGCACCGGCGTGATCGTGGACCAGCGGTGGGACGCCGATCACCAGCTCGTCGACCAGGCCCTGTGGGCGCTGGCGCCAACGGCGGAACCACAGCTGCTGCAGCATCGGGCCTACGGCTACCAGGCGGACGGGAACGTCACCGCCATCAGGGATCGCCTGAACGGGCCGCAGTCCTTCGAGCTCGATGATGCCGGTCGGGTGACCGGCGTCCAGGGGCACGGATGGACCGAGCGGTACGCCTACGACGCCGCCGGTAGTCCCGTCCAGGGGTCGGACTCGCGTGTCGCGGACGGCCTCCCGGACGGCCTCCCGGACGGCCTCCCGGACGGCCTCCCGGACGGCCTCCCGGACGGTCTCCCGGGCGGCGGCCCCGGCGCCCTCCCCGCCGATCGGACGTTCACCGGCCCCCGGCTCGTCCACTCGGGACGGACGTCGTTCGAGTACGACGAGCAGGGACGCGTCGTCACGCGCCACGTCAGGACGCTGTCCGGCCGCAGGGACAGCTGGCGCTACGGCTGGGACGCCGATGACCGGCTCGTCTCGGTCAGCACGCCGTCCGGCGATACGTGGCAGTACTCCTACGACCCGTTCGGACGCCGCGTCAGCAAGCGGCGTTACGGCTCGGGACAGCTCGTCGAGCGGGTCGATTTCACCTGGGACGGTACGACGCTGGTCGAGGAGGACGCGTCCCGCCACGGCCGCCGGGAGGTCAGGACCTGGACGCACGACCCGGGAACGTTCCGGCCCGCGACACAGACCCGCAGAACCTGGAACGAATCGCAGCAGAAATATGACGAAGAGTTCCACGCCATCGTCACCGATCTCGTCGGCACGCCCCGGGAACTGGTGCAGGCGAATGGGAAGCTGACCCAGTCGTCCAAGGCCGACCTGTGGGGAGCGTCCGAGCACACTTCGGGCTGCCCGTTCCGGTTCCCCGGGCAGTATCGCGACGAAGAGACCGGGCTGGACTACAACCTTCACCGCTATTACGACTCCACGACCGGCCGCTATTTGAGCAGCGACCCGATCGGCCTGCTCGGCGGGGCCAACCCTTACGCCTATGTGAGCAACCCGGTCCGCCGAATCGACCCCTCGGGCCTCACCGACACCGACCCGCCCTATTTCCGCGGGACGACCAAGGGATGGCCCGGCGGTGAGAACATGCAGAAGGCGGGAGTCGCGTCCGTGACGTCCGACCCCGGCGTCGCGACGATCTTCGCCACGCAGTCGGCGAGCGAGTACGGCGGCGAGGGGGTCGTGCAGATCCACCGTCCCGGCAACCTGCAGGACGTGGAGAAACTCGGCCCGGGCTATATTCCGCGAGAAGCCGAGATGGGCCTCGGGATCCAGGCGACCGATCTCGCCGACCGCGCCAACCAGACCATCCCGGCCGCCCGCGCCCGCGCCATCCTCTCCGACATGGGATACGATATTCCGCCCAACATCACCACCGGCGACCTCAACCGGATTCTGGAAACCACTCCGAAACTCTCGCCGGACGAAATCCAGGACTTCATGGACAGGGCGGGTTCTTGTGGATCATGAGGTAGAGCTGCAGATCTCCGCGCCCGTGGAGACCGACGGCGAAGGGGCCTTCCTCGTCATAGTGCGCACCTTGCGGGGAACCGTATGGCCGGGTGTCAAACTGCACGAGGTGCGCGAGGCCGCCGGTAAGGAACGGCCTGCCGATCTGACGGTGCGGCGCATCTGGCTTTTCCAACGCGAGATCGACCTCCTCAGCCCCGGCTCGACGGGGAGACTGCGGATCACCGGAGACCCGGGCGGCGATCTCGCCGAAGATTCCGTGCTCGTGGGCCGGACGAACGACGAGGCCCCCCTCACCTGACACGACCGTCCGGCGGCTCTCCCACAGCCCGCACGTCAGCGATGCGGCACGTCAGCGGTGCGGCGGCGCAACGCGGCGTCCGGCCCCCGGCCGATGCGCGGGTCCTAGGTCGATGGGACCTTGTGGGTTGGGTCCGGTGGCCGACGCGGGGGAGGGGCGGCGGGTGCAGCCTTGAGGGCATGACCACGACCTATGAGCCCGAAGTCGCCGGAAAGGCCGCGCCGCGTCTGTCGACGCCCGGGTGGGCGGCGCTGCTCGCGGCGTCCATCGGGCAGTTCCTCGTCGTCCTGGACATCTCCGTCGTCAACGTCGCGCTGCCCGACATGCGCGCCGGGCTCGGGCTCGGCGCGACCGGGCTGCAATGGGTCGTCAACGCCTACTCGCTGACGTTCGCCGGGTTCCTGCTGCTCGGCGGACGGGCCGCCGACCTCTTCGGACGCAAGCGCGTCTTCGTCGCGGGGCTCGGCCTGTTCACCGTGGCCAGCCTCGCGGGCGGGTTCGCGCAGGACGCGAGCATGCTGATCGGCGCCCGCGCCGTGCAGGGCCTCGGCGCCGCGATCCTCGCGCCGGTCACGCTGTCGCTGATCACCGCCACGTTCCCGGACGGGCCCGCCCGGACCCGGGCGATCGCCATGTGGACCGCCGTCGGCACGGCGGGCGGGGCCACGGGCGGGCTGGTCGGCGGGCTGCTCACCGACTATCTGAGCTGGCGCTGGGTGTTCCTGATCAATGTTCCGGTCGGCCTGGTCGTGGGGTTCATCGCCGTCCGGTGGCTGAGGGGGGAGCGCCCGGCGGAGGGGCGGCAGCGGCTCGACCTGCCCGGGGCGGTGCTCGTCACGGCGGGCGTCGGGCTGCTGGCGTTCGGCATCGGCGAGACCGAGAGGCACGGGTGGACGGCGCTGTTCCCGCTGGTGGCGGGGCTCGCGTTGCTGGCGGTGTTCGTCGCGGTGGAGGCGCGGTCCGCGCAGCCGCTGGTGCGGCTGGGGTTGTTCCGGCTGCGCAGCGTGGCGGTCGGGAACCTCGCCACGCTCGTCGGGACGATGGCGGGTTTCGCGCTCTGGTACTTCCTGTCGCTCTACATGCAGAACGTCCTGCACTACAGCGCCGTGCGGACCGGCCTGTCGTTCCTGCCGCACACGGCGGGCATCATCATCGGTTCCCGGCTCGCGCCGACGCTCATGGCCCGCATGGACGCGCGGCTCCTCGCCGGAGCGGGCGGGCTGCTGGCCGCGGCGGGGTTCGCGTGGCAGAGCGTCGTGCTGGACGCCGACGGGACGTTCCTCGGCTCGATCCTCGGGCCCGGCGCGACCATGGCGCTCGGGTTCGGGCTGCTGATGACGCCGCTGGTGCAGGCGTCCACGGCGGGCGCGCCGTCGTCGGAGGCGGGGGCGGTGGCGGGCGTCGTCAACACGTCCCGCACCATCGGGGGCGCCATCGGCCTCATGGTCCTCGGGACGGCCGCGGCCCGTTCCGGCACCGACCTGGTGGACGGGTACTCGACGGCGTTCGTCGTCGCCGCCGTCATCACCACGGTGGGCACGGCGCTCGTCGCGTTCCTGCCCCGTACCGAAAGGCGAACCGCGCCCTGAGCCCTGAAGCGGACCGCGTCCTGAAGAAGCGAACCCGATCCCCACAAAAGCGAACCCCGTCCCCTGAAGCGAACCTGAGGGCGCCTGCCGGAAGGAACGGGCGCCCTCAGGTCGCATGAGGGGCGGGGATCAGAGAACCTCTTTCATCCGGCCTGTCCGCGCGTGCAGGGTTTGCGCGGGGCGGCCGAGGTGGAAGGGGTTCAGTGGCGGGCGAGGACCGGCGCCTCGGTCAGCACGGCGCCGGGCTTGACGCCCATGCGGCCGAACTGGAAGTTGCGCTCGACCTCGGCGATCTCCGCCGCGTTCGGGTTGGGGTTCTTGCAGGTGGTGCCGGCGCTGGCGCCGGACATCAGGTCCGTGCACAGACCGGTGCGCCGGTCCGGCAGGCCGAGGATGTGCCCCAGCTCGTGGGACGCGATCCGGATGACGTAGTGGCCTTCGTTGGTGGCCTGGCGGCCCATCCAGACGGTGCCGCGACCGAGGCTCGTCACCTGGGCGCGGGGCCAGCCGTTGTCGGCGAGGATGCGGACGTCGCCGGGCGTGCCGGGAACGAACTGGACGTTCTTGACGCGCTCGTTCCAGATCTTCGCGCCCTCGTCCCACGCCTCCTTGAACTCGGCGGCCTGGCTGGTGTCGTACCGGACCGTGCGGACGTAGGACTGCTGCGCCTCGGGCGCCGCCGAAGCGGGAACGCCGGTGCCGACCAGGAAGGCCAGGCCGAGCAGCAGCGCCGCGCAGACCCTCAGGAACTTACTTGCGACCATGGATACCTCACAGTGTGGGAGCGGATGAGGCGCCCTCCGCCGGGCACCGCGCTCCGACGGAGGGCACGTTCATTCCTGAACGGTCAGCGGGTCGCGCTCGCGGCGCCGCCGATGATCTGGAGGATCCGGTTGCGGTACGCGGCCGTGTCGCTGTAGATGGCCGGGCCCTGGGCACAGGTCTGGCCGCCACGGCTGGTGGCGCCGACGAGCTCCCACGCACCGGGGCCGCCGGTCACGGCGGGTCCGCCGGAGTCGCCGTAGCAGGCGCCCTTGCCGTTGCCGCCGTCGGTGCAGATCTCGTTCGCCCCGTCGATGCCGGAGCAACGGCTGTCGGCGACGATGGTCGTGTCGAGCTGCTGGAGGTTGATGGGCGCGCCGCCGCAGCCGCGCGTCGGGCAGGTCTGGCCCCAGCCGATCAGGCGGGTGGCCGAGCCGACCGGCGCGGTCTGCGCGATCGGGATGGGCTTGGACGTGGCCGCGCTGGCCAGGCGAAGGATGGCGAGGTCGCCACCGACGACCTGGCGGCTCGCGACGCGCACGACTTCGCCGCCCGCGTTGTAGGTCCGCGTGCCGATCCTGACCTGGGCGGGCTGGCCGCAGTGCGTCGCGGTGATGACCCACTGCGGCGCGACGAGGGAGCCGCCGCAGCTGTGGGAGCCGCTGCTGCCCTGCAGCGAGGCCATGAACGTGTAGGTCTCCGTGGCGGGCACGCCGCCGACGATGTTGGTCTTCGGCGGCGGTGCGGGCTGCGTGTCCGCATTCGCGTTCGCCACCGACGTACCGGCAAGCGTCAGAACCGCGAGCGGTACCGCAGTCAACAGGCTGCGTTTCCTCATGAGCGGGGGGTCCTTTCATGGGGGTGGAAGAAGAAACGTGGACCGCCTGGCCCTGCCGGTCCCCGGCCGGTGCCACAGAAGCGTCGTGGCGCCGGCCCCATGCCCACGACTATTTACCACCAGTGCAGAAATGACCAATTACAGAATGCACACCCGACCCCCGGATAGAATGCCTTCTACGCAAAAAGCGGGGACGACCTGCGAATCTTCTACCAGCACGCCTCGTGACTGAACGAAGGCCCATTTTTTCAATCCGGCCGCTGAGCTGTGAAAACGAGACTCTCGGCCCTTCGCCCCGGCCCGCGCCTGTGAACGCGCCGCGCATCCCCGGCCGCGCTCGCCCGTTGCACCGGTCCAGGCGCGCCTGTTGTGACGGTCCGTGGTCGCCCGTGCATCGGTCCACGGTCGCCCGCTCGCCGGTCGCGTTCGCGGGCCGCGGCGGCCGTGGATCAGGACGCGAGGACCTGCGGCTGGACGGGTGCGTCCGGGCGTGCCGGACGGGTCAGGCGGCGACCGAGGCGCTGCGCGGGCGCCTCGATCCAGCGCTGCGACGCCCAGCTCACCGCCAGCAGCACCAGGACATAGAACGCCAGGCCCGCCACGTCCTCCCGGCCGGACACGTCGAGGAACTGCGCCGCCACCATCAGCAGCAGCGGATGCAGCAGGTAGACCGAGAAGCTGATGGTGCCGAGGCCGGTGGCCCAGCGGGGGAACCGGCGGTGCCGCCACCGCCATGCCGCCGCGAACGCCGCCGCGGCGGCCAGCACGGTGGCGCACCAGGCGAGCTGCGCCTTCCAGCCGTAAGCGGCGGCATGCCACGTCCCGGTGCCGAGCGCGCCCGCCAGGACGACGGCGCACGCCGCCGCGCCCGCGCGCCGGCTGATCTGGCCGTGCTCGGCGCGGTGGACGGCCGTCCCGGCGAACATGATCGCCAGCATGATCAGGCCCTCCCAGGCGTCGAGGCGCCCGTTCGCCGTGACCAGGAGGACGGCGAGCAGCCCGCCGAGCAGCCCGCCGGCGACGCGCGGCGCGGGACGCTTCGACATCGCCGCCGCGATCGCCACCACCACGCCCGCGGCGGTCACCGCGACGACCGGGCCGGTCCCGGCGGTGCGCGACAGCAGCGCGGCGGGGGCGTAGGCGCCGGTCAGCAGGCCGGTGGCGGTGAGCGCGACGGCCGCGACCGCGACGACGGTGAGGACCGCCGCGGCCGGTGCGGAGCGGCGGTGCCCGTCCACCACGAACAGCGCGACGATCAGCAGGTAGAAGGCCATCTCGTACGACAGCGTCCACAGGACGTTCATCACGTTGGGGACGTTCAGGACGTCCTGCAGCATCGTGAGGTGCGCCAGGACGGCGGTCGCGGGGGAGTACTGCTCCAGCCCCGCCCGGAGCCCGAGCACGCCCAGCAGGAACGGCAGGATCGCGAGGAGGCACGCCACCGCGAGCAGCGGGTAGATGCGGAAGAACCGGCCGATCCAGAATCCCCGCACACTTGCGCGGCGTTCCAGCGACGCTGGCACGATGTAGCCGCTGACCAGGAAGAAAACCAGCACTCCCGCCATGCCGGGATCGAACCAGTCGGCCACCTGGATCCGCAGGGACGGCAGGTACACGTAGCTGGCGTGGTGCAGCGCCACCGCCAGAGCCGCCCCACCACGCAGCGCATCAAGCCACCCAAGCCGGGACGTCACGGGGGAAACACCCGAAGCGGGAATCATTACGACAGACTAGACGTCCCCGTGCCGGGCGCCAGGGAATGGACCGGAACGGTTCCGGCCGCCTCGCTTTCGGTGCCGAGTCGGGGGAGCCGGGCCCGCGATCACGCACCGCTCGGCCACGGAATCGTTGATCAAGTCGCGTTTCCCTTCCCCGGGACGCTGAAGATCATCGATGTGACGGCCGCCTGTGGCGACCCCGCCCGGACGCTACTGGACGCCCGCCTGACCTGGTCCTCGACGCGCGGTGACCTCGTGTCACGGTGAGCTAGGGTCTGAACGTGGGATCCGAAAAGGCCGTGCTGCCGCTGGAGCGGCGCCGTGAACTGCTCGACACGGCGATGCGGGAATTCGTGCGCCATGGTTTCGGTGGCGCGTCGCTGAACCGCATCATCCGGTCCTGCGGAATGAGGGCCCTCCAGAACCTCAAGGACATCGACCTCGCCGAGGGACGGCGCCTGGCCGGCCTGCAACTCGACCTGCTCCGCAGGCTCCTCGCCCCACCGGCCGCTCCCGACGCCCCCGAAGACCCCGACGCTCCCTAAGCCCCGAGGCTCCTTGACCGAGCCCCCGCGCGGCCCTCTAAAGGACGATCTTCGACGGCCGCCGGTGCGAAAGGGCGCCTTCTTCGAGTACGGCGATCTCCGCCTCGCGGTCGGCGCCGAGCGTGGTGTGCTGAATCCTGTCGTGGAGTTTGAGGATCGTGTCGAGCAGCATTTCCGGCCGGGGCGGGCAGCCGGGAAGGTAGAAGTCCACCGGCACGATGTGGTCGCCGCCCTGCACGATCGCGTAATTGTTGAACATCCCGCCGGACGACGCGCACGCGCCCATGGCGATGACCCATTTCGGCTTGGTCATCTGGTCGTAGAGGGGACCAGGTAGTCCAAAGTGCGGGAAGTGAACTGGACCACGTGGTCCACAGGGGTGAGAAAAACGGACGCGCGTCCCGTGGGGAACGCGCGTCCGTCCGGAAATGGGTCAGGGCCGGTGCCGTGCTGGCGCAGGCGGCACCGGCCCTGGGCCTTACGGGATCAGCTGCCCAGACTCTGATCCAGGGTCTGGGTCAGGATGCCCGGGTCCCCGGACATCTCCCAGATCATCGCGCCGAGCATGTTCTTGCTCTTCAGCCAGGCGACCTTCTTCTGGATCGACCAGGCGTCGTCGAACGTCCACCATTGGCCGTTGTCGCCGGTGAAGCAGGACGTCGCCACCGCCTGTTCGTCATGGACGATCTTGCAGTTGGGCACGCTGGCGAGCAGGTTGCTGTAGCCGCGCGTCCCGGCCTCTTCCGCGAACTGGCCTGGGGCCGCGCCGTTGGCGTCCTGCCATTCGCCGCTCTTGCCGCCGTCCTTGACCTGCTGCCAGCCCCGGCCGTAGTAGGCCAGGCCGAGGGTCAGCTTGCGCGGGTTGATGCCCGCGTCGAGGTACGGCTTCACCGCGTTCTCGACGCTGAAGTGGAACGGGTAGGGGTCGTCGGTGTCGGTGTACAGGTTGCCCTGGTGCCCCGTCCGCTTGGGCTCCCAGGAGTTGTCGCTGCCCGCGCCGTGGAAGTCGTAGCCCTGGATGTTGAAGATGTCCATGGACTTCGCGACCTCGGCCAGCTCCCAGCCGGCCTCGATCTTCGCCGGGTCGGCGGGGGTGAACGCGGTGAGCTGGTAGCGGTTGCCGGTCTCCTTGGTCAGCTCGTCGAGCTGGCGGCGGAACTCGTGGATGAGCAGCGTGTTGTTGCGCTTGTCGTCCGGGCTGACGTGGTTGCCCGCGTGCCCTTCGGCGCCCGGCCACTCCCAGTCGAGGTCGATGCCGTCGAAGATCCCGGCGCCGGTGCCCGGACCGCCCTTACCGGCGTACACCGGCAGGTTGCCCTTGATGTAGATGTCGAGGCAGGACTGCACGAACTTCTTGCGGGACGCGTCGGTCTTGGCGACGTCGGAGAAGTACTTGGAGTACGTCCAGCCGCCGAGCGAGATCAGAATCTTCAGGTGCGGGTACTTCTTCTTGAGCTTCAGCAGCTGGTTGTAGTTGCCCTGGAGCTTCTCCCAGCCGGTGTCGCCGACGCCGTCCACCGACTGCGCGGCGCTGAACGGGCGCCCGTAGTCGGCCTCGGCGTCGCCGGCGCCGTCACCCTGGCTCGGGTCCTGCGGGTTCGACGTGGTGCCCTTGGTGACACCGTGCAGGCAGGTCAGGTTGACCGGGTCGATGTTGCCGAAGGCGTAGTTGATGTGGGTCAGCCGCCGTGCGTTCCCGGTGGTGTCCAGGTTCTTCACGAAGTACTGGCGGCCGTAGATGCCCCACTGGACGAAGTAGCCGACCTTGGCGTAGCCCTGGCCGACGATGTCGTCCGTCTTCACCTTGACGGCCTCGCTGGCCCCGGACACGTTGTCGTAGCTGTCGCGGGCCTTGACGGTGAACGTGTACTCGGTGGACGGGGAGAGGCCCCCCACCTTCGCCGTCGTCCCGATCACGGTCGTCGCGACCTTGCCGTCGACCAGCACGTCGTAGTTCGCCACGCCGCTGCTGTCGGACGAGGCGCTCCACGAGAGCGACACGCTGCCGGAGTCCTTGCCGGTGCTGCGCAGGCCACCGGGGACGGTGGGCGCCTGCGTGTCATCGGCCGGGTTGTTGGTCTTGACGGTGACGGGGGAGCTGGCGGGCGACAGGCCGCCCTTGCGGTCCCGCGCCTTGACGGTGAACGTGTACTCGGTGTTCGGCGTGAGGCCGGTGACCGTGGCGTTCGTCTCGGCCACCGTGGTGGCGAGCGCCGAGCCGTTGTACACCTCGTACGCGGTGATCGGCAGGCTGCCGGGGGTCGCCGCGTCCCACTTCAGCGAGACGGTCTTCGTCGTCTTCACCGGGGAGGACAGGTTGCCGGGCGCGCCCGGCAGCACGTCGCCGCTCCCGTCGCAGTTGACGTCGTTGACCCGGCAGGTCACCGGCGCCGCGCCCGCCCTGCTGACCGTGAAGGTCGGGCTGTAGGGCTCGGTCGTGCGGCCCGACTGGATGGTGCCGTTGTAGTGGGCGGGGGACAGCGTGAACGTGCTGCCCGTCTGGGTGATCGAGCCGTTGTCGGCGTTGCTGGCGGTCACGCCGGACGGCAGGGTGAACACGATCGACCAGTTCGAAATCGTCGCGCCGGAATTGTTCGCGACGATGAACTTGGCGCGCGACCCTTCGATGGAGTATTCCGCGGTGACGCCCGCCTTCTCCGGCGGGCCTTCACCCGAGCCGTCGCAAGCCGCGCCGTTCAACGTACAGTTCGCCGGCTGCACGGCGGAGCTCAGCGTGAACGTCGGGCTGTAGGGCTCGGTGTTCCCGCCCGCGCGGACGGAGTTGATATAGAACAGCGGACGGAGTGTCACCTTCGTCCCGCTCTGCGACAAGGTGGCGTTCTGCGGGTTGCTCGCGGTCACGCCCGAGGGGAGCTCGAACGCCAGCGTCCAGTTGCTGACGGCGGACGTTCCGGGATTGGTGACCACATACTTTCCGGTCGTGCCGGACAAACTGAAGGTCGCCGTCAGCCGGTCCGCCGCCTGAGCGGGAGCGACGGCGAGCGCGGCCAAGACAATGAAAGTGGTCAGGATTCCGATTATTCGGCGCATGCCGAACACCTACTTCCGGTGGGAGTCTTCCGGGGGGCGGGTTCCTTCCGGGGATCGGAGGGCTTTCGGGATCGGTGTGCCTGCGGGGATCGGGGTGCGTTCGGGGATGGGGGACGGAGAATCGCCAGCATCTGATCGATCTGCGCCGACCGGGACCGGTCGACGCGCTCCGCCAGCCGCCGCGTCCAGGCGTCCTCGCCCCTGCCGGTCTCGAGCCGGGCCATCTGGACGGCGTCGTCCTGGTGGCCGATCAGCAGGTTGAGGAACTCGCGTTCGAAACGGTCTGGCGGGGTCCGCTCCAACGCCGCGAGCTCGGCGTCGGTCGTCTCCGGCATGCCGCCGTGCGCGGCATGCTCGTGCGACTCCGCGCGCAGCGGCCGCCGCCACCCGCGCAGCCGCTGCTGCATCTCCCTCGCCTCGGCGACCTGCGTGGTCTCGATCGCCGCGGCCAGGGTCTTCACCTCGGGACGGACGGAATGCCGTTCCGCCAGCCGGACCAGCTTCACGCCCTGTTCCTGATGGGGAACCATCATCTGCAGGAACATGACGTCGGTGGCGTTGAACCCGGCTCCGCCCCGGGAGCCGGGGGCGGAGCCGCCGGACGGTGAACCGCCGGCGGCCCCGCACTGGGCGAACACCAGGAGAGCGCACGCGGCGAGGAGCGCCAGCGCGCCGTATTTCACGACACCGCGCTTCACCGCGGGGCGTCCCGCAGCGCGGCCGTCCGTCACAGGGGGTTCGGCCGGAGGGGGTGGTTCGGCCGTGTGGCGGACGGTGACGCGGCGGTCGGCCGCTGGGCGGTCGGCCGCGGGAGGATCGGCCGCGGGCCGGCCCGTCGCCGGGGACCCCGTGGTGGGGTCTCCCGTCGCGGGCCGTCCCGTGGCGCGGCGGCCGGTCGCGTGGCGCTTCATGTGGGGCAACTCATCGCGTGCGCTTCATCCTCGTCGCGCTCAGACCTTCTGCCAGAGCGCCGCGGTGTTCGCGGGTTCCCAGCCGGCCAGCGCCGTGTGCGCCTGAAGGCACTTGTACGTCGCGCCGTTGTAGGTCACCTGGTCGCCGGGGCTGTAGGCGGTTCCGGTCGTCCAGGTGCCGCTCGGCGGG
>NZ_VCKW01000020.1 GCF_005889715.1 Actinomadura soli
TGATGGGGCTACCGCCGAGATCTACACCGTCTAATTCGTCGGCAGCGTCAGAGGTGTATAAGAGACAGGGGATGGCTCCTGCGGCGCGCAGGGCACGAGCCGCCTCGGCTAAGGAGGCGCCTGTGGTGACGACGTCGTCCACCAGGATCACCTGGCGGCCGGCCATGCCGGGTGGCGTCGCTTCGAGGGCGCCGTCGAGGTTGGTGAGGCGTTGTGCGGCCGTCAGACCCGCTTGGTCGTCTACCCGTCTTCGTTGTCTCAGCGCGTCCAGGCCGGTTACCGGTATGCCTTCGGCGCGTAGGCGGTGTAGCGCGACGGCGACCGTTCCGCGTAAGGGGTCATGGCCCCGCCGCCTGAATGACCCGCGTCTGGACGGCACCCACACCACCGTGTGAGGCGGCTCAAGCCTTGTCAGGGCGGCCTGGATGGCCGTTGCCAGGGCCTCGCCGAGTGGGACGGCCAGGGCCGTCCGGCCGCGTTCCTTGTAGGCGGACAGGATCGTCCGTAGGGGGCCGTCGTAGGTGGTGATCGTCCAGGGAGGCGGGAGGCCGTCCGGTGCCGTTCTCGCGGGCCTTGCGGGGCCCTGCAGGGGCATCGCGCAGGCGTCGCAGAGCAGGACGGGCTCCCCGCCGCATCCGGCGCAGCGTTCGGGAAGCAGCAGGTCGATCAGGTCGGCGAGCAGGTTCATGGGTACGACGATGCCCGCGCCGTCACGCCCTCGTCCCGGACTCCGCGAACTGTGGATAACCCGCGAAACGCGGCGTCAGCCGGGGTAGTTGGGGTCCTTGGCCGGGGTGGGGCAGATCCACGGGCTGTAGGAGTTGCTCGGGGCGCGCTGGCGGCAGACCTGGTCCTTCCCGGACGAGCGGGTGCCGATCAGGATCGGGGCGCCGGGGGCGGCGGCGATCGTCCGGGGCTCGCCGAGGGAGCCGACGCCGAGCGACGTGATGGCGCTGCCGCTGATCGGCATCAGGAACGGGAGGGTCTGCGAGTCGCGCTTGGCACGGCCGAGCACGGCGAAGGTGTTGTAGTCGCGCCAGGCGAGATCGACCGCGTCCTGGAGTTCGGAGCTCACTGGCAGGAAGGAACCGACGTCCAGGGAGCCGTCGGGCGCGTGGGCGATGCGACCCAGCTGGACCTGGGGGCGGCCGTCGATGTGGGCGATGACGGCGGCGCGGACACCGTCGCGGGCCAGGCGGAAGGCGCTGACCTCACGGCCGCCGAGCCCCCAGTGCGCGGCGCGGACAGGTGGCTTGCCACGCGGACGTACCCAGAGCCACGATTCGTCCTTCTTGCTCTCCACGACCCACAGGGTGCCGTCACGGCTCCAGGTCGGGGCGGTGAAGCGGGACCCCGCCTGCGCGTTGAGCAGCACGCGCGGGGCGGGCGCACCGGTGAGGGGTGCGGCCACCAGGACCTGGTCGCCCGCAGAGCTGAGACCGGCGAACTCCCGGTAGTCGGGCGCGATGGCGGGACGGGAGAGGCGCCCGGCGGCACCGGTCACGACGGGCTGGGCGCGGTCGCTCTGCAGGGTGCCCAGGAAGCCGGACGGGCCCACGACGTACGCGTTCTGGTGGGACTCCCCCTGCGGAACCTGACCGTCGGGCGAGTTCGGCTCCCAGGCGTGCACGGGATGGGTCGACTCCATGCCCTCGGGAGTGACGGTCTCGCCGTCGATCCTCAGCCGCCACCGCTTGATTTCCGAGAGCTGACGCATCGTCCAGCTGAGCTGTGCCGACATCTGCTCGACGCTTCCGGCACGGGCCTGTTTGGTGAGGTCGACGGTGGCGACCTCCTTGTCGACCTGCACGCCGTGCCGCAGGCGGGTCCCGGCGGGGAAGGCGGTGTGGACGGCGCCGTTGAGCCAGGACGTCGGCCCGTCCAGCAGGGCCTGGACGAGCTGTGTCGGCAGCGTCTGCCGGTTCACGACGGGCAGGAAGATGCCGTTGGGGACGAGGGTCTGCTGGTTGGGCGCGAAGAAGAACAGGTTGACGGTGCGCATGGCGCGCTCTACGTCGTCCTTGGAGAGCAGCAGCCCGGTCTTGTCGTCGCCGGGCACGCTGGTGATGCGCCAGACACCCTGCGGCGTCTTGGCGAGCAGGAACGTGGCCTCAAGGCCCTTCGGGGAGGCGGTGTACTGGCCGTCGGTGGAGATGGTGCCGAGTTCCTCGCCGAGGACCTTGACCGTCGCCTGGTTCGCGGACACCCTGACGACCTGCGGCTCGGTGATGCGGCTGGTCAGGACGGTCACGGACGGCCGCAGCCCCGGGTTCCAGGAGCTCTGGCCGCCGAGGTACATCCGGGCGACCTTGTGGTTGTCGTCGAAGCTCGCGGACGCCGCGAGGAACCCGGAGACGATCTGCGCGGGCCCCCATTCGGGACGCGGTTTCACCGGGATCAGCCGGACGTAGGGGTCGTCGACGCGTTCGGCGCGTTCGGCGGGCTTGCCGGTGATGACCTGGCCGCCGCTGGGCAGGGACGCGCATCCGGCCCCGCCGAGGACGAGCGCGGCGACCGCCAGCCGGCCGATCACCCGGCCGAGCCCGGCGCGGCCGGACATCCGGCCGGGCCTGGCGTGGCCGCGCGTGGTCACTCTCCGGCCTCCAGTTCGGCGTACAGCGGGCGGGCGTCACCGGCCCCTGGAGGGACGAGCGGGAGGGGGGAGCCCCTGAGTTCGGCCCCGGCGGTGCGAGGCAGCGAGAGACGGAACTGGGAGCCCGCACCGGGCTCTCCCCACGCCTGCAGCCACCCGCCGTGCAGCTGCGCGTCCTCGCGGGAGATCGACAGGCCGAGGCCGGTGCCGCCGGTGGTGCGGGCGCGGGCGGGGTCGGCGCGCCAGAAGCGGTCGAAGACCATCTGCCCCTCCCCTGGCTTGAGCCCCACGCCGTGGTCGCGGACGGCGACGGCGACGGCGTCCCGGTCTGCGGCCACGGACACGATGATGTCCTCGCCCTCGCCGTGCTCCACGGCGTTGACGAGCAGGTTGCGCAGGATGCGCTCGACGCGGCGGCGGTCGACCTCCGCCATGCAGGGCTCGCCCGGCAGTTGCAGGACGACTTTGCTGCCCTTGCGCTCGGACAGCCCCTGGATGTCGCCCACGACGCGCAGGACGAGGTCGCGCATGTCCAGGGACTCGACGTCCAGCGTCGCCGCGCCCGCGTCGTGCCGGCTGATCTCCAGCAGGTCGGCCAGGAGCGACTCGAACCGCTCCAGTTGGCTCTGCAACAGCTCCGCGGAGCGGCCGACCGCCGGGTCGTCGAAGGTGTCGCGGTATTCGTAGAGCATGTCCGCGGCGATCCTGATGGTGGTCAGGGGCGTGCGGAGCTCATGGGAGACGTCGGAGACGAACTGGCGCTGCACCTGCGACAGGTCTTCCAGTTCGCCGATCTTTTCCTGCAGGTTCGCGGCCATGTCGTTGAAGGAGCGGGCAAGGCGCGCCAGATCGTCCTCACCGCGGACCCTCATGCGCTCTTCAAGCCGTCCGGCGGCGAGCCTCTGCGCGCCCTGGGCGGCCAGCCGCACGGGAATGACGACCTGCCGCGTCACCAGCGAGGCGATCGCCGCCAAAAGCAGCACTAGGACGATACCCACCCCGGCCATGGACCGACCCACATTGGTCAGGGTCCGCTGTTCCTCCTCAAGCCGGAACAGGTAGTACAGCTCGAACCGGCCGGTCGTGCCGCCGACGATGAGGCCGCTTTCGGACGGACGGTCATCGACATAGGAAAGCTTGCCGTAGGTGTAGGCGCGTGCACCCGCGGGCGCGTTCCTGAGTTCCTCCCGAAGCCGCCGTGGGACGCTCTCCTGCCGCAGTTCGTTGGTCGTGTAGCCGTCGAAGTACTGGTCTGTGGTGTCGCGGATGTAGACCTCGTACAACCCGGACGGACCGCTACGCGACTTGAGCCGCTCGATCGTCGAATTGAGCTTGCTGCCGTCCTCGGGCGAGTTCCCCAAGTCGCGCTGTACCTGCGCCAGGCCGTCGTCCAACTGGAGGCGTGCCGCCTTGACCTTGCCGTCCATGAGGGCCGACGACACCTGCTGCATCAGGAACGCGCCCAGGATCGCCACGACGATCGCCGAAATGAACAGGGTCGACGTGACGATGCGTACCTGGATCGAACGCCGCCACCTCGTGTAGCCCGTCCGCGCGGCGGTGCGCAGGACGCGCCGAAGCGCGCGCAGGCCGCGCCGGGCAGGCCGCATCGCCCTCTTCATGTCGGCTTTCATGAGAGGTCCGCGATGCGGCGTGGCCCTGAACGCAGGGCTCCGGGAGAGTGCTGGACGGTCATCGGCGTGTCACGGGGGATACGGCCCTGGCGGAAACTACGGCGGTGTCATGGAATTCGGCGATCGCGGTGCCGTCCTGTGGTGTGTCATCGGGACACCGCGAGGTCAGGCGGGCCCGGCCTTGTAGCCGACACCGCGCACGGTGACGACGATCTCGGGACGTTCCGGGTCTTTCTCGATCTTGGCGCGGAGGCGCTGCACGTGGACGTTCACCAGGCGCGTGTCGGCGGCGTGCCGGTAGCCCCAGACCTGCTCCAGCAGGACCTCGCGGGTGAACACCTGGCGTGGCTTGCGGGCCAGCGCCACCAGGAGGTCGAACTCCAGCGGCGTCAGCGGGATGTGCTTGTCGCCGCGCTTGACCGAGTGGCCGGCGACGTCGATGGTGATGTCGCCGATCTGGAGGGTCTCCGGCGCGGGCTCGTCGGTGCGGCGCAGGCGGGCGCGCACGCGCGCCACCAGCTCCTTCGGCTTGAACGGCTTGACGATGTAGTCGTCGGCGCCGGACTCCAGGCCGAGGACGACGTCGACGGTGTCGCTCTTGGCCGTCAGCATGACGATCGGCACGCCGGACTCGGCGCGGATCTGCCGGCACACGTCGATGCCGTCCGCCCCGGGCAGCATCAGGTCGAGCAGCACGAGGTCCGGCCGGGTCTCCCGGAACGCCTCGAGCGCCTTGTCGCCGTCGTGGACGAACGACGGCTCGAAGCCCTCGCCCCTCAGCACGATGCCGAGCATCTCGGCGAGCGCGAGATCGTCGTCGACGACCAGTACACGTCCTCTCATGGCCCTCATCGTCACAAAGTCGGGGTTCGGTGGAGTGAGCGCTTCTCATCCTCGCCAGGGCCGGCGGGTGCCGGCCCGTGCGTGTCGTCGGGTGAGAAGTTCTCCGCGGCGCTATGCTCCGGCCCCACCTCGCCAGGGAGAGAAATGCCTTGGCGTGCAAGGCTACCCGCGTTTGCGTCGTACATGGCTCCCCCGGGATCCGGTGCGCGGCACGGAATTGTAGAGGTGACTCCCGAAACGCGCGCAAGGTTGACCGGGATCGGCAGATTCCGGCGGTCCGGCGGCACCTGGAGCGCGCGGATCGCCACCCGCCGGGCCGGGGACGGCAATCGCGGCACTTCGCCCGTGACAGGATGACCTGACCGGCCGGACGTCAGGGGGTCTGGGGAGAAACCCGGCGGGCGCGCCGGAAGACCCCAGCCAGAGATCGCAGGGAGCCACGACATGCCGGGACCGGACGGCTGGGACGACGACGCGGACGTCGACGCGCAGGGCGTCCCGTTCCGTCCCATGTCCATCTCGGAGATGCTGGACGGCGCGATCGCCGGGATCCGGCGGCGCCCGCGCACGTCCCTGGGCCTGTCCGTGGGGATCAGCACGGTGATCCAGGTGGCGAGCTCGGTCGCCGCGTACTTCTTCATCGGCGACGAGGCCCGCGGTGAGGTCACCCCGGACGTGCTGATGGAGTCGCTCGGCGCGCAGCTCACGCTGACGGTGATGGGCCTGGTGCTGTCGGCGTACGGAATTCTCCTGCTCTCCGGGTTGCTCGCGCCGATCCACGGCCGGGAGCTGGTCGGCATGCCGATCGCGCCCCGGCAGGCGTGGCGGGACGCCAGGCCCCGCCTCGGCCGGCTGGCCGCGACCGCGGCGGCCGTCATGGGTATCTCGCTCCTCGCACTGGTCCTGCCGATCCTGCCGTTCGCCCTGCTGATCGCCGCCGACGCGCATCCGGGGCTGAGCGTGCTCGCGGGAATCCTGGGCTTCCCCATCGGCATAGGGCTGATGGTGTGGCTCTATCTGCTGTTCGTCCTGGCCGTCCCAGCGGTCGTCTTGGAACGGCAGACGGTGAGGGGTGCGCTTCGCAGGGCGGTGACCCTGTCCAAGGGCCGCTGGTTCCGGACGTTCGGGACGCTTCTGCTGGCCCTGCTCGTGACGGTGTTCATGGGCTTCTTCGCGCTGCGGATCCCGTTCCTGTTCGTGCAGCTGATTGTCTTCGGTGACTCTTCTGGCAGCGATTCGACGATGGCGGCCCTCGCCGTGGACACGCTCGGCCGGATCGTGAGCTGGTCGGTCGTGCTGCCGTTCGACGCCGGTGTCATCGCCTTGCTCTACATGGACAGACGGATGCGCCGCGAAGGCTTCGACCTTGAACTGCGCACGCGAGGACGCTCCGTCACCGCCATCTCGTCCGCCCCGGGCAACGGGACTGGGAACGGCGCAGAGAACGGCGCCGGAAACGACCAGGACGGCCAGGAGGAAGGCTTCATCGGCCTGTGGCGAACCGGTCCGCAGCCGGCACGTCCGGGAACGGGAGCGAACCCATGACGCGCATGCCCACGCTGCTCGATTCCGCGGCTCTCGATCCCGTCGGTAGGGACGAGGCACGCGAGATGGCCCGCCGCGAGCTGGAGAAGCAGGTCTACCAGCGCGACAAGCCGTCCTGGCTGCAACGCACCTGGGACGACTTCTCCGAATGGCTGCAGGATCTGTTCAACGGGTCCCCTGCGCCGGACACGCAAGGGAGCGGCAGCGGCTGGGCGTCGATCGTCGTCATCATCGTCGTGGTGCTCATCGCGGTGGCGATCGTCGCGTGGCTGATGCGGGGGCGCCGCAACCTGCGCTCCCGGAACGACCCCCTGCTGGAGGACGAGACGTCCACCGCGCTCGACCACAGGGACGCGGCGGAACGTCACGCGGCGGCCGGGCAGTGGGCGGAGGCGATCCGCGAACGGCTCCGCGCGATAGCCCGCGACCTGGAGGAACGGGCGGTCCTGGCCGCGCGTCCCGGCCGTACCGCCGACGAGCTGGCGCAGGAGACGGGCGAGGCCGTGCCGGAGCTGGCCGAGGACCTGCGCGTCGCCGTGCGGATCTTCGACGACGTCTGGTACGGCGACCGTCCGGGCACCGCCGAGGGATACGCGCAGGTCAAGGACGTGGACGAGAAGCTGCGGGCGGCGAAGCCGAAGCCGCTGGAGGCCGATGACCTGATGCCGGCGGGCGCCGGTGAGGACGGAGGCCCGCGATGGTGACGCAGACGCCCCCGCGGAGCGGGGCGGGGCAGGCCGGACCCACGGGCGCCGAGCCGTCCGCGCGGCAGGTCGCGGGGCGCCGCTGGCGGTCGGCCCGCGGCGTCGTCGCGGTGATCCTCGCCATGGTCGTGATAGCGATCATCCTGGCGGCGCTGCGTCCCTCGACGTCGGCCCAGGCGCTCGACCCCGAGTCGCCCAAACAGGACGGCAGCCGCGCCCTGGCGGAGATCCTCCGGCAGAACGGGGCGCAGGTGACCGTGGCCAGGCACGCGGACGACGCCGTCGAGGCGGCCGGTCCTGGGACGGTCATGGTGGTGACCCGCACCGAGAGGCTCACCAACGAGGACCTGATCCTCCTGAGCAACGCGCAGGCCGATCTTCTGCTCGTCCGGCCCACGTCGTTCGCGCTGGCCGACCTGGCGCCACGGGTGCGCAAGGACGGGCCGACGTTCGAGGACGCCGACGAGCCGGGCTGTTCCCTCCAGGCGGCGACCCTCGCGGGAGCGGTCGCGTTCCACGAGTCGGAGACCTACGAGGTCAGGGGCGGCTCTGCCACGGAGTGCTACAAGACGGAGTACGGCAGTGCACGGGTCGTCCAGGTGCAGAACGGTGCGCACACCGTCACCGTGCTCGGCTCGGCCTCCCCGCTGACGAACCGCCGCCTCACTGAAGAGGGCAACGCGGCACTGGGCATGAACCTGGCGGGCGCCGCCACGGGCTCCTCCGTGGTGTGGCTCGTCCCGGATCTGCCAGAGTCCGGCTCTGGGGCGGGACAGGAGTCGCTCACCGACCTGCTGCCGTTCGGCGTCAAGCTGTTCTTCCTCGAACTCCTGGTCGCGGTCGTGCTGGTCGCGCTGTGGCGATCCCGCCGCCTGGGCCCGGTCGTCGCGGAGGCGCTGCCGGTCATCGTCCGCTCCGCCGAGACGGTCGAGGGACGCGCCCGCCTCTACCGCGCCGGGCACGCCCGTGACCGCGCCTCCGACGCGCTGCGGTCGGGCGCCCGCGAACGGGTCGTCCCGCTGCTCGGCCTGCCCCGCAGCCGCGCGCAGGACCCATCCGCCGCACAGGAGATCGTCACGGCGGTCGCCCGCCGCACGACGTACGACGAGACGTACGTCGGCGCGGCCCTGTACGGTCCTGAACCCTTGGACGACGCGGGGCTCATCGCTCTCAGCGACGTCCTCGACGACCTGGAAAGGCAGGTACGGCAGTCTTGAACCGCCCAGTAGAGCTTGGGAAGGACGACGTGCCCGGCACGAGTAGCGAAAGCGATACTCCGCCGGGGCCGTCCGCGGAGTCGCAGCGCCAGGCCGAGATCGCCCGCGCGGCGCTGACGGCTCTGCGCGGCGAGGTCGCCAAGACGGTCGTCGGCCAGGACTCCGTGGTGACCGGTCTGGTCATAGCGTTGCTCTGCCGCGGCCACGTGCTGCTGGAAGGCGTCCCCGGGACGGCGAAGACGCTGCTCATCAAGACGCTGTCACGCGCCCTCGACCTGGACTTCAAGCGCGTCCAGTTCACCCCTGACCTGATGCCGGGGGACGTGACCGGATCGCTGGTGTACGACAACCGGACGTCGGAGTTCGAGTTCCGCGAGGGTCCGGTCTTCACCAACCTCCTGCTCGCCGACGAGATCAACCGGACGCCGCCGAAGACCCAGGCTTCCCTGCTGGAGGCCATGGAGGAACGGCAGGTCTCCGTGGAGGGCTCCGCGCGCGCTCTGCCCGACCCGTTTGTGGTGTGCGCGACGCAGAACCCGATCGAGTACGAGGGCACCTATCCGCTGCCCGAGGCCCAGCTCGACCGGTTCCTGGTCAAGCTGACCGTGCCCGTGCCCACGCGGGACGAAGAAATCGCCATGATTCAACGGCACGCGGCAGGCTTCGACCCCCGTGATCTGTCAGCGGTGCAGCCGGTCGCGGGCGCGAGCGAACTGGCCGCTGGACGAGCCGCAGTTAGGGCCGTCCACCTCGACCCCAAGGTCGCGGCCTACGTCGTGGACCTGTGCAGGGCGACCCGCCAGTCGCCGTCACTCCAGCTCGGCGTGTCGCCGCGTGGTGCGACGGCGCTGCTGGCCACGTCCCGCGCGTGGGCGTGGCTGTCCGGCCGCGACTACGTGACGCCGGACGACGTGAAGGCGCTGGCCCGGCCGACGCTGCGGCACCGCGTCCAGCTCCGTCCCGAGGCGGAGCTGGAAGGCGCGACGGCAGACGGCGTGCTGGAGGGCATCCTCGCCCACGTCCCCGCCCCGCGCTGATGGCCCTGACCGGACGCCTCGGGCTCCTGGCGCTGCTCAGTGCGGCGATCCCGCTCTTCGCGCCGAGCTGGTGGACGCTGCTCATCGTGTGGGGCGTCCTGCTGCTCGGCGTCGCCGCCGACCTGGCCCTCGCCGGGAACGTGCGCGCGCTGCGCTTCCACCGCTCCGGCGACAAGAACGTCCGCCTCGGCGGGACGGCCCAGGTGTCGCTGATCGTAGAGAACCTCGGACGGCGACGCCTCAAGGCCCGCCTCCGGGACGTGTGGCCGCCCAGCGCCGGAGCCACGCCCCGCAGCGTCAAGGTGGACGTGCCCGCCGGTGAACGGCGACGCGTGGAGATGACGCTGACGCCGACACGGCGCGGCGACCGCAAAGCCGTCACCGTCGTCGTCCGCTCTGTCGGACCGCTCGGACTGGCCGCCCGGCAGCTTTCGCGCGCCGCGCCCTGGACGGTCCGTGCCCTGCCGGCGTTTCCGTCCCGCCGCCACCTGCCCGCCAAGCTCGCACGGCTGCGCGAACTCACCGGGGCGCACGTCGCTCTCATCCGTGGGCAGGGCACAGAGTTCGACTCACTGCGCGAGTACGTGGACGGCGACGACGTCCGTTCCATCGACTGGCGCGCCACCGCGCGCCGTAACGACATCGTCGTCCGCACGTGGCGTCCCGAACGCGACCGGCGGATCTACCTCGTGCTCGACACGGGCCGTACGTCCGCGGGCCGCGTCGGTGACATTCCCCGGCTCGACTGCTCGATGGACGCGGCGATGCTCCTCGGCGCCCTGGCGTCCCGCGCGGGCGACCGCGTCGACCTGCTCGCCTACGACCGGCGCGTCCGTGCCCGCGTCGAGGGCGCGTCCAGGACCGACCTGCTGCCCGCGATGGTGCACGCCCTCGCGCCGCTGGAGCCGGAGCTGATCGAATGCGACGCCGCCGGAATGGTGTCGACGTTGATGGCCCGCGTCCGCCAGCGGTGCCTCGTCGTGCTGCTCACCGAGCTGAACACGGCCGCGATCGAGGAGGGCCTGCTCCCGCTGCTGCCGCAGCTCACCGCCCGCCACCTCGTCATGATCGCCGCGGTGTCCGATCCGCGGGTCGGCGAGATGGCGGCCGCAAGGGGCGACCTCGCCTCCGTGTACGACGCCGCCGCCGCGGAACGCGCGCGCGCCGACCGCCGCCGCCTCACCGCCGAGCTGCGCGGCCACGGCGTAGAGGTCGTGGACGCGCCTCCCGAGGAGATAGCCCCCGCGCTAG
Organism: Actinomadura soli; assembly: GCF_005889715.1. Lineage (GTDB taxonomy): Bacteria > Actinomycetota > Actinomycetes > Streptosporangiales > Streptosporangiaceae > Spirillospora > Spirillospora soli. Next base: position 10,825 of record NZ_VCKW01000020.1, read on the forward strand.
CCGACGCCTACCTAGCCCTAAAAGCCGCGGGACGCCTCTAACCCCTGGGCTAGCCGGCGACAGGGGCCAGGTCGGGCCGGAGGTCGGCGTCGCCCGTCTCGCCCTTCCGGGTGGCGCGGCGGCCCAGGACGATCACGTACGCGAGGAACGCGACCTCTGCGACGACGCCGATGGAGATGCGCAGCCAGGTGGTGTGCACCCAGCCGGTGACGAAGCCCTCGATGAGGCCGGACACGAGCAGGACGGCGACGAGGCCGATGGCGATGCTGACGGCGGCCCGTCCCTCCTCGGCGAGGGCCTGGCCGCGGCGGCGCCGGCCCGGGTCGATGACCGTCCAGCCGAGTTTGAGGCCGCCGGCGCAGGCCAGGTAGACGGCGGTGAGTTCCAGGAGGCCGTGCGGGAGGATCAGCCCGAAGAACACGTCGCCCTTGCCGTAGGCGAACATCAGCCCGCCGGTGAGGCCGAGGTTGATCTGGTTCAGCATCAGGACGTACACGGTGGGGATGCCGAGAAGGATGCCGAATATCAGCGCGATCGCCGACACCCAGGCGTTGTTGACCCATACCTGGAACGCGAACGACGACGCCGAATGCTCGGTGTAGTAGTTCGCGAAGTCGTGCTCGACGAGTTCACGGATCTCGTCCGGTGTCGCGATGCTCGCCTGGACCTCCGGGCTGTGCACGACCCAGATCGCCAAGGCCAGAGCCAGCAGATTGCCCAGGACGGCGTTGCCGAGCCACCACCACTTCATCCTGTAGGCGGCCGCCGGGAACGACACCGTCGCGAAGCGTGTAACGTCCCGCCACAGAGGGGCTTGGGCGCCGGCCACAGCGGCCCTGGCCCGTGCCACGAGGGACGACAACCGGCCTACGAGCTGAGGGTCCGGAGAGCTCGAACGGACGACCGACAGGTGGGTCGCGGTCCGCTGGTAGAGCTCGACCAGTTCGTCGGCTTCCGCGCCGGTCAGCCTGCGGCCGCGGTTGATGAGCCACTCCAGGCGCTGCCAGTCGGCGTTGTGCGCGGCCACATAGGCGTCGACGTCCACCCGAGGGAGACTAACGCCTCGCTCCGTCCAACCGGCAAAATGGACCGGACCCCAGCCATTGGAGGATCAGGACATGGCCGAACTCGTCACCGGCGAGGCCGTCGCGCTCGACATCAGGGTCGCGCGCCTGGCCAGCCGTGGCTGCGCCATACTGCTCGACCTGCTCTTCCAGATGGTGCTGCTCAACATCGCCATCTACTTCACGGCCATGACGTCGCTCGTCGCGGACGAGGCGTGGACGGTCGGGCTGACGCTCCTCGCGGTCGTGACCGTCCTCGTCGGGTACCCGTGCGTGTTCGAGACGCTGTCGCGGGGACGGACGCTGGGCAAGATGGCCGTGGGCCTGCGCGTCGTCGCCGACGACGGCGGGCCGATCCGGTTCCGGCAGGCCCTGGTGCGGGCACTGGCGGGCGTCATCGAGTTCTGGACGTTCTACGGCTCTCCCGCGCTCATCACCTCGTTCTGCAACCAGCGCGGCAAGCGGCTCGGCGACCTGTTCGCCGGGACGATCGTCATCCAGGAACGGGTCCCGGCGTCGGCGTTCTTCGGTCCCGTCGCCGTGATGCCGCCGCAGCTCGCCTGGTGGGGCCGCTCGCTGGAGCTGTCGCAGCTGTCGGACGAGCTGGCGATGACGGCCCGGCAGTACCTGTCGCGCTTCTGGGAGCTGCTGCCGGAGGTCCGCGACTCGCTGGGGCATCGCATCGCGTCACAGGTCGTCGCGGTGGTGAGCCCGCCTCCGCCGCCGGGCGTCCGCCCGGAGATCCTGCTGTCGGCCGTCCTCGCCGAGCGCCGCCACCGCGAGGAGTGGCGGCTCGCCCAGCGCCGCGCCCGCCGCATGCAGCGCCTCGGCTGGACGGCCTGGACCCCGCAGCCCGCCCCCGCCATGGCGATGGCCGGGCCTCCGCCGTCCGGCCCGCCCCGGCAGGGCCCTCCGGCGCCGCCCCCGTTCAGCGCCCCCGGGCAGGGGCAGCCGCAGTTCCTTCCGCCGCCCAACTACGGCGCGGGGCCGTACCAGCACGTCCTGAACGCCCCTCGTCCGCCCGCTCAGGGTCCGTACCCGTCCGGGGGCTACTCGACCACCGGCCCGGGCCCGGGCGGCCCGTATCCGCCTCCTGGGGCGGTGCCGCCCGGTCCGCCCCCGCAGGGCCCGTACCCGCCGGCCCGCTGACCCTCGGGCGTTCCGTCGCCGCACATCGCCGAAGGCTCAGGAAACGGCTTGTCGCGCCCGATGCCGAGCGCGCACCCGGGACCGCGCTCGGGAATGGCGACGGCCATCGCATGACCATCAAAGATTGCCGTATACCACAAAGACAGCACGCACTGCCGCGACCTTTATGAACAATTCACAATCATTTAGGCTAGCCTAGCCTAAATAAGGTCAGGCAATCCTAAGAATTGTTGGGACGCCCTTCTATTAAAGGCGGTATTCGCGTCCCGCAGAAGGCACGTCCATCGAACAGCCGACGAATACCGCGGGACGCGGCACAATGACCTGCGGGCTCAAGCCGCCGTCCACTTCCGGCACCCGCGGCCCCGCACTCCCGGCGAGAATCTCCACTTCGGCCACCACTGGCAGCCCCGCCCGGGAGCGCCCGAGCCGATCATCGCAGGACAGCCGACGAATTCGCCGCGAGAAGGAAATTGAAGTCGAATTTTCTAAGCTGGTGGACCGTCACCCGCCATGTCAGCGTGAACGTCATGGAAGGTGACAGAGAGATCATCGGGTTGCTCAACGAGCAGCTCACTGCGGAACTCACGGCGATCAACCAGTTCTTCCTGCACGCGAAGATGCAGCAGGACTGGGGCTACGTCCGGCTCGCCAATCACACCCGCTCGGAATCCGTCGACGAGATGAAGCACGCCGAGCGGCTCACCGAACGGATCCTTTTCCTGGAGGGCATGCCGAACTACCAGAAACTCAACCCGCTGCGGATCGGGCAGGACGTTCCCGAGCAGCTCCGGGGGGACCTCGCCCTGGAGATGGAGAACGTGGCCCGGCTGCGTCCCGGCGTCGCGCTGATGCGCGAGCGCGGCGACATCACGTCCGCCCGGATCTTCGAGGAGATCCTCGCCGACGAGGAAGAGCACGTCGACTATCTGGAGACCGAGCTGAGCCTCATCGACTCCATCGGCGAGCACAACTACCTGCAGCGCCTCACCGACGCGCCCGGAGAGGACTTCACCGAGCCCGTCTGAGCCCCGCGCCCGCCGGGCCCACCCATCAGCCCGGTTCCCGGCGCCGTCCCCATGACCACCCCACGCGCGTACCGGGCGCTGAGGGGCCGGACCGATCCCAGGCTGGATCGATCCCAGGCCGGATCGGACGACCCTGGGCGGCCCGGTGCGCGCCGTACCACCCTGACCGGATCGACAAGGAGCACGACCGTGACCGAGACAAGCAATGCCGAGGACACGCTCAGCGGCGCCGACGCCGGCCGCGCCGACCCCGCGGAACGGCTGGTCCTGCAGATGTGGCGGACCCCCGTCTACCAGGCCGACTGCGCCGGCGCCGCCGAGCATCTCCCGAATCTGCGGGAGCTCATCCTGGAGGCGGAGGAGGCCGACCGGCTCGCCGCCGACGCCGGCCGCGTCCACGTGATCAAGTCGTCCCAGACCATGCTGACCTGGCGGCATCCCTCGATCGACTGGCTGAGGCACCAGATCGGCGTCGCGGGGGACGCGCTGGCCCACGCGGCGCTGGGCGAGGCGGCCGGCGAGATCGGCGACGACGACGTCAGCGCCGAGGCGTGGGCGGTGGTCTGCCGCGCCGGTGACTCGCTGCGCCCGCACACCCGCCACGACTCGGCCTGGTCGGGCATCCTGTCCGTCGCCGCGGAGCCCAGCGGCGACAGCGACGCCGGATACCTGCGGCTGCTCGATCCGCGCCCGGCCGCCACGACCCGGACCGCCTCCCCGGGACCGGTCGGCTACTCCCCGGTGCCCGGCCGGATGATCGCCTTCCCGGGCTGGCAGGCCCACTGGATGAGGGCGACCGCCGCCGACTCCCGGCTGCGGATCGCGATCGCCTGGAACATCGCCTACCACGAGCGCTGGAGCCGAGTCTCATGACGATCACCACCACCACCCACGTCCCCGTCCCCGCGGCGGTCCCCTCCTCCAGCCGCGACCGGCGCAGCTGCGGCAACGCAGTGTCGCCCGTCCAGCAGCACTGGGGGACGCCCGTCGCCTTCGCCACGCTCGACCCCGCCGGGCTGCTGTCCTCGTCCGCCGCGGACGTCGGGGCCGAGGGGCCCGCGATGGAGACGCTGCCGCCCGGCGAGATCATCACCGACCTGGAGGCGGCCGCCGCGCGGTTCCGCCGCTCGTTCGGCGCGCTCGCGGACTCCTGCGGGCCCGGCCTCGCGCCGCCCGTCGGCGGCGTCGCGATCGACGTCCAGGTCTGGCGGCACGGCTACGAGCGGCCGGCCGCGAGGCACCCCGCCGACCTGGTCGCGTGGTGGGTGCTGGACGCGGGCCCCTCCGCCGCGCTCACCGGAGCGGGCGCCATCGCCTTCGCCGACCCCCGGACCGGCTCCCCGCGGGCCGCCGCGCCCGGCCGGCCCTGGGGACGCGACCTCGTGGTCCGGCCCGTGACCGGCGCGCACGTCGCCGTCCCGGGCTGGCTCGCCTCGTCGGTGACGCCCCTGGAACGCGGCCAGCACGTCCTTGTGGCGATCGCCTCAAGCCTCCGGTGACCGGGGCAGGGCGCTAGCCCAGCAGGTTGGGCGGGGACTCCAACTCGGTGAGTTCGATGCCCGGGGCGGAGAGAACGACGTCGCCCGCCAGGTGGACGCTTTCGACCTCCCCCGTGGAGAGATCCGTGACCTCGTACTGCGAGACCGGGAGCGGTTCCGTCTCGGTCTCGTACACGGCCGTTCCTGCTCGCCGCCAGCGCCAGGTATTGGTGAGCGGCGAGAGGGACGGACCGCTCAACTGGACGAGACGGACATCGGCCTGCGCGTTCTCGTCAAGTTCCAGTGAGCGGGCGACCGCGATGAGGAAACCGGGCGACTCGCCTACGAAGCCGGACGCCCGTTCGGCGTGTTCGGTGCCCGTCTCTGCGGCGGCGCGTACCCAGGCGACCTCGCGACCGGTGACGCCTCCCCGCACCCACCAGGTCGGGGTGAGGAGTTCGACGCGGATCTGGCGCCACCGTGCGTCCACGACCAGATCCGTGCGGACGCCGTCCGGACGCTGGGATATGTAACGCCAGCCGCCAGGGCCGGGCGCGCACTGGAAGCGTTCCTCAAGGCCCTCGCCTGCGTGCACGTACGTCCCGGACGGCACGGGTCAGGACCCGAGACGCCAGGAGTGCAGATAGTCCTCCTGGTCCTGGGTGAGCCGGTCGATGGAGATGGACATCGACGCCAGCTTGAGGCGGGCGACCTCCGTGTCGATGTCCTTCGGGACGTCGTGGACGGCCGGGGACAGCGTCGCGTGCGCGGTCGCCAGCCACGCGCACGTGAGGGCCTGGTCGGCGAACGACATGTCCATCACGGCGGCCGGGTGGCCCTCGGCGGCCGCCAGATTGACGAGGCGGCCCTCCGCGAGGAGGACGAGACGCCGCCCGTCGGCCATCACGTACTCCTCGGTCTGCGGACGGCTGCCGCGATGCACTTCGACGGCCATCTCGCCCAGCGCGCGAACGTCGATCTCGACGTCGAAGTGCCCCGAGTTCGCAAGGATCGCGCCGTCTTTCATAACGGCGAGGTGCTCACCGTTGACGACATCACGGTTGCCCGTAACGGTGATGAAGACGTCGCCGTTCGCGGCGGCCTCGGCCATGGGCTGGACGGCGAAACCCTGCAACGCGGCATCGAGCGCCTTCACAGGGTCGATTTCGGTGATGACGACCCGGGCCCCTAGGCCGCGGGCCCGTTCGGCCAGGCCGCGCCCACAGAAACCGAAGCCCGCGATGACGATCGTCTTGCCCGCCAGGAGCGTGTTGGTCGCGCGGATGATCCCGTCCAGCGTCGACTGGCCCGTCCCGTAGCGGTTGTCGAACATGTGCTTGGTGTCGGTGTCGTTCACCGCGACCATGGGGAAGCGGAGCGCGCCTTCGAGCGCCATCTGGTGCAGGCGGATGACACCGGTCGTCGTCTGCTCGCAACCCGCCTTGACCGTGCCGAGCAGGTCCGTGCGGTCGATGTGCAGCGTGTTGACCAGGTCGCACCCGTCGTCCAGGACGAGGTCAGGCCCCGTCTCCAACGCCTGGTGAATGTGCGCGTAATAACCCTCGCGGTCTGTCCCCGCGCGGGCGAACACCTCTGCGCCGTACTCCTGGACGAGCGCGGCCGCCGTGTCGTCCTGCGTCGAAAGCGGGTTGGACGCCGCGAGCGCGACACTCGCACCGCCCGCCTGGAGCGTCCGGATGAGCCCCGCCGTCTCGGTCGTGATGTGCATGCACGCGGCGACCTTCAGGCCGTCCAGAGGACGCTCGTCAGCGAACCGCTCCCGGATCTGGCGCAGCACGGGCATGCTCCGGTCGGCCCACTCGATCCGCTTGACGCCCTCATACGCCAGCGAAGCGTCCGCAATATCGCTCATCAGCTCCCCTGCTTATGGCGTTTCTCTCCTCCTTCGGGCCTTGGCGGCCCTCCATCGTCGAGAAACGCGTGCGATCGCTGCATCGCTTCGACTCGCCTGGCGGCTCGCTGCGCGATCAGGTTTCTCGCAAGCTCGAAACCTGCCTTCGGTCGCGATCGCGACCGAAGGCAGGTTGCCACGTGGTCATCGTGGTGGTTGAGCCTAATAACGGTAGTGGTCCGGCTTGTAGGGGCCTTCGACGTGGACGCCGATGTAGGCGGCCTGCTCCTTGGTCAGCTCGGTGAGCTTGACGCCGAGGGCGTCGAGGTGGAGGCGGGCGACCTTCTCGTCCAGGTGCTTCGGCAGGACGTACACGCCGACCGGGTACTCCTCGGTCTTGGTGAACAGCTCGATCTGCGCGATGACCTGGTTCGTGAACGAGTTGGACATCACGAACGACGGGTGGCCGGTGGCGCAGCCGAGGTTCATCAGGCGGCCCTCGGCCAGCACGATGATGGAGTGGCCGTCCGGGAAGCGCCACTCGGCGACCTGCGGCTTGATCTCGATCTTCTCGATGCCGGGCGTCTTGGCGAGGCCCGCCATGTCGATCTCGTTGTCGAAGTGCCCGATGTTGGACACGATCGCCTGGTGCTTCATCCGGGCCATGTGGGCGGCCGTGATGATGTTGAAGTTGCCGGTGGTGGTGACGAAGATGTCGGCGGTCTCGACGACGTCGTCCAGGGTGGTGACCTGGAAGCCGTCCATCGCGGCCTGCAGCGCGCAGATCGGGTCGATCTCGGTGACGATCACGCGGGCGCCCTGGCCGCGCAGCGCGTCGGCGCAGCCCTTGCCGACGTCGCCGTAGCCGCAGACGACCGCGACCTTGCCGCCGATGAGCACGTCGGTGGCGCGGTTCAGGCCGTCGATCACGCTGTGCCGGCAGCCGTACTTGTTGTCGAACTTCGACTTGGTGACCGAGTCGTTGACGTTGATCGCCGGGAACTGGAGGGTGCCGGCCTTCGCCATCTCGTAGAGGCGATGGACGCCCGTCGTGGTCTCCTCGGTGACGCCCTTGATGGCGGCGGCGGTCTCCGTCCAGCGGCCCGGCCTCTCCGCGATGGTGCGGCGGAGGGTGTCGAGGACGATGCCCAGCTCTTCGGGGTCGTCCTCGGTGGCGGTCGGGACGGCGCCGGCCTTCTCGTACTCGGCGCCGTTGTGGACGAGGAGGGTCGCGTCGCCGCCGTCGTCCAGGATCATGTTGGGGCCGGTGCCGTCCGGCCACTGGAGCGCCTGGTCGGTGCACCACCAGTACTCTTCGAGCGTCTCGCCCTTCCAGGCGAACACCGGGACGCCCTTCAGGTCGTCCTGGGTGCCGTCCTTGCCGACGACGACCGCGGCGGCCGCGTGGTCCTGGGTGGAGAAGATGTTGCAGGACACCCAGCGGACGTCGGCGCCCAGCTCCACCAGCGTCTCGATCAGCACGGCGGTCTGGATCGTCATGTGCAGCGAGCCCATGATCTTGGCGCCGCGCAGCGGCTTGGCGGCGGCGTACTCCTCGCGCACCGCCATCAGGCCCGGCATCTCGTGCTCGGCGAGCCGGATCTCCCGGCGCCCGAAATCGGCCAGCGACAGGTCGGCGACCTTGTAGTCCATGCTTTCGTTGCTCCTTGGTCCGCGGATGGCGGGTCGGTACGCGAGGTTCGGCACGCGCGGCAGTGCCCGGGGTACTGCACGCGGGGTCGACGCCAGGGTGGGCGCCTGCGTCAACGTCCGTGAGTCTAAGGGCGGCGACCGTCCGCGGGCACGGTCGGAGGCGACTTTCTAACACAAATTTGTCAGAATCAGCTCATGCGCATCACGGAGGCCGCCCGGCGGCTCGGTACCTCGCCCCGCATGCTCCGCTACCGCGAGGCCCTCGGGCTGCTGCCCGTCACCCGGGAGGCGGCGCTGGCCAGGCGCGGCGGCGGCCACCGCCGGTTCGGCGACGCCGAGCTGCGGGCCGTCGCGCTCGCCCTCGCGCTGGAGAAGCGCTACGACATCGGCCCGGCGGAGCTGGCGTTCGGGCTGCGCGTGCTGGCCGAGCCGCAGGTGCAGGCGCACGTCCGCGAGCTGGGCGAGCGCATCGGACGGCTGTCCGCGCCCCCGGCCCGCGCGCTCGACTTCGAGAAGGAGAAGGCGATGCGCCTGCTCCGCCGGCGGTGACGGCGTCGGTAGGACCGGTGTCAGCCGGGGGCGCTCTCGCCCGGGACGACGACGCCGGACTCGTAGGCGAGCATGACCGCCTGGGCCCGGTCGCGCAGACCGAGCTTGGTGAAGACCCTGGCCACGTGCGTCTTCACCGTGTGCTCGCTGACGACGAGCCGTTGCGCGATCTCGCCGTTCGACAGCCCGCCCGCGATCAGGACGAGCACCTCGGTCTCCCGGGCCGTCAGCGTGGCCAGCTCCGACGGCGCCTGCGGCCGGTTGCGGCGCTGCTTGGTGAACTCGCGGATGAGCCGCCCGGTGACCTGCGGGGCGAGGAGCGAGTCACCGCGCGCCACGACCCGGACGGCGGACACGAGCTCGTCGGCGGTGGCGTCCTTCAGCAGGAAGCCGCTGGCGCCGACGGCGAGCGCCTCGTAGACGTACTCGTCCACGTCGAACGTCGTCAGCACCAGCACCCGGACGTTCTCGGACCCGGGGAGGGACAGGATGCGCCGGGTGGCCTCGATGCCGTCCATGCCGGGCATCCGGATGTCCATGACGACGACGTCGGGGCGGCTGCGCTCGGCGATCCGGACCGCCTCGCGCCCGTCCCCGGCCTCGCCGATGACGGTGATGTCGTCCTGGGCGGCGAGCAGGGCCGCGAACCCCGCCCGGACGATCGTCTGGTCGTCGACGATCAGCACGTTGATCACCGCTGCCGCCCCGCGGGCGCGCCGATGGCGTCGATGACGGGGTCAGGCGCCGCCGGGAGGCGCCTCGGAACCGTGTCCACGGGTGGAATTCCCTTCCCTCGACAGCGGAAGCTCGGCCTCCACCAGGAACCCGCCCTGCGCGGCCGGGCCGGCGGAGAACCGCCCGCCCAGCATGGTCGCACGTTCCCGCATCCCGACGAGGCCATGTCCGCCACCCGACCCGTGCAGACCGGCCTGCTCCTGCGGGGCACCCGGCTGCGGCGTCTCCAGGCGGGTCTTCCCGGCGTCCACGGATGTGGGGCCCGCGGGGTCGTCCAGTACGGCGGTACGGGAGGCGGGGTCGTCGCGGTTCAGGACCCTGGTCTGGGACGACGGCCCGGGCCCGGACGCCCCGCTGTCGTGGACGCGCACGGCCAGCCGGTCCGGCAGGAACGTCAGGTCGACGCGGACTCCCGCCCCGGGCGCGTGCCGCCGCGCGTTCGTCAGCGCCTCCTGGACGATCCGGTACGCCGACAGCTCGACCGTCGTGGACAGCAGGCGCGGGTCGCCGTGCACGGCGAGGTCGACGTGGCCGCCGGCGCCGCGGTGCTGCTCGATGAGGTCGGGCAGCCGGTCCAGGCGCGGCTGCGGGGAGTTGGCCGCGTCCGGTTCCGGTTTCGCGTCGGCGCGCAGCACGCTGAGCAGCCGCCGCATCTCCACCAGCGCCTCCCGCGCGGTCTTGGCGATCTCGGTGTAGCCGGCGCGGGCCTCGGGCGACAGGTTGTCCATCGTGTACGGGGCCGTCTCCGCCTGCACCGCGATCATGGAGACGGAGTGCGCGACGACGTCGTGCAGCTCGCGGGCGATGCGGGCCCGCTCCCGCATGACCGCCTGCTCCCGCTGGACGGCGGTGAGCCGGGTCAGGGTCTCGTTGGTGCGCTCGGCGGCCTTCGCCTCGGTCTGGCTGGCGGACTCCACGACGCGGCGCGCGTCGCCGAGCCCGATGGCGGCCAGCACGGCGATGAACACGGCCGGCCATGGGACGTCGTCCAGCGTCGAGGTGGCCAGGTAGACGACCGCGAGCGTGACCGCGCTGCCGAACGCGAGGACGCCGGTGGACTGGCGCGGCAGCTGCCGTCCGAGCGCGTACAGCGTGTACAGGGCCGCGAAGCCGGTGGTGACCAGCAAGGTCTGCCCGGTGAGCAGGGCCGCGGCGACCGCGCCGAGCACGATGGCGGCGACCGGGCGCAGGTTCTCCCGCCGCCAGCCGAGCGGGAGCGTGGACGCGACCGCGAACCCGCCCGCGAGGCTGAGCGGCGTGTCGGCCCGCGGCGCCAGCTCGGCGAGCGCGGCGATGGTGAGGGCGAGGCCGGTCAGCGGCGCGAAGTACCAGGAGCCGACGACCTCGCGCCAGGTGTTGATCCAGCGGGGCAGCGGCGCGGTCGTCCCGTCCGCGCCCGCGGGACCCTGCATGCCGGGCGCGCCCGGGCGGCGGCCCGCGCCGCCGTTCAGCCGTGCGACGAGGCGCACCGCCAGCGGACGCAGCAGGGTGCCGATCCCGGTGAGGATCCACAGCAGCAGCTGCCCGACTCCCGCTACGATCCGGCCGGACAGCCGCCACGCGTGGTGCGCGACGGCAGGGCCGAACCCCGCGGGGCCGGGTCCGGTCCGGGCCTTGTCATCGGAGCTCACGACTCAATACTGACCGCTGAGGCGTGCTCTCACCTCACCGCGCGGATGTATGCGGGCCGAGCGGCTCCATCTGGAGTACCACGCACTTTCCCTCCTTGAGGGGGACGTGCGGGAGACCGCGGCGAACGTAATGTTCTAACCGTGACCGCGACGGCAGCGGCTCCGGCGTAGGGGGTTCGGGGCGGCTGCCGCGGTCACACCAGAACCGCCCGGTGTTCAGGGGTCCGGGCGGGGAGGCATGGGAAAGCACCTCGCCGGACGGCCGTGGTTCGCGCCTCTGCGGAGGCACTCGCCGGTCTTGCCTGGGCTGGGGTTGACCGGCACGGCGTCGGCCGCCCGGCGAGGGGTCCCATGTTCCTCAGGCCCCGCGCGGCCGCGCCTCACCTGGCGCGCGTCTCACGCGGGGGCCTCTGAGGCCGCCGGGTCAGTCCTTCTCCAGGTTCGGCGCCGCCGAGCCGGCGGGGGCCCTGCCCGCGGCCTCGTCCAGCGCGGGCTCCAGGTAGATCAGCTTCGCCTCCGGGAACCGCTCCCGGATCTTGGCCTCGGCGGCGTCGATGCCCCGGGCCACGTCGGCCGCGGTGTCGTCGTGGTTGACGGCGATCTTGGCGGCGATGAGCAGCTCGTCCGGGCCGAGGTACTCGGTCCGCATGTGGATGAGGCGGTCGACCTGCTCGACCGACTCCAGCGCCTCGGCGATCGCCCGCTCGTGCTCGGGCGTGACGCCCTCGCCGATCAGCAGGCTCTTCGTCTCGATCGCCAGGATCGTCGCGACCACGGCGAGCAGCACGCCGATCGCCACGGTGCCGATGCCGTCCCAGATGCCGTCGCCGGTCACCACGGCCATCGAGACGCCGAACAGCGCGAGGAGCAGGCCGATGAGGGCGGCGAGGTCCTCCAGGAGGACGACGGGCAGCTCGGGGGCCTTGGCACGGCGGATGAACGCCCACCAGGACTGGTCGCCGCGCACCCGGTTCGACTCGACGATCGCGGTGCGGAACGAGAAGATCTCCATGACGATCGCGACGATCAGCACCCCGAACGCCCAGCCCGGCGCCTTGACCTCCTCCGGGTGGGAGATCTTGTGGTAGCCCTCGTACAGCGAGAACACGGCGCCGACGGTGAACAGCACCACCGCGACGACGAACGCGTAGAAGTAGCGCTCGCGGCCATAGCCGAACTGGTGCTGCTGCGTCCGCTCGCGCCTGGAGCGCTTGCCGCCGATGAGCAGCAGCCCCTGGTTCCCCGAGTCCGCCATTGAGTGGATCGACTCGGCCAGCATCGACGACGAACCGGTGAACGCGAACGCGACCATCTTCGACGCCGCGATCCCGAGGTTGGCGGCCAGCGCGGCGACGATGGCCTTGGTTCCACCCTCAGCACTCATCTCTAAGCAATCCTCGCTTTTAGCTCTTGAATGGCAGGCACGGGAGTGGGATCCACACCCAGCGCGATAGCCAAGTAAACCGTGACATAGTCGGCCAGCGCGATCAGAGTCGCGATCCGCTCCAGCGGGTGCTCGCCCTCGGCACCGATCTCGGTGACGGCCACGCCGCGGTCGCGGGCGATCTGGGCGGACGCGTCGCACCGCTTGCGCACCTGGGGGTGCTCCTCCACGTCCCGCATGAGGACGAGGTGCAGGCCGTGCTCGGGGTCGTCCACCCGGTCGCGGAAGAAGTCGTCGGGGTCGGACGACGACGGTGTGCCGCCGCGGCCGAAGCGGCCGTCGAACGCCATCACCTGGTTGTGGCCGGCCTCCGGGACCTCGCCGAAGACGCCCGGGTACTTGGCGTTCTCGTTGAGCTGGCAGCACAGCCGGTACGCCGCCGTGGCCGCGAGCGGGGACGACCCCCACACCAGGGGGACGTCGCCCGCGAGGTCGAGCGCCATCCGCTTGGCCGGGTTGACGAACGGCTCGCTGGACGGACGGCACCGGTGCGCGACGTCCTCCAGCAGCGCGGCCGTCGACTCGAAGACCATCTCGGGCACGTCCGCGAGCCCCAGCGTGCGCGCCGCGAGGACCAGCGGGATCGTGAGGCCCCACAGCGTCGAGCGCGGCTGCCCCACCGAACGCGCCGGCACGAACAGGCCGCGGCTCCTGTCGGACAGCTCCGCGAGCGGCGACTCCGGCCCGCCGACGAACAGCAGCCTGCATCCGCGGCGGGCCGCCTCCGCGGCGACTTCGAGGGTCTCTTCGGTCTTTCCCGAGCAGGAGACCGCGATGACGAGGTCGGCGGCGCCCACCCAGCCGGGCAGCCGGTAGCCGCGCACCGTCGTCACCGGGATCGCGCAGCCCACGCCGCACACCGCCGCGAGGACGTCGCCGGAGATGCCCGAGCCGCCCATGCCGGCGACCACGATCGCGCGGGGCCTGCCGTCCTCGGCGAGGCGGTCGATGCCCGCCTCGGCCGCCGCGCGCCGCGCCTCCCGCACCTGCGCCGCCGACGACGCGACCTGCCGCAGCATCCCCCCGGGATCGGCCTCCTCGGCCGCGACGGCGTCGTCCAGCCGCGAGGGATCGAGCCCCGAGGTCACGGAGCGGGGGTCCTGGCCTCGTCGACGAGCAGGACGGGGATGTCGTCGCGGACGGGGTAGGCGTAGCGGCACGACCCGGTGCACACCAGTTCGGCGGCCTCCTCGTCGGCGCGCAGGTCGCCGCCGCAGTTGGGGCAGGCGAGGATCTCCAGCAGCCAGGAGTCGAGCTTCAACGTCATAGCAGCGTCACTTCTCCCTCTCGGTCACTTCTCCCGCACCGGGTCGCTCTCTCCCGCAGCCGGTCACTTCTTCCGCACCAGGGCGAGGACCTCGTCGCGGACCGCCGCCATGGTCGCGTCGTCGGCCGCCTCCGCGTTGAGGCGCAGCAGCGGCTCGGTGTTGGACGGCCGCAGGTTGAACCACCAGCCGGCGGCGTCATCGCTCACCGTGAGGCCGTCGAGCTCGTCGATCGCGACCCCGGGCCGCCCGGCGAAGGCCGCGCGGACGTTCTCGGTGGCCGCGGCCTGGTCGGCGACCTCGCTGTTGATCTCGCCGGACGCGACGTAGCGCGTGTACTCGGCGAGCAGCTCGGACAGCGGCCCGTCCTGCTCCCCGAGCGCGGCGAGGACGTGGAGGGCGGCCAGCATGCCGGAGTCGGCGAACCAGAAGTCGCGGAAGTAGAAGTGCGCCGAGTGCTCGCCGCCGAACACCGCGCCCGTCTCCGCCATCGTCTGCTTGATGAACGAATGCCCGACCCGCGTCCGGACGGGCGTCCCGCCGTGCGCGGAGATGATCTCCGGGACGGCCCGCGACGTGATCAGGTTGTGCACGATCGAGGAGCCGGGGTGCTTGGCCAGCTCCCGCGTCGCGACCAGCGCCGTGATCGCGGACGGGGCGACGATCTCGCCGCGCTCGTCCACGACGAAGCAGCGGTCGGCGTCGCCGTCGAAGGCCAGCCCGATGTCGGCGCCCGTCTCGCGGACCTCGGCCTGCAGGTCGCGCAGGTTCTCCGGCTCGATCGGGTTGGCCTCGTGGTTGGGGAAGGTGCCGTCGAGCTCGAAGTAGAGCGGCACGAGGTCGATCGGCAGGCCCTCGAACACGGACGGGACGGTGTGGCCGCCCATGCCGTTGCCGGCGTCCACGACGACCTTGAGCGGGCGGATCGACGACAGGTCGACCAGCGTCTTCAGATGGTCGGCGTAGCCCTTGAGGATGTCGCGGCGCGAGACCGTCCCGGGCTCGCCGGCGTAGGCCGGGACGCCGTTCTCGATCATGTCGCGGATCTCGGTGAGGCCGGTGTCGCGGCCGACCGGCCGGGCGCCCGAGCGGCACAGCTTCAGCCCGTTGTACCTGGCGGGGTTGTGGCTCGCGGTGAACATCGCGCCGGGCAGGTCGAGGCTGCCGCTCGCGTAGTACAGCAGGTCGGTGGAGCCGAGGCCGGCCTCGATCACGTCCGCGCCCTGGGACGTCGCGCCGCGCGCGAACGCCTCGGCCAGCGGCACGGACGACTCCCGCATGTCGTGGGCGGTGACGATCGCGTCCGCGCCCGTCACCCGCACGAACGCCGCCCCGGCCGCCTCGGCCGTCGCGGGGTCGAGTTCGTCCGGTACGACGCCGCGGATGTCGTACGCCTTGAAGATCTTGGCGAGGTCGCCCACTCCTGCTCCCTGTCCGCTGAGCCCTGTCCCAAAGAAACGGGGGTTCACGAGCCTACCGGGAAGGGCGGACGCGCCCTGCCGCGACGCCGCCGAGCCGCCGGACGATCTCGCAACGGGCTCGCGCCCGGAGGTCACTCCTGGCCGGGCTGGGTTCCCGCGGGCTCCGAGCGCAGCACCCGCAGATGGCCGCGGCGCCCGACCTCCGTGCCCTGCCCGACCGGCTCGTGGCCGGTTCCGGGGGCGGGCCTCGCGGCCTCGCGGACGGCGTCGGCGAGGGCCTCCAGGTCGTCCGCGCTCGGCTCGGACTCCTCCTCGACGGGCAGCCGCACCAGTTCCCATCCCATCGGGGCGGTGAGCCGCTCCGAATGCTCCGCGCACAGGTCATAGCAGTGCGGCTCGGCGTACGTGGCGAGCGGACCCAGCACCGCGGTGGAATCGCGGTAGACGTACGTGAGCGTGAACACTGCGGGCGCCTTGCAGGCGGTGCGAGAGCAGGTGCGGACGGGGCTCACGATGGCTGACCGTACCTCCCTCCCACCGGCTCCGCCACCACCCGGCCGCAACGTGTCGCCGTTACCGGTGGATTTCCGAGGTAACAACTACATTCCGTGTGGTCTCCAACTCTCACCGTGTGGCCACCGCACATGTGTTCGGCGAGGTGGAGAGGTACGCTTGTGGCGTGCGATCCCGTGTGGCAGGCGTACGGCGCCGCGATCGGCACGGCCGTGGCGTACGTGGTCCTCTGACGCCCCCGCAGGCTCCGGTCTCACGTACCCGCGCGGAACGGTTCGACGACCTCGTCGAGGACGAGGTGCGGCGGCTCGGCGGCCGCTGGGGCCGCGAACTGGCCCGGGTGCGGTTCACCGTCGAGGAGGTCCCGAGCGTCGAGCCCTGGTTCGACGGCCCGGTCCCCCTCGGCCAGACCGTCCTGCAGCCCCCGCCCGCCACCGATCAACCGGCGGGCTCCGCCCGGCTGATCACTCCTGGCGAGGGCAAGCGTCCCGTGCGCATCACCGTGTATCGGCGTCCCGTCGAGGCGCGTGCGAAGGGTGAGGCCGAGATGGCACGCCTGATCCGCGACCTCCTGGTCGAGGAGGTCGCCGACCTCCTCGGCCTCTCCCCCGAGTCCGTCGACCCCAGCTACGACTCGCCGGACGACTAGGGGATCAGCGAGCCCTGGGAGTCCGCGGTGCCGGGAAGGTGGACGGTGGTCGCGGCGGGAGTGATCGGCAGGACGGTGAACAGGTAGTCGTCGTCCTTGCCCTTGGAGAGCGTCCGGGAGGCGTGGACCGGGCCCGAGCCGGCCTTCGGGATGATCACGACGCCGTAGGCGGTGCCGTCCTTGGCGTCCCCGTTCGGGGCCGCCAGCGCGGTCTCGACGGTGCGGCCCGCCGGGATCTCGATCCTCTGCGGGGCGCTCTTGCCCGTGGCGTTCATGGTCGTCACCTCGACTGTCGCCGCGCCGGACGGGGCCGTGAGGACGAGCGAGGAGTCGAACCGGTTGTCGGCCACGACGCCGGGCCCTGACGCGTCGAGCGGCGGCGTGGACGTCCCGTAGGCGATGTCTGAGCCGCGGTCGGCGGCGAAGCCCGCGACGATCGGCCGGTCCGCGACGAGCCGGACGGCCGCGGCCTTGCCCAGCAGGGCGCTGTCGAGGGCCAGGGACGTGACGGTCTTGGCGGGCGCGTCGAGGACGTCCTGGCCCTGCGGGGCGAACGCGCCGTCCTTCGTGATCACCTGCGTCCTGATCCGGGCGTCGGCCTCGCCGGGCACGGAGACCAGCAGCCGGCGCTTGCCGGAGCCGCCCGGCACACCGGGCACGACCACCGACGACGCGGGCGCGGGCGACCGGGGCAGCCACTCGATGCCCTTCTCCTCCCCGGCGCGGACGCGCAGGGACGCGGTGACCCGCCCGCCGTTGGTCCGGACGCGCAGGGCGAGGTCGGCGGCGCTCTTGACGATGTCGCCGAGCCCCTCGGCCGAGCCGCCGATCTTCACGACCCGGGTGGTGTAGGGGTCGACGCGGGTGCCGCGCCCCTCGGTCGTGTCGAGGGGGCCCTCGCCGGACAGGGCGGTGAGGTCCACGGACGCGGGCTGGGAGTCGACGTTGGTGAGGTAGAGGTCGAGTTCGTCCGCGGCGACGGGTCCGGGGCCGATGAACCACTGGTCGGTGGCGGGCGTGGCGCAGCGGGCGCCGGCGAGGCCGCGGTCGTCGCCGCCGTCCTCGTAGGTGGTCTGCTCGGCCTCCAGCCCGGCGGCCATGGTGCCGGTGGCGCGGAGGGTGTAGGAGCCGTCGCCGGATTCGGTGTCCTTCTCCCAGCCCTTGCCCGGCGCCGTCATGGACGCGATCGCGGCGCCGCCCTTCGTCGGCGCCATGTCCACACGGCCGGCCTTCCTGGGCGCGGCCAGGGACTGGACGGCGAGCCGTCCGCCGTCGTGGCCGGGGCAGACCATCACCGCTGAGGTGATCGGGGCGTCGCGGCCGTTCGCCGAGGGGCCCCCGGGACGGGAGTACGCGGCGGCCCCGTAGAGCGCGGCGACGCCGACGAGCATGAGCGCGGCGGACGCGTACCGCATGCCGATGACGCGCAGCACCCTGTCCGTGTCGACGGGCTTGTCCGTGTTCACGAGGGTGCGCGCCTTCATGAGCTTGCGCGGGTCCATGAGCTTGCGCGCGTTCGCGAGCTTGCGCACCTTCGCGAACCTGCGCGGTTTCGCGAGCTTGCGCGGTTTCGCGAGCTTGCGCGCGGTCACGAGACCTCCTCCGGCTTCGGTTCCTCCACGGGAGGCGGCGGCTCGTGCTGGACGCGGACATGGCTCCCACGGCGGCGCCCGCGCCGTCCACGGCGCCGTTCGCGTTCCCCGGTGAACACGAGGTTGTCCACCTGCGCGCCGGGCAGGGCCAGGACGGCGACGACCAGTACCGCGATGCCCTGGATGACGAGCCAGGTGTGACGCATCGTCATAGACCTGGACAGCTGGAACTCGCCCCCGGACGCGGGAATGTCGTAGCCCTGAGCCCAGCCGTCCACTTGGCGTTCTTTGAGGTCGTCGCCGTTCAAGGTGGCCTCCCAGCCGCCGTCGGACGGTTCGGCGAGGAGGAGCGTGCGGGTTCCGCTTCCGGGTGGGATCTGCATGCGGGCGTCGATCCGTCCGGCGGGAAGGGGCGTGACGGTGGCCCCTTCCAGAAGCATCATGCGGGCAGTGGGCGACTGGAGCCGCCACACAGCGAACGTTTCCGTGCGGCTGAGGCGCGTCAGTTCAGGTGCCGCGTCGAGAACGTCGGTGACCGGGTCCTTCCTGGGATGCGGCACAAGGATGTACTGGACGCCCATCCGCGTCAGCGCAGGCCCGTCATCGCCTTCGCGTCCGGCTGCCAGTCCGGCGACGAGGTCGTCCAGGCGGTCGTGGGCTTCGCCGCCGTCCGCGACTTCGGCCTCGCCGATCCGTGGACGCGCGTCCCTGAGCAGGGTGTAGGAGACGCGTCCGCTCGGCTCCCGGTGCAGGACGAGCGTCCTCTGCCCGCCCGGCCCGTGGACGAACGCGGGAACGGCGTCGGGGTCGACCTTGCCCAGCGGGCCGCCCGCGCCCCCGGCCACCCAGAACCCGGCCGCCAGCACGGGCGCGGAGAGCGCGGCGAGGATGACGACGGCCCCGCCCGCCCGGTAGATCAGGTGCTTGCCCGTCAGGACCTCGGTGGCGCGCTGGACGACGGCGGTCGCCGCGAGCAGCACCCCGCCGCCCGCGAAGATCAGCGCGACGCCGGGCCAGCCGGGCGCCTCGTCCGACCCCTTGGTCACGGTCGCGGCGCTGACCAGGATCGCGACGAGCAGCCCGTAGACGCCCAGCAGCCAGCCCGCCAGCACGATGGAGCGGCGGCCGCGCAGCGGCAGCGCGCACACGGCGAGGGCGAGCAGCCCGGCCATCGCCCACGGCGGGGGCGTGCCGGGCCCGCCCGGGTCGAGCGCGAGCAGGCCGGCCGCGGCGGCGGGCTCGAACCACCGGTGCAGGCCCGCCTCGACCAGGAAGCGGGACGGGTTCAGCACGAGACCGGCCGTCCACGGGAGCATCAGCAGCGGCGGCACGCCGAGCGCGATGGCGACGTTGCGGCGGGCGCGCCGTCCGGGACGGTCGAACAGCGCCCACCCGGTCGCGGCGGCGATCACGGCGATCAGCCAGGTGAGCGGGACGAACGCCATCGCGACCGCGAGCAGCAGCGCGGCCGCCCACGCCGCCCGGCCCGCGCGCTTGCGCCGCGTCCGGACGTCGAGCGCGGCGGCCTCCGAGCGCGGCAGCCCGTACACGCGGGCGACGTTCACGGCGATCAGCGGGAGCAGAACAAGCACGACGACAGTGCCGAGCCGTCCGCCCGCGATGGCGCCGGTCGCGGCGGGCAGCAGCGCGTACACGGCGGCGAACCAGACCCGGACGGCGGAGACGGGGACACGGCGGCCGGTCGCGCGGGCGCGGCGCCCGGTCCGCGGCGGCTCCGCCATCGGCACCACGGTCACCAGCAGCCGGGACGCGCGGTAGGCGGTGAGGCCCGCGAGCGGCACGCTGCCGAGCAGCAGGACCGACACCGTCAGCCACGGCTTGCCGAGCGTCACCGTCGACAGGACGGCGAGCACCCCGACGTACGGCGGGCTGCCCGCGTCGCTGCCGAGCCCGACGGGATGCCAGCCGGACAGGTACTGCGCCCACAGGTCGCTCGCGCCGCCCCACGCCGGGACGAGCGCGCCGCCGCCGAGCCGCCCGGCGGCCGTGAGAAGGGAACGTTCCGCGGCGGCCGCGACCGCCGCCAGGGCCAGGACGATCATGACGCCGGGGCGGGCGAGCAGGCGGCGGATCGGGCCCGGCTCGTCGGACGGGGCCTCCTCCTCATCGCGGTTCTCGCGTTCGCGCTCGTGGGCGGCGAGGTATTCGGAGATCGCCTCGAACGTCCGGCGCATCACGACCCAGCGGGGCTGGAAGCGCCGGATGGTGCGGTACACGCGTTTGCGGCCGTCCGCGCGGGCCGCGCGGGCCGCCCGCACCCGGCCCGGGTCGCGCAGGACGTCGCCGAGCGCGCGGAGCTCCTCGCGGGCCGCGACCGGCTGCTTCGTGGCCGTCAGGAAGAGCGCGTGGAGGAGGGAGGCCCACACGTTGCGGAGCAGCGACCGCAGCATCGCGCCGAGCGGCAGGTTGGCGAGCAGCGTCTGGACGGCGTTGCGGCGGTCGCGGCGGGCCGGGTGCTCGGCGGTCATGCCGATCTCGCGGAGCCCGCGCCGGGACGCCTCCGCGTGGTACACGACCGCGTCGGTCGCGGTGACGACCCGGTGCTCGGCCGCGTGCACCCGCCAGCAGAAGTCGAGGTCGTCGCGGAAGATGCCGTAGTCGGCGTCGAAGCCGCCGAGCTCGTCCCACACGTCGCGGCGGACCAGCATCCCCGCGCTGCCGACGGACAGCACGTCCCGGACGCCGTCGTGCTGCCCCTGGTCGAACTCGTGCCGGTCCAGGCCCGTCTCGCGGCGTCCGGCGGCGTCGACCGTGACGCCGACCTCACGCAGGACGCGCCGGTCGTCCCAGTCGCGGACCTTGGGGCCGAGCACCGCGACGTTGGGGTCGGTGTCCGCGGTCCGCAGGAGTTGCGCGAGGGCGTCGTAGGCGGGAGCGGAGTCGTCGTGGAGCAGCCAGATCCATTCGGTGCGGGGCTTGGACGCCGCTTGGGT
Organism: Actinomadura soli; assembly: GCF_005889715.1. GTDB lineage: Bacteria > Actinomycetota > Actinomycetes > Streptosporangiales > Streptosporangiaceae > Spirillospora > Spirillospora soli. The sequence goes on from NZ_VCKW01000020.1 coordinate 31,802, forward strand.
CTGGTCGGCGGGGCCGGGTTCGTCCTCGGGGACGGGGGTGGACGCGGCGTCCTGCTGGAGCGCCTCCGCGACGGCCTCCCCGTACCCGGTGGTGCGGGGCAGCGTGAGGATCTTCTCCGCGCCGACGACCTCGGCGAGGACGGCGGGCCCGCGGTCGCGGCTTCCGGTGTCGACGGTCACGAGGCGCTGCACGGGACGCGCCTGCGTCAGCAGCGCCTTGAGCGTCTCCGGGAGCCACCGCGCACCGTCGTGCGCGACGAGGACGGCCGTGACGACATGGCGATCGAGTGTGGGGGGCAAGGATCGCTCGATCTGTGGGACGACGGGTTCATCGCTGAAGCATCAGCAGCCGTGCCGGCCCTCGGGGCCGACACGGCTGATAACTGTACGCGCGGCCGCCCGGGAGACGCCTCGGATCTCGAAGATCCGCGGGTCGCGCGACCGGGTCTCCCCTACCCGGCCGCGTCCCGGCACGGCGTCAGACGGCCTGGCGCTTCAGTTTGCGGCGCTCCCGCTCGGAGAGCCCTCCCCAGATGCCGAAACGTTCGTCGTGCTGCAGCGCGTACTCCAAGCACTCCGTACGCACCTCGCACGCCCGGCACACCTTCTTGGCCTCGCGAGTGGAGCCGCCCTTCTCCGGAAAGAACGCCTCCGGGTCCGTCTGCGCGCACAGGGCGCGCTCCTGCCAGCCCAACTCTTCGCCGTCTGTGCCGTGCGCCAGCGGGATGACCACCTCGCTCACAGCGCACCTCCCTGCCCGTGGAACCCCCTGGTCAACGCCTCCCCTTCGGTACTTCCCCCGAGAAGGCATTGAAACTACACCGACGAAATTACACGCGTGTAGCGCCCGCCCCGTCAAGCCGATAGAGCTTTCCGGGGCGACAAAGCGGGTTATGCCGGGATGGGCTGGGACGACCTTTGGTCGAAGATCACAAAATCCGGGGGCGGGTCACTGCGGCGGCGGGGGACGGTTGTCCCGGTACCAGTCGCCGCCCTCCTGCTCGCCGGCGCCCGGCTGCGGCGGCGCGGGCTGCGTGCCCTGCGGCCCCTGCTCCTGGCCGCCGCTGCCGCCGTACGCGCGGGTCCACTCGCCCATCTCGTCCTGCTCGGTGGGCTGCTGGGCCTGCTGCTCGTAGCCCTGCTGACCCTGCTGCTGCTCGTAGCCCTGCTGGCCCGCCTGGTAGCCGTACTGCTGCTGGTAGTCCTGCTGCTGGCCGTACTGCTGCTGGGGCTGGCCGTACGCCTGCTGGCCGTACTGCTGCTGCTCGTAGCCCTGCTGCGCCTGCTGCTCGTAGCCCTGCTGCTGCTCGTAGCCTGGCTGCGCCGCCTGCTGGCCCTCCGCGCCCGGCTGCTGCTGGCCGTACTGCTGATACTGCTGGTACTGCTGCTGACCGTAGGACTGCTGGCCGTAGCCCTGCTGGCCCTGCACGGGCTGGCCGGGCCGGCCCTGCTGGTAGCCGAATTCGCCATAGCCCTGCTGCATGGGCATCTGCGGGCGCGCCGGCTGCAGGCCCTGGAACACGGTGTAGGCGAACCATCCGCCGAGGCCCACGATGGCGATCTTCCCGGCGCCCAACAGGAACACCGACAATTTCGTGAGGGCTTTCGTGCTCTCGGAGTCGGTGAGCATTCCGGCGAGCCAGCAGATGACGCCGAACAGGGCGACGCCGCCGAGGACGCCGAGCGCGCCCATGACGATCGTCCGGGCCTGCGGTGTGGGCGTCTCGCCCCACGTCACCAGCAGGACCGCCAGGACGAGGAGACCGACCGTCCCGATCTGGAGGAACATCCCGTCGCGGGTCTCGACCAGCGCGCTGAGGGTGAAGGGGCCGTCGTCGCCGAGAAGCGAGATGATGCCCGCGAGCAATTGCAAACCCGCGGAGGCGATCAGTACCCAGGCGGCCGGTTCGCGCAGGCGCTGGACGGCTTCCTTGTTCACGGTGAATTCTCCCAGACCGAGGCAATCCGATTACACGGCAAAGCTTTGCATACCTTATCCCCCAGGGGGGCGACCCCCTGGAACCCCCGTCACGGTCGAGCGACCCTTTCCCGAGCCGCTGGCGCGTCTCGCGAAACGGCCCCCCGACCGGCGGGTCGTGCGACCTCCGGGCGCTGGGCGCCCTCCGGCCTCACGACCCGTGACCCCGGCTGAGGCTTTCCTCCGGCGCTGGAGGCCCTCCGGCCGCACGAGCCGTGACCGCGGCTGAGGCTTTCCTCCGGCGCTGGAGCGCCTTCGGCCTCGCGGCCCGTGACCGCGGCTGCGGTCCTGTCCACGGGGTCGCTCCTATGGCTAATACAGTGATCTTATGAAGATCGTGGCGTTGGCGGGCGGGATCGGAGGGGCCCGGTTCCTGCGCGGGCTCCGGGCCGCGGTGCCCGAGGCGGAGATCACCGTGATCGGGAACACCGGGGACGACATCTCCCTGTTCGGGCTGCGGGTCTGTCCCGACCTGGACACCGTGATGTACACGCTCGGCGGCGGCATCGACGAGGAGCAGGGCTGGGGACGGGCGGGCGAGACGTTCACCGTCAAGGAGGAGCTCGGCGCGTACGGCGCCGGGCCGGGCTGGTTCGGGCTGGGCGACCGCGATTTCGCGACGCACATCGTCCGGACGCAGATGCTCGCGGCCGGGTACAAGCTGTCGGCGGTGACCGAGGCGCTGTGCGACCGGTGGAAGCCGGGCGTACGGCTGATCCCGATGACCGACGACCAGGTCGAGACGCACGTCGTGATCGAGGACGAGCGCGGCCGGCGCGCGATCCATTTCCAGGAGTGGTGGGTGCGGCTGCGGGCGTCCGTGCCGGCGCTGTCGATCGCGGCGGTCGGGGCGGAGGAGTCCAAGCCCGCGCCGGGGGTGCTGGAGGCGATCGAGGGCGCCGACGTCGTGCTGTTCCCGCCGTCCAACCCGGTGGTGAGCATCGGGACGATCCTCGCGGTCCCCGGGATCCGCGACGCCATCGCGGCCAAGACCGTCGTCGGCGTCTCGCCGATCATCGGGGGCGCGCCCGTGCGCGGGATGGCGGACGCCTGCCTGACGGCGATCGGCGTGGAGACGTCGGCCCGCGCGGTCGCCGAGCTGTACGGGCTGGGGCTGCTGGACGGCTGGCTCGTCGACGAGGCCGACGCGGACGTGCGGGTGGAGGGCATCGAGGTGCGGCCGCGGCCGCTGCTGATGAGCGATCCGGACGCCACCGCCGCCATCGCCCGGGCCGCCGTCGATCTCGCCGTGGAACTGAAGCGGGCGGAGGAGGCGCGGTGAAGCTGGAGGTCTTCGGGGTCCCGGGGCTGCCGGAGGTCGCGGCGGGCGACGACATCGCCGCGCTGATCCCGGCCGGGACGGTGGCGGACGGCGATGTGCTCGTCGTCACGTCCAAGATCGTCAGCAAGGCGGAGGGGCGGATCCTGGTCGCGGGCGACCGGGAGAAGGCCATCGACGCCGAGACGGTGCGGGTCGTGGCGCGGCGCGCCCACGCGCGCGGCGAGACGCGGATCGTGGAGACGCGGCAGGGGCTCGTCCTGGCTGCGGCCGGGGTGGACGCGTCCAACACGGCGCCCGGCACGGTGCTGCTGCTGCCCGAGGACCCGGACGCCTCCGCCCGCCGCATCCGCGCGGGCGTGCGGGAGAAGACCGGGGTGGACGTCGCCGTGATCGTGTCCGACACGCTGGGGCGGCCCTGGCGGATCGGGCTGACGGACGCGGCGATCGGTGTCGCGGGCCTGGAGCCGCTGCATGACCTTCGCGAGCGGGACGACGCGCACGGGAACCGGCTCGAAGCCACGATCACCGCGGTCGCCGACGAGATCGCGGCCGCGGCGGAGCTGGTGAAGGGCAAGCTCGACAGGGTGCCGGTCGCGGTCGTGCGCGGCCTGTCCCGGCTGGTCACGCGGGAGGACGGGCCGGGCGCGCGGGCGCTGGTCCGCCCGCCCGAGGAGGACATGTTCCGGTTCGGGCCGTCGGAGGTGCTCGGGGCGCGGCGGACGATCCGCGAGTTCACGGGCGATCCGGTGGACCCGGCGGCGGTGCGGCGCGCCGTCGCCGCCGCGATCACCGCTCCGGCGCCGCACCACACGACGCCGTGGCGGTTCGTCCTGCTGGAGTCGGCGGAGTCGCGGACGCGGCTGCTGGACGCGATGCGCGACGCCTGGGAGGCCGACCTGCGCCGCGACGGCTTCTCCGAGGAGTCGATCACCAAGCGGCTGCGCCGCGGCGAGGTGCTGCGGCGCGCCCCGTACCTGGTCGTGCCGTGCCTGGTCATGGACGGCTCGCACGACTACCCGGACAAGCGCCGGTCCCGCGCCGAGCGCGAGATGTTCGTCGTCGCCGCCGGGGCGGGCGTGGAGAACCTCCTGGTCGCGCTGGCGGTGGAGGGGCTGGGCTCCTGCTGGGTGTCGAGCACGATGTTCTGCCGCGACGTCGTCCGCGCGTCACTGGACCTGCCGGGCGGCTGGGACCCGATGGGCGCCGTCGGCGTCGGCCACCCGGCCGCCCCGCCGCGCGAACGCCCGCCGCGGAGCCCGGACGACTTCATCGAGATCCGCTGAGGCGGGAATAGATCGCGGGCGGTTGGGGCTGTGGCCGGATGCCCCGGGGTCCCGGGCCGGTGCGGAATATGACGATTGGCATAGAGTGCCCGCATGGACGCCATGAGCTCCGCGCTTCGCCGGGCGCTGGCCCGCGCGCGTGACGGCAAGACACTGGACCGATCCGAGGCCACGACACTGCTGGGCGCCCGCGGGGCGGCGCTCGACGAGCTGCTCGCCCACGCGGCCCGCACCCGGGACGCCGGTCTGGACGCCGCAGGGCGGCCGGGCGTCATCACCTACAGCCGCAAGGTCTTCATCCCGCTGACCCGCCTGTGCCGGGACCGCTGCGGGTACTGCACGTTCGCCACCGTCCCGCACAAGCTGGATGCGCCCTACCTGAGCCCCGACGAGGTGCTGGAGATCGCGCGGCGCGGCGCGGAGCTGGGCTGCAAGGAGGCCCTGTTCACGCTCGGCGACCGTCCCGAGGACCGGTGGCGGCAGGCCCGCGAGTGGCTGGACGCGCACGGCTACGACGACACGCTCTCCTACGTCCGGGCGATGGCGATCCGGGTGCTGGAGGAGACCGGGCTGCTGCCGCACCTGAATCCCGGCGTGCTGACCTGGCGCGACTTCCAGCGGCTGAAGCCGGTCGCGCCGTCCATGGGGATGATGCTGGAGACGACGGCGACGCGGCTGTTCAGCGAGCGCGGCGGCCCGCACTTCGGGTCGCCGGACAAGGACCCGGCCGTCCGCCTGCGGGTCCTGGAGGACGCGGGCCGCACGAACGTGCCGTTCACGACGGGCATCCTCATCGGCATCGGCGAGACGGCCGAGGAGCGCGCGGACGCGATCTTCGAGATCCGGCGGACGATGCGGGAGTACGGCGCGATCCAGGAGGTGATCGTGCAGAACTTCCGCGCGAAGCCCGACACCAAGATGCGCGACACCCCGGACGCGGAGCTGGCGGAGCTGGCCGCGACGATCGCGGTGGCGCGGCTCGTCCTCGGCCCGAGGGCGCGCGTCCAGGCGCCGCCCAACCTGGTCGCGGACCAGTTCGCGCTGATGGTGCGGGCCGGCATCGACGACTGGGGCGGCGTGTCCCCGCTGACGCCCGACCATGTGAATCCGGAACGGCCGTGGCCGCAGATCGACGAGCTGGCCGCGCGGACCGCCGAGGCCGGGTTCGAGCTGCGCGAGCGGCTGACGATCTATCCCGAGTACGTGCGGCGCGGCGAGCCGTGGCTCGACCCGCGGCTGACCGCGCATGTCGCCGCCCTCGCGGACCCGGCGACCGGTCTCGCGCGGGAGGACGCCGTCGTTGAGGGACGTCCGTGGCAGGAGCCTGACGGGGGCTTCGAGGCGTTCGGGCGGACCGAGTTGCACACCGAGATCGACACGACCGGGCGGACCGGCGACCGGCGCGACGACTTCGACGAGGTCTACGGCGACTGGGACGCGCTACGCGACCGCATGTCCGCCCCACAGCGCTTCGACGCCGACGTCAAGGCGGCCCTCGCGCGGGCCGAGCAGAACCCTGCGGGGCTGTCGGACGATGAGGCACTGGCTCTGCTCCACGCCGACGGCCCAGAGCTGGACGCGCTCACCGAACTGGCCGACGACCTGCGCCGCGACGCGGTCGGCGACGACGTCACCTATGTCGTCACCCGGAACATCAATTTCACGAACGTCTGCTACACCGGCTGCCGTTTCTGCGCGTTCGCGCAGCGCCGCACGGACGCCGACGCCTACACGCTCTCGCTGAGCCAGGTCGGTGACCGCGTGGACGAGGCATGGGACGCGGGCGCCACCGAAGTCTGCATGCAGGGCGGAATCCACCCCGACCTTCCGGGCACCGCCTATTTCGACCTCGCCCGCGAGGTGAAGCGCCGGGCCCCCGGAATCCACCTGCATTCCTACAGCCCGATGGAGGTCGTGAACGGCGCGTCCCGGACGGACCTGTCGATCCGGGAATGGCTGGAGGCGGCGCGGGAGGCCGGTGTCGACTCGCTTCCCGGGACGGCCGCCGAGATCCTGGACGACGACGTCCGGTGGGTGCTGACCAAGGGGAAACTGCCCACCGACCAATGGGTCGAGGTAGTCACCACCGCGCACGAGCTCGGCATTCCAACGACGTCCACGATGATGTACGGGCACGTCGACACCCCGTCGCATTGGGTCGCGCACATCAGGCTGCTCCGCTCGATCCAGGAACGGACGGGCGGATTCAGCGAGTTCGTGTTGCTGCCGTTCGTCCATCACAACTCGCCCATCTATCTGGCCGGGCTGGCGCGTCCGGGGCCGACCGTCCGGGAGAACGTGGCCGTCCACGCATTGGCGCGGATACTGCTGCACGGCGCGATCCATAACATCCAGACGTCGTGGGTGAAGTTGGGCGACGAACTGTGCACGCGCGTCCTGCAGGGAGGCGTCAACGACCTGGGCGGGACGCTGATGGAAGAGACCATCAGCCGCATGGCGGGGTCGGAGAACGGGTCGTTCAAGCCCATCAGCGGGTTGGAGGCGATTGCGGCGCGCGCGGGCCGTCCCGCCAAGCAGCGCACCACGCTCTACGGCGAGGTGCCCGCCGAGCGCCTGGAGGCGTCCCGCCGCACGGACGGCATCGGCGATTTCGGGAGGCGGCTGCCGCTCGTCGGCACCTGATCAGCGGGCACCGCGGATACAGCTGGGACGGCGTTCGGCCAGCGCGTCCGCCGAGCGGCGAAGCTCTTCCAGGACGGCCCTGACCGACGGCCGGACGTCCGCGCCGACCCGCGTCCACAGGACCATGCGGCGGTCGACGCGGGCGTCGGCCACGTCCCGGACGACGATGCCCTCCTCCTGCTCGGCGAGCGCCAGGTCGGGGATGAGGCAGACGGCGCCGCCCTGCGCGACCATCGCGAAGATGACCATGAGGTCGTTCGAGCGACAGCGGACGTCCGGCCGGAAGCCGCCGAGCTCCACGCAGGTGCGTTCGAGCAGGTCGCCGTGGTTGGTGCCGACGTGCCCGGTCGCCCACCGGCATCCGGCGAGGTCGACCATCCGCACCGGGCCGCCGTCCTGGGCGAGCGGATGGTCCTCCGGCAGCCCGACCCGCATGACCTCGGTGATGAGGACCTCCGCCCTCAGCTCCGGACGCCGTGGACGCGGCAGGTGCGAGTACTCGTCCGTCAGCACCACGTCGATCTCCTGGAGCACCAGGGCTTGGAGCACGCGGTGGAACTCCTCGTCCAGGACGTCCACCACAAGCTCCGGATACGCCTCCGCGAGCCGGGGCAACGCGGGCGCGAGAACGTGCAGCAGCGCCGTCTGGAACCCGACCAGCCGCACGACGCCCGCGACCCGCCCGCTCGCCGCGAGCGCCGCCTCCTCCGCGCGCTTCGCCCGCGCCAGCAGCACGTCCGCGTGTTCGGCGAGCACCTCGCCCGCCTCGGTCAGCCGCAACCGCCGCCCCGCCCGCTCGACCACCGGGACGCCGACCTCTTTCTGCAGCTGAGCGAGCTGCTGCGACACCGCGGACGGCGTGTACCCGAGGGCGTCGGCGACGGCCCCGAGCGTCCCGCGCAGCTTGAGTTCGCGGAGCACCCGCAACCTGCCGAGATCCAACATAGTGAAGAGATTCTTACACAATCCCTGCAGAAACAGTCGCTGGACCTGAACGTTGGACTGAGTCAAACTGATGATGCGACGGAGAAGGGCGGACACCCCGCCCAAGCCGATCGCCCCGCGCGGGAACGCTCCTTAACTGCGATCCCAAAGGACAGGACCCATGCTGTACGTGCTCGGCATCTTCACCGCACTCGCCGTCCTCGGCCCCCTGTTCGGAGCCGACAGCCGCGACGGCCTCGACTGGACCCCCGACAACTTCCGGCTGCGCCGCCGTCCGGCCCCGGACCCGGTCAGAACGACCGGTAGTCCCGGACGGGCAACCGAGGGCCGCGCCTCGGCGGACGCCTGCCGGACGATTCCAGCAGCCGGGTGACCCGGTAGCGATGACCGGCATAGGGCTCCAGCAGTTCGAGCATCCCGGCGTCGTCGACCTTGCGGCCCACCAGCGCCCAGCCCACCAGGCCGGGCAGATGGTAGTCGCCGACGGAGACGGCGTCGGGATCGCCGGCCGCCCGCTGCCTGATCTCGGCGGCCGTCCAGACCCCGATGCCCGGCAGCGACCGCAGCCGCGCCTCCCCGGCGTCCTCCTCCAGCCGCCCGGCGACGCGCGCGGCGCCGATGATCGTCCGGGCCCGGACGGCCTCCAGTCCGGACCGGTGCCACTCCCACGAGGGAATCCGGACCCACACCCCGGGCGGCGGCGGAACCCGCATGTGCGGCGCGCCGGGCGCGGGCTCCCCGAACCTCCGCAGCAGGTACCGCCAGCCGCGCCACGCCTCCTGCCCGAGCACCTTCTGCTCCATCACCGCCGGGACGAGCGCCTCGAAGACGCGCCGCGTCCGCCCGATGCGCAGCCCGGGCCGCCGCAGCGCCTGCTCCCGGACGACGTCGTGCAGCGGGACGAACCCGTCCGGCTCGTCGGCGGCCCCGAGTAGCTCGGGCACCCCGTCCAGCAGCCAGTCCGCCCCGGCTCCCCAGGCGGTCGCCTCCACGACGTCCCCGCTCCACCCGAGCCGCACCGTTCCCGGCCCCTCCGGCGTGTGCGACGCACGCCACACCGAACCGTCCCGCTCGACCCGGAACGCCGGGTCGCCGGAACCTCGCCGGTGCGGGGACAGCACGTCCAGCAGGTCGAGCGGCCAATGGGGCCGCCATTCCCGGGTCCGGCCGGGGAGACGCCCAGCGGTCTTCTCCCCGGCCGCACCGGACGGCGGCGGCCCGGACGATGAATCAAGCAAAGTGCGGCTCGCAGGTGCGGAGAGGGGTCGCGGCGGCCATCAGGCGTCGGCGGAGAAGCGGATGGCGGTCGGCGGGAGTTCCACGCCGGGCCAGACGCGGAGGCCGGCACGCAGTTCGTTGCCGGGGCCGACGACCGCGCCGTCGCCGAGAACGACGCCGTCCAGGACGGCCCCGGGCCCGACGCGGGCGCCGCGGCTCAGGACGGAGTCGCGGACGGTCGCGCCCTCGGCCACGGACGCGTCGTCCAGCAGGACGCTGCCGATCACCGTGGCGCCGGATTCGATCACCGCGTTCCGGCCCACGGTGGTGCCGCCCCGGACGACGGCGCCCGGCGCGACGGCCGCGCCGGGAAGGGTGAGCCGCTCGCCCGGTTCGCCGGGCATCGCGGGTGAGGACAGCGCGCCCAGGACGAGATCGCGCGAACCCTGGACGAACGCCTCCGGGGTGCCGACGTCCAGCCAGTAGCCCGACTCCACGTGCCCCATCACGATCGCGCCGGACGCGATGAGCGAGGGGAACGTCGCGCGCTCGACGGAGACCACCTCGTCCTCGGGGATCGCGTCGATGGCGGAGCGGCGGAACACGTAGCACCCGGCGTTGATCTGGTTCGTCACCGGATGGGGCGTCTTCTCCAGGAAGGCGGTGACCCGCCCGGCGGAGTCGGTCGGCACGCAGCCGAAGCGGGACGGGTCGTCGACCTCGGTGAGGTGGAGCGTCACCGCCGCGCCGGACTCCTCGTGCAGCTTGACCTGGGCGCGCACGTCGTGGCCGGACAGGATGTCGCCGTTGAGGATCAGGACGGGGTCGTCCGGGCCGCCGGTGAGGGCGCGGGACGCGTTGCGGATGGCGCCGCCCGTGCCGAGCGGCTCGTCCTCGCTGACGTAGGCGAGGTCGACGCCGTGGGCGTGGACGCCGAAGGCCGCCTCGAACATCTCGGCCCGGTACGACGTGGCGAACACGATGCGGTCGACGCCCGCCGCGTGGGCGCGGGCGAGCTGGTGGGCCAGGAACGCCACGCCGGCCGTGGGGAGGAGCGGCTTCGGGGTGGAGATGGTCAGGGGGCGCAGGCGGGTGCCCTGTCCTCCCACCAGGAGGATCGCTTCCACTCGGTTCCTTTCTGGGGGTGCAGCGAGCCTAGCGGGACGTGTCCACGGCCCGCTGGTAGGAGGCCATGTGGTCCCTCGCGGACGAGGACCACGAGAACTGCAGCGAGCGGGTGTGCGCGGCCTCGGCCAGCTCGGCGCGGCGGGACGGGTCGTCGATGAGGCCGCCGAGGGCGGTGCCGATCTCGGACGGTTCCGTCTCGGTGTAGGCGACCGCGTCGCCGCCGACCTCGGGGAGCGGCCCCCGGCGCGTGGTGAGGACGGGCGCGCCGCACGACATGGCCTCCAGGACGGGCAGGCCGAAGCCCTCGCCGCGGCTCGGGTGCGCGACGACCAGGGCGCCGCCGAAGAAGCCGGGAAGGACCGGCCACGGCAGGTAGCCGGGGCGCAGGACGCGCAGGTCGAGCGGAACGGTGGCGAGCGCCGCGTCGACCTCGTCGTCCCAGCCTCCGCCGCCCGCGAGGACGAGCGCGGGCGGGTCGGGACGGCCCTTGCAGGCCAGGACCCAGCCGCGGATCAGGTTCGGGACGTTCTTGCGCGGTTCGAGCGCGCCCAGGTACGCGACGTAGGGGCTGCCGTGGAGGCCGAGCCGGTCGGAGACGTGCTTGATCTCCGCCTCGGACGGCCGGTGGAACACGTCGTGGTCGACGCCGTGGTACGCGACGTCGATGTGGGTCGCGTCGGCGTGCAGGACGCGGACCAGCTCGTCGCGGGTCGCCCGGGACGGCGCGATCAGCCGGGTGGCGCGGCGCGCGGCGGTGCGGGTCGCGGACTTGATGTAGCTGGTCCGGACGGGGTCGTGCACCTCGGGCTCGGCGAACAGCGTGACGTCGTGGATCGTCACGACCGTCGGCAGCACCGCGCTCACCGGCATCGTGTACGTCGGCAGGTGGATGACGTCCGCGGCGACGCGTTCGGCCACGTGCGGCAGGCCCGACTGCTCCCAGGCCAGGCGGGTGGCGCGGTGCGACAGCGTCGCCGGGCCCGCCACCACACGCGCGCCGGGCACGAGGCCCTCGTAGCGTTTCTCGTCGGCGCGCTGGCACGCGACGGCGAGATCGGCGCCCTGCGCGTGCAGGGCGACCAGCAGGCCGTCGACGTACCGGCCGAGCCCGCCGCGGTCGGCCGGCACGGCGGTGGCGTCGAGCAGAATCCGAGGCGCCACGGTCCACTCCCCCATCCAGCGCGGTGGCGTAGATCACCCTTTACAGTTCGAGCCTACGCCCGCCGATGCCCGCTTTGCGGGACCTCATTCAGCGTTTGCGGGCCTGAACCAAGACGATGCTTCCCCGTTCGTTCGGGGCCTTGCGGTCGGCCAGCGCGACCAGGGGCGTCAGCGGCGCGGCCGCGTTGAAACCGACCTTCCCGCCGTAGGTGGACAGCGACAGGTAGAGCCGCTCGGTCGCGGCCGTGCGGAACTGGTAGCTGTGCCTGACCAGGTCGAGGCCCCGCTCGTCCATCAGCTCGCTGAGGCTGTCGTGCGTGTAGGTGTGCTGGACGTGGTACTTGGCCTTGTGGGCGTCCCGCAGCTTCGGCCACGCGTCGGCGCGGCTCAGCACGTCGGCGGACATGAAGATCTCGCCGCCGGGCTTGAGGACGCGCGCCATCTCGTCCAGCGACCTGCCGCCGTCGTCGAAGTGCTCGATCGCGCAGACGGACAGGATCGCGTCGAACGAGCCGTCGCCGAACGGGAGGCGCAGCGCGTCGCATTCGATCAGCGCGGGCGCGTGCGCGAGCGTCCGGCCGTACTCCATCTTGCCGCGGGCCAGGTCGATCGAGACGGCGTCCGCGCCGCGCCTGCGGGCCTGGCCGGCCCAGTAGCCGTCGCCGCCGGCGACGTCCAGAACTCGCTTGCCGTGCAGGTCGCGGCCCATCCAGGCGAGGAGCGTCCCCGCCTCGCGGTACCGGCACACGTGCACCTGGTGGCCCATGAAGGCGACCACATCCGAAATCTTCATCGTTCCCAACTGTAGGACGCCCGGCGGGTCGCGCGGCCACGTTCGCCTACGCTGGGCGCGTGAAGATGAAGGTCGTCGCCGTGCGGGCCGTGCGCGCGCTGCTGGTGATGCTCGCGCTGGCCTTCTGCGCCTACAGCGTCGCGTCCCAATGGGACGCGACCGTCGAGGCGTTCCGGCAGATGTCGTGGGCGACGCTCGCCGGGGCGCTGGCCGTGGGCCTGGCGGGGCTCTTCGCCTGGATGCTGGGCTGGCGGGAGTTCCTCGGCGGCCTCGGCTCGCCGCTGCCGGTGCGGGCCATCTTCCGGATCTCGGGGATCTCCCAGCTCGGCAAGTACGTGCCGGGCAAGGTGTGGGCGCTGGTCACGCAGATCGAGATGACGCGCGAGCACAAGGTGCCGCCGGAGCGCAGCTTCGGATCGACGCTGCTGGCGGTGGCGACGTCGGTGGCGTGCGGGCTCGCGGTCGCGGCGGTCACGCTGCCGCTGACGTCCACCACGGCGCGCGATGCCTACTGGCCCCTGTTCCTGCTGGCGCCCGCCCTGCTGGCCCTGCTGCACCCGAGGGTCGTGACGTGGTGCCTGAGCCTGATGCTCAAGATCATCAGGCGGCCGGCGCTGGAGCACCCGGTGAGCCTCGGCGTCACGCTGAAGGCGATCGGCTGGACGGTCCTCGGATGGGCCCTCTTCGGCGTCCACACGTGGCTGCTGTGCCTGGCGGTGGGCGGTGACGGGAAGGGGCTCCCGTTCGTCGCGACGGGCGCGTACGCGCTGGCGTTCGTCGCGGGCTTCCTGGTGTTCATCGCTCCGGGCGGCATCGGGGCGCGGGAGGCCGCGCTGACGGTGGTGCTGACACCGGTGCTGCCGGCGGGCGCGCCGGTCGTCGTCGCGATCGCGTCCCGCGTGCTGCTGACCGCCGCCGACCTGATCAACGCGGGCGTCGCGTTCCTCCTCGGCCGGACCAGGCCGGACGGGGGCCCGGACGCCGGGAATGAACCGCCGTCCAAAGAGCTTGTGAGGGGTACGCAGCCTACGAAGGAGGGACCGTGACGGCCCCCATCACCGTGACCGACGCGACGTTCGCGGACGAGGTCCTCAGCAGCGACACCCCGGTACTGGTCGACTTCTGGGCCGACTGGTGCGGGCCCTGCCGCATGATCGCCCCCGTGCTCGAGCAGATCGCGGCGGAGCAGGACGGCAAGATCAAGATCGCGAAGCTGGACTACGACGCGAACCCGGACACGCCCACCAAGTTCGGCGTGATGGGCCTGCCGACCCTGCTGCTGTTCAAAAAGGGCGAGGTCGTGGAGCAGGTCGTCGGCGCCAAGCCGAAGCGGGCCCTGCTGAAGGTCATCGAGCCCCACCTCTGAGCGCCCCGCCCGTGAACTGCAGGAGGGCGTCCAGATAAGCGGCCCACAGCGGGCCGTGGTCGACCGGGCGGACGCCGGAGCGCAGGCGCTCCGGCTCCCCCGGCGAGTAGAAGCGGCGCAGGGCGGCGGCCAGGGACGCGACGTCGTCGGGCGTGCAGACCAGACCGTCCACCCCGTCGCGGATCTGCGCGGCGAAACCGCCGACATCGGTGGCGATCACCGGAAGGCCGTGCTCGTGGGCCATCCAGACGTTCTGCGACGCGGTGGCCGTCCGGTAGGGGAGGACGAGCGCGTCGGCGGCGGCGAACAGGCCCGGAACGTCCGCGGCCGGGACGTACCCCGGGCGCAGTTCCACGCGGGACGCCAGGTCGAGTGACCCGATGAGCTCGCGCGTGTCGTCCAGGCCGCCCCAGAACTCGCCCGCGACGGTCAGCGCGACGTCGTCCGGGCCTTCCGCGAGAGCGCGGAGCAGGACGTCCAGGCCCTTGTACGGGCGGACGATCCCGAAGAACAGCAACCGGCGCCTGACCTTGGCGTCGTGCTGCACCGGGGCCTCCGCCGTCGGCAGGTGGGCGGGCATCTCCGCGACGCGCACCGGACGTTCCGTGAGCGTGCGCGCCAGATCCGCCTGCGCCTCGGAATGGACGAGGACGCCGTCGACGCCGCGCAGCAGCCGCTTCATCAGCGGCTCGTCGTACGGCTTGCGCTCGTGCGGCAGGACGTTGTGGCACAGCGCCACCACCGGCGTTCTTCCCGAGGGGGGACGACCCCCCACACCCCCCGGAAACACCTTTGGGCGCCGGAGGCCGGCCAGGATTCCCAGGTAGGAGGGGACCTGGATCGGGGTCAGCACCGCCAGGACGACCAGATCGCAGGAGCGCAGCGCGCGGCCGGTGCGCCACCAGCCGTCCGGGCGGCGCCAGTCGAGCCGGCGGCGGGTGCCGGGGAACGGCTCGCCCTCCGGCTCGGAGATCGTCTGCTGCCCCGGGTACAGGAACCCGGGGTACTGGGCCCGCCACGACTCGATGACCACGTCGTGCCCGGCGGCGGCCAGCCGGTGCGCCAGCTCGGTGGTGTGGTGGGCGCCGCCGCCCTTGTAGGGGAAGGCCGGGCCGACGATCGCGATGCGCATCCCGCGTCCGCTAGACGTCGCCGCGCGACCGGACGATCAGGTCCGCGAGCAGCGCCAGCGACGCGATGATCAACCCCGTCACGAAGATCATGATGGTGTTGTTGGCGAAGTAGCCGAAGTGCACCACCATGTCGAACACGCCCTTGAGCAGCCCGATCACGATCAGCCACAGCGCGGGCGGCATCAGCACCTTGAGCGGGTTGAAGTACATCACCATCCGCAGCACCTGCAGGATGTAGCGGTAGGCGTCCTTCGTGAAGTGGAACTTCGACTTCCCGGCCCGCTTGGCGTAGTCGATCGGCAGGTACCGGACCGGGTGCTGGTTCGACAGGAACGCGATCGTGATCGTCGTCACGCAGGAGAAGCCGGGCGGCAGCAGCCGCAGGTACGGCAGCGACACCTCGCGGCGGAACGCGCGCAGCCCCGAGTTCAGGTCGGGGATCCTGGTGTTGGTGAGCCGCTCGGCGACCTTCCGGATGAACCACTTCGCGGGCACGCGCAGCGCCTTGTGCGAGCCCTCCTCGCTCGTCCGCGCCCCGACGACCTGGTCGACGGACGGGTCGGCGTCCAGGACGTCCACGAGCTCGGGGATCCGCTCGTTCGGGTAGGACATGTCGGCGTCGGTCCACACGACGATCTCGCCGCGGGCCTGCTGCGAGCCGATGCGCCGCACGGTGCCGGACCCGCTGTTGTGCTGGAACGCCATGACCCGCATGTTCGGGAAGCGCGGCGCCGCATCCTCCAGCCGGGCGAGCGTGGCGTCGGTGGAGCAGTCGTCCACCGCGAGCAGCTCGTAGGTCTTGCCGCTGCTGTCCATCGCCTTGCAGATGCGCTCGACCTCGTCGATCACGTGGTCCTGCTCGTTGTAGCAGGGCAGGACGATCGTGACGTGGACGGGCCCGGACGCCGGATCCGCGGCCTCGGGAACGGCCGCGGGCGCGGGCACGTACGCGGCGTCCACCTCGAACTCCGAGGCGGGATCGGGCACGTGCGCGGGCGGCGGTTGCGTCGCGGTCTCGGGAGCGGGCTGGTGCGTCGGCTCGGCAGACTGGGTGCTCACGCAGCGCGAGGATACTCGCCCGGACGGGCCTCGTCGCCTCAACCCCGCTCCGGCTCGGCGATCCAGACCTCCACGATCAGGCCCCACGTCCCGCCGGGCGGGTCCGCGAGGGTGCGTCCGTCCTGCCGGGTCGTCAGGTACATGACCCGCCGCGGCGTCCCGTACGGCGCGACCTGCTCCCGCTTCGCCGCCATGATCACCGGGCGCCGCCCGGCGGCGGTGACGGCGGCGGCGACGCGCTTGACGTCGGCGGGCGCGGCGCCGCCGGTGGTGCGCGCGGCGGGCAGCCCGCACATGCCCCGGACGACCTGCAGGAAGCGGTCGGCGGTCGAGCGTTCCACGACCACGACGGAACCGCGCGGCCGCAGCGCGGCGCACATGCCGTCGACGGCGGCGACCTCGTGCTGCTCCGTCCGGGTCGCCAGGAAGCCGCCGGACGTCACCGCGATCGGGACGAGCATCCCCACGACGCCGGCGACCGCGCCCGTCCGGACCAGCCGCCGCCCGTACCCGAGGCGGCGGACGCGCTTCACCGTCCACGCCGACGCGAACACGGTGAACAGCAGCAGGCCGGGGATGACCAGCCCGATCAGCCGCCGGGACGCCCACGGATGGTCGGGCGTGATCCCGGGCCTGATCAGCACCTGCGTGGTCGTCCAGACGATCATGGCGTAGGGCAGCAGCCACTCCGGGGCGTGCCCGCGCATGAGCCGCCGCGCCAGCAGCGCCGCGCCGAGCGTCGCGAACAGCAGCGCCGGGATGCCGATGTACCAGGACACCCAGTACAGCGATTGCTCCGAGTACTGGCGGGTGCCGTCCACCGGAAGGTACTGGATCTTCTGGACGGTCTCGATGAACTGGACGTTCAGCTCGTCATCGCGCGTGGCCGGAGCCCGCCGCACGGTCTGCGCCAGCGGCCGGAGCGCGAACCCGAGCATCACCAGCACGGTCAGGACGGCGGCGGCGCCCGGCGCCCTCCCGCGCGCGATGGCCGCCCCGGCGAGGCGGAGGCGCGGGCCCGTCCGGTCCCAGCGCAGCAGCGCCACCATGATCCCCGTCGCCGCGACGACCGCCGCTGCGATGGCCAGCAGCGGGTTCAGGGACGGGCCCAGATACGTCAGGTACGGACGCGACATCGTGAAGCCCTGCACCAGCCCCGCGCCGACGCCGAGCAGGAGCCCGCCGCCCGTCCAGTACCCGATGCCTCGCCTGCGCGCCACGTAGAACCCCGCGAAGACGAAGACCGGGAGGACGTCCCGGAGCCCGTCGATGCGGACGAGCACGATGAGCCCGAGCGCCAGGCCCGCCAGGAACGCCTTCAGGTCGGCGAGCCGCCCGTCCTCCCGCCGGGCGTCGTGCATCAGCGACAGCCCGCCCAGCAGCAGGACGATCGCGGGCAGCTCGCTGAAAGTGCTGCGGGAGACGTAGAGCATCGGCAGCGTCAGCGCCAGCAGCAGCGCCCCGGCGGGCGCCCAGCGGGGCCCGGCGAGCCGCGCGACCAGCCCGGCGAACGCGAGGACGCAGCACGCGCCGAGCAGCGGCGCCATCAGCAGCATGCCGTGCGTGCCGCCGATCCAGCCGCCGAGCGCCAGCACCAGCGGCAGCCCCGCCATGAACTGCGGGACGATCGCGCCGTCGTGCTGGTAGAACGCGGGGCTCTCGAAGCGCAGCGCCCGGTCGGGGCCGCCGAACGCCTGCTCCATCAGCGGGATCGGCAACGATCCGTCGTTCTTCAGCCAGGCCGCGTACTGCACGTAGGACGCCGGGTCGCGGCGGACGATGATCTGCTCCGAGCACATCACGACCTGGAGCACCAGGAACGCCGCCGTGATCGCGAGCACGGCGGCGACCGGCCACCAGGGCACGTCGCGGAACGCCTCGTCCGTCCGGCCCCGGAGCCCGAGCCGCAGCGCGACCACCGCGGCGGGCACGAACAGCGCGACCGCCGGGACGGGACGGAACGCGCCCGCCATCAGCAGCGGCAGCGAGACGGCCAGCCACGCCGCGATGAGCAGTGCCGGGGCCACCGTGACCCGCACGAGCAGCCGACCCGCGTCCATGAACTCCGCCCCGTGAAGACTCCCTGTTCCGTGCGGAGCGTAGCGGCACCGGCCGGGTGATGGCTCCAGGACGATCATGCGGGCATACGCTCTGACCCATGAGCGCACACACCGGGCCCGCCGAGCTGTTGCGGCGGCGGGTGGCGGACGACCCGTCCAGCCCGCTGGTGACCTTCTACGACGACGCGACGGGCGAGCGCGTCGAGCTGTCCGCCCGGACGTTCGACAACTGGGTCGCCAAGACGGCGAACTTCCTGGTGGACGGTCTCGCCGCCGAACCCGGCACGCGGGTGGCGCTCGTCCTGCCGCCGCACTGGCAGACGGCCGTGTGGCTGATGGCGTGCTGGTCGGCGGGCCTGGTGGCGGAGCCCGTCGACCCGGAAGCGGTGCGGAACGGCGCGTCCGCTGAACCGTCCGACACCTCCGGGCCGTACCTCCTGGCGGCGGCACAGGAGGTGCTGGACGTGATCGCGGACGACGCGCGGACGGGCGGGGCCGAGGAGCTCGTCGGGCTGTCGCTGCACGCGCTCGGCGGCCCGCTCGCGGACTGCCCGACCGGTGTCACCGACTACGCCCTGGAGGTCCGCGCTTACGGGGACAGGTTCGTCCCGGGGCCGGAAACGACGCCGGAGACGCCCGCGCTCACTGTGACAAAGGCCACATTCAGCGCGGCCGACCTGGTCGGCGCGGCCCGTGACGCGGCCGAAAAATGGGATCTGGACGCGCGGGACCGCCTTCTGGTTGACATGCCGTTCACCACATTGGACGGGGTACTGACCGGCTTGCTCGCACCACTAGCCTCGGGTGCTTCCGTCATAATCCAACGAAACTTCGACAAAGCCGCACTAGATCGACGCCTGACCCTGGAACATGTGACGGTGGTGGCCGGCCCGCCCGGACGGAATGACCCATCCGGGTCCCCGCGCCGGCTCGCCTGACCTACGCTTCCCTTGCTCGGACGACGCCCCGTGCCCATCACACGCCCTGCCCACCAGACCAGACGTCCTGCCCACCCGACGCCCATCCAGACCCCCGAAAGCGGGCCGCACCCCGGACCTCGGAGCCGATGAACAGCAACCCGATGTACATGGAGTACGTCGACGACGCCGATCCGCGGCAGCAGTCGGCGGCGCCTCGACGCGGCTGGCGCATCCTCGGATGGGTGTGCATCGGGCTGTCGGCGGTCATGGTGGCCGGCTCCCTCACCGCCTACGGCCTGTACCGCAGGGCGTTCGGGAACATCGCGCACGAGGACGTCAACGCCCAGCTCGGGCCGAACCGGCCGAAGAAGCTGAACGGCGCGCTGAACATCCTGCTGCTCGGGTCCGACACCCGCGAGGGCGCCAACGCCAAGTACGGCCGGTCGATGAAGGGCGAGCCGCCCCGCTCGGACACGATGATCCTGCTGCACCTGTCCCCCGGCGGCGGCCAGGCGATGGGCATCAGCTTCCCCCGCGACCTCATGGTGCGGATGCCGTCCTGCAAGGGCAGGAAGGGCCAGATCATCCCGGCGCAGGCCCGCGCGCAGATCAACTCGGCGTTCACCAACGGCGGCGCGACCTGCGTCATCAAGACGATCGAGAGCATCTCCAACGTCCGCGTCGACCACTTCATGCAGGTCGACTTCAACGGGTTCAAGGCCATCACGAACGCGGTCGGCGGCGTCCCGGTGTGCCTGCCGAGGGCCGTCAACGACCCGAAGTCGAAGCTCAGGCTCGGCAAGGGCCAGCACAACATCAAGGGCGAGCAGGCGCTGGCGTACGTGCGCGTCCGGCACGGCCTCGGGGACGGCTCCGACCTCGACCGCATCAAGCGGCAGCAGAAGTTCATGGGCGCGCTCGCCAACAAGGCGATGAGCGCCGGCGTGCTCAGCAACCCCAAGAAGCTCCTCGACCTGATGAACGCGGTCACCAAGTCGCTCACCACCGACAAGGAACTGACGCCGCAGGTCATGATGGACATCGCCAAAGAGATGCAGGGCATGACCTCCGGCAAGCTGCGGTTCGTGACCGTCCCGTCCGGGCCGGACCCGCAGGACCCGAACCGCGTGGCGCTCAACGCCGGCGCGCAGCCGTTCTTCGCGGCCGTCCGCAACGACAAGACCATCCCCAAGGAAGAGAAGCCCGGCGACGTGAAGATCCCGCCGAGCCAGATCCGGGTGCGGGTCTACAACGGCAGCGGCATCGACGGTCAGGCCGGCCGCGTCGCCGACGACCTGGAGTCGCAGGGCTTCCACGTCACGGTCGGCGGAAACGCCTCCGCGCCCACGTCCGCCACCAAGGTGATGTACGGTTCCGGTGCCGACCAGCAGGCCCGGTCGCTCGCCGCGCTGATCCCGAGCAAGCCGCTGCCCGCCGCGCGCACCAGCGGCGGCACCCCCGGCGTCGTGGACCTGATCGTCGGCAGCGACTGGACGAACCTGAAGAGCGCGGGCGGCGGCATCCCCAAGCAACAGGGCGAGATCCGCGCCAGCGACAACATCTGCAAGGAGACGTGACCGGGCACCCCGTATGAGCTCTACCACCAGGCCCTCCGGGGCCGAGACGGCACAGCGTGACGACCGGCCGCTCATCGAGGACCCTGCGGCGGGTCTGGTCCCGGAGGCACCGGGGCCCTCCCCGGACGGGCCTGACGGCGTCCCGGAGGCGCGGGGCTCCGCGGAAGGTCAGCGCAAGCAGCGCGACCCGTTCTTCGACAACGCGAAGTACTTCGCCATCCTCCTGGTCGTGGCGGGGCATTCCCTGGCCAACCTGCAGAACGTCCCGCTGGCGAAGGGTCTGTACATCTTCGTCTACATGTTCCACATGCCGCTGTTCATCGTGATCACCGGCTACTTCTCCCGGAACTGGACGTTCGCCGGCGGCAAGGCCCGAAAACTCATCACCAATGTCGGCGTCCCCTACGTGGTGTTCGAATTCGCCTACTCGCTGTACGACTGGCTCGCCGGACGCAATGAGCTGGAGATCAGCCTGCTGAACCCGTACTACCTGACGTGGTTTCTTTGCGCGCTGTTCATGTGGCGGCTCTCCACACCGGTCTGGCAGCAGATCCGCTGGCCGCTCGCGGTCGCGGTGGGGTTCGCGCTGCTGTCGTACATGAGCGATCTCGGTGGAACGTTCGACATCCACCGGGTGCTGGGGCTGCTGCCGTTCTACGTCCTCGGGCTCACGCTGAAGCCGCACCACTTCGAGCTGCTGAAGAAGCCGGTCGCGCGGCCGATCGGCGCGGTCGTGCTGGCCGCCGGGCTCGGCGGCGCCTACCTCGCCATGGACCGCATGTCGCGGAACTGGATCTACTGGAAGCACGCGCACGCCGAGATGGGCGTCGGCAACGTCACCGGCACGCTGATGCGGCTCGCCATGTTCGCCTGCGCGATGGTCCTCGTCGCCGCGTTCCTCACGCAGATCCCGCGCCGCCGGCACTGGTTCACCGGGCTCGGCGCGGCGACGCTGTACGCCTACCTGCTGCACGGGTTCGTCATCCGCCTGCTGGACTTCACCGGCTGGTGGGACGCGGACTGGATGCACACCGTGCCCGGCGTCGCCATCGTGCTCGGCGGCGCGGTCGCGGCCGGGACGGCGCTGTGCACCAGGCCGGTCGTCCGGTGCATGAGCTGGGCGCTGGAACCCAAGATGACCTGGGTGTTCACCCCCCTGCGCAGACCTGGGGGCCGGATGCGCTAGCGTGCCGCCTCACGACATCAGGCCACGGCCGCCCCCGATCGGCGACTAGAGTCGCCGTGCTCCCACGTGCACGTACCCGATGAGATCTCCGGAGACATGACCGGCATCCTCCGTCC
>NZ_VCKW01000210.1 GCF_005889715.1 Actinomadura soli
GGGGAGGCGACGACGTCCAGCTGAAGGTGGGGCAGATCGCCGGAGGCGCGGAGGCCACGCCGCTCGCCGACGGCAGCCTCGCCATGGCCCGTCCCGGCGTCACAGCCCCCGTGGTCGACGTCTACGAGGACTTCGCCTGCCCGCACTGCGGCACGTTCGACCGCATGCACGACCCGATGCTCAAGGAGCTGGCCGTCTCCGGACGCGCCAAGGTCGTCTTCCACCCGATGGTGATCTTCAGCACGAGCGTCCAGCCGGCGCACGGCAACGCGGTCCGGGCCGCGGCGGCGCTGCGCTGCGTCGGCGACGGCGCGCGCTGGCTGTCCTACCAGGACGCCCTCTACTCCCACCAGCCCGCGACACTCTCCACCGAGGGCTACGCGACGGCGGAGCTGATCTCCTACGCCGGGAGCCTCGGGCTCACCGGGGACGGGTTCACCTCCTGCGTCCGGAACCAGCGTTACGCCGAGAGCGTGAGGACCGTCAGCCAGGGCCTCATCTCGTCCGGTGTGCAGAGCACGCCCAGCGTGCGGGTGAACGGCCGCACCCTCGACAAGTCGGACACCGACAGCCCGGACGCGCTGCGCCGCGCCATCGAGGCCGCGTCCTGACGGGAACGCGTGCCGGAGCGACTAGTCTCACCGCGACGAGGGAGGTCGGAGACGATGGCGTGGAGCTGGCGGCTGGAGAAGGCGGACGGGCGCATGGTCGGCATGTCGGAGGAGACCTTCTCCACCCAGGCGGACGCGGAGAGCTGGCTGGGCGAGAACTGGCGGGGACTGCGCTCCGACGAGGTCGACACGGTGACCCTGCTGGACGGCGAGTCGGTCGTGTACGAGATGAGCCTGCTCGAACCCGAGTGACGAGGAGACGGGAAAGGGCCGCGGAGCCGGGCGCCCCGCGGCCCTTCCATCCAGCCGTTAGGGCCGCCGGGGCGGGCTTCCGGTCTTGGCGGGGTCGCGGATGACGACCGGGTCGAGGACGTCGTCGATCCGCTTCAGCACGCCGTCGTCCAGCTTCACGCCCGCCGCCCGCGCGTTGTCGGCGACCTGCTCCGGACGGGACGCGCCCACGATCGCCGACGCCACGTTCGGGTTCTGCAGCGTCCAGGCGATCGCGAGCTGCGCCATCGACAGGCCGAGGTCGTCGGCGATCGGCCTCAGCTCCTGCACGCGGGCCAGCAGGTCATCGCTCATGTAGCGCTTGATCATGTCGGCGCCGCCCTTGTCGTCGGTGGCGCGCGACCCGGCGGGCAGCGGCCGCCCCGGCTTGTACTTGCCGGTCAGCACGCCCTGCCCGATCGGCGACCAGACGATCTGGCCGACGCCCTCGCGCTCGCACAGCGGGACGATCTCGCCCTCGATGACCCGCCACAGCATCGAGTACTGCGGCTGGTTGGAGATGATCCGGTCGAAACCCATCTCGTCGGCGATCCTGAGGGCCTGCTCGATCTGCTCCGCCCGCCACTCCGACACGCCGACGTAGAGGACCTTGCCCTGCCGGACGAGGTCGTCGAACGCCCGCATCGTCTCCTCGAGCGGCGTCTCGTGGTCGAACCGGTGGGCCTGGTACAGGTCGATGTAGTCGGTCTCCAGGCGGCGGAGGGAACCGTTGATCGACTCGACGATGTGCTTGCGGGACAGGCCCCGGTCGTTCATGCCGGGTCCGGTCGGCCAGAAGACCTTGGTGAAGATCTCCAGCCCCTCGCGGCGCTGCCCCTTGAGCGCGCGGCCGAGCACCTCCTCCGCGCGCGTGCCCGCGTAGACGTCCGCGGTGTCGAAGGTGGTGATCCCCTCGTCGAGGGCGGCGCGCACGCACGCGCGGGCCGCGTCCTCCTCGACCTGGGAGCCGTGGGTGAGCCAGTTGCCGTAAGCGATCTCGCTGACCTTCAGGCCGCTCCGGCCCAGGTATCGGAACTCCATGCCCACGACCCTAGTCCGCCGCGAACCGGGACCCTCACGGCGGACGGCCTCTCCGACCGGGTCAGATCTTCTCTTTCTCGCCGACCCGGACCTGGGGGTTCGGCACGCGGAGCCGGCGGATCTGCATGGCGCGCATCGCCGCGTACAGGCCGACGCCCTTCACGTCCTCGTCCGGGTACCGCTCGGCGGCCAGCCGCCTGATGCCGCGGCTCAGCAGCAGGCCCTCGGCGAACACGACGACCAGCAGCAGCGGCGGCGCGAACAGCACCAGCAGCCGGGCCACCGGGATCGGGAGCATGCTCAGCAGCACGATCGCGAACATGGCGTACATGAGGTACGAGCCGACCGTGCGGCGGGAGTCGACGTAGTTGCGGGCGAGCCTGCGGACGGGACCCTTGTCCCGCTTGAGCAGGTGCTTCTCGTCACCCTTCGCCATGCCCTGGCGTGCCTTGACGCGATCGGACGCCTGCCGCTCCCTGACCTTCCGGTACGCCTCCTTGCGGGAGGACGGCGCGGTGATCGGCTGGCGGTTGCGCTTTTCGGCTTCCTTGCGCTTGGGCGTGGGACGGCCCTTGCCTCCCGGCTTTACTACCTCAGGAGGATTCGCCGGGGCCTCCGGGGTACGACGCTTGAACACGGGATCAGACTACCGGCTGCGAACATCGTGGCTGCCTCGCGCGTTAACGCGTAGGGTGATAAGAACCCCAGCAGTGGTCATTGAGCCCAGTTCACGACTGAGGCGACAGCACGAAGGGACCGGCGCCGCGCGATGAGCGTGATGAAGCGAATGTCGATGATCTTCAAGTCCAAGGCGAACAGGGCCCTGGACCGCATGGAGGATCCCCGCGAGACCCTCGATTACTCCTACCAGCGACAGCTGGAGATGCTGCAGAAGGTCCGTCGGGGGGTCGCCGACGTCGCCACTTCGCGCAAGCGTCTCGAATTGCAGATCAACCAGCTCGAGCAGCAGCAGACCAAGCTGACCGACCAGGGCAAGAAGGCGTTGCAGGTCGGCCGGGAGGATCTCGCCCGCGAAGCGCTGACCCGCCGCGCCGGTCTTGAGAGCCAGCTGAACGACCTGCGCGGCCAGTACCAGCAGCTGCAGGGCGAGGAGGAGAAGCTGACGCTCGCCTCCCAGCGGTTGCAGGCCAAGGTCGACTCCTTCCGCACCCGCAAGGAGACGATCAAGGCGACCTACACCGCCGCCGAGGCGCAGACGAAGATCAACGAGGCGTTCTCCGGCATCTCCGAGGAGATGGGCGACGTCGGCCTCGCGATCCAGCGCGCCGAGGAGAAGACCGACACCATGAAGGCCCGCGCCGGCGCGATCGACGAGCTGCTGGCGTCCGGCGCCCTGGAGGACTTCTCCGGTCCCAAGGACGACATCCAGGCCGAGCTCGACCGGATGGGCTCCGGCCCCGGCGTCGACCTCGAGCTGGAGCAGCTCAAGGCCGAGCTCGGGCAGGCCCCCGCGCCGAAGGAGCTGAACCAGGGCACGCCGACCGCGCAGCCGCAGCAGCAGCAGGACGCCCCCCAGCAGGCGAACTGGCAGCAGAAGCCCGGGGGTGCCCAGTGATCGTCCGCCTGATGGGCGAGGGCCAGCTGGACGTGGCCGCGGAAGACCTGTCCGCTCTCAACGCGCTCGACGACGAGCTGGAGTCGGCGATCGAGTCGGGTGACGAGACGACCTTCCGCGAGGCGCTGCACGCGCTGCTGGAGAACGTCCGCAAGGTGGGCAAGCCGCTTCCGCCGGACAGCCTCGCGCCCTCCGAGCTGATCCTGCCGCCCGCCGACGCGCACATCGACGAGGTGCGCTCGATGCTGGGGGACGAAGGGCTGATCCCCGACTGACGGGTGCGCGCCGGCCGCCCGCCGAATTGGACAGCCAGGCACAAAATCGGGGTCCCGCGCGTTGTCACCAC
Source organism: Actinomadura soli (assembly GCF_005889715.1). Taxonomy (GTDB): domain Bacteria; phylum Actinomycetota; class Actinomycetes; order Streptosporangiales; family Streptosporangiaceae; genus Spirillospora; species Spirillospora soli. The sequence goes on from NZ_VCKW01000210.1 coordinate 3,845, forward strand.
TGAACACCGCACCGGGAAGCACAGGGGGTGGCCGCATGGCCAGAACGCGATACGCCTCCGATCGGGGGCTCACCTCGCGGATGCTCGTGACGATGTTCCTGCTGGGGCTGGTCTACGTCGTCGCCGTGGGGGCGTTCTTCGTGTTCGTGCCCCAGTGGGCGTTCATCGCGCTCGCCGTGGCGGCGGTCTTCCTGCTCGCCCAGTACTTCTTCTCCGACAAGATGACCCTGTTCGCCATGCACGGACGCGTCGTCACCCCGGAGGAGGCGCCCGAGCTGCACGGCGTCGTCGACCGGATCTGCGCGATGTCGGACGCCCCGAAGCCGAAGGTCGCGATCGCCGACACCGACGTGCCGAACGCGTTCGCCACCGGGCGGAACCAGAAGAGGGCCGTCGTCTGCGTCACCACCGGCCTGCTGCGCCGGCTCGACCCCGTCGAGCTGGAGGGCGTCCTCGCCCACGAGATGGCGCACGTCGCGCACAAGGACGTCGCGGTCATGACGATCGCGTCGTTCCTCGGCATCTGCGCGGGGCTGATCACCCGGGTCGGCCTCCAGGTCGGCCTGTTCGGCGGGTTCAGCCGCCGCAGCAACGACCAGAACACCGGGCTCATCCTGCTCGCCGTGGTCGCCGCGAGCGCCCTGGCCTACGCGGTCAGCTTCATGCTCACCCGGGCGCTGTCGCGCTACCGGGAGCTGTCCGCCGACCGCGCCGCCGCGCTGCTGACCGGCCGCCCGTCCGCGCTGGCCAGCGCGCTGACGAAGGTCAACGGGGAGATCGCGCGGATCCCGACGAGCGACCTGCGGTCCGCGCAGGCGTTCAACGCGTTCTTCTTCACCCCGGCGCTCGGCAAGGGCTTCAGCGTCTCCTCGCTGTTCTCCACCCACCCGACGCTCGACAAGCGGCTCGCCCAGCTCTCGAAGATCTCCGAACAGCTCAGCAGGGGAGTCTGATCCGTGGGCTTCCTGGACACGCTCCTCGGCCGCTCCAAGCCCGCCAAGCCCGACCTCGACCGCCTCTTCGCGCTCTCGACGGCCGCCGTCACGCTGGAGGCCGCGACGGGGTTCGTCCCGACCGGGCTCGGCTCGGTGTGCTTCCGCGCGGCGGAGGGCGGGGCGTTCGCGCGGCTGCAGCGCGACGTCCAGGAGCTGCTGGACGCCGACGAGGGCCCCAAGGTCGAGATCAGCACCGACACCTACGGCTACACGTGGCTGCTCACCTCGCACCGTCCGGACGAGCTGCCCGACCTCGTCACCGACCTGCACGCCGTGAACGCGACGCTGGAGTCCGGCGGGTTCGGCCCGCACCTGCTCTGCTCGCTGGCCGGCTTCCGCGGCCCTGACGGGCAGCGCCTCGCGCTCGTCTACCGCTACAAGAGCGGCACGTTCTACCCCTTCGCCCCGCTGCCCGGCGACAAGCGCGACAACGCGCTGGAGCTGCAGGTGCGCGGCGCGGTCGGCGCCGACCTCCCCTTCGAGGACGACCTCGGCCGCTGGTTCCCCGTCTGGGGCGCCCCCGGCCTGTGACCGGCCCGTGACCAGGCTGTGTGTCATCGGACGCTGAACAACCGTCCAAGATCGGCGTAATGTCAGGACATGGCGCCCTCCCGTGACGCTCCCGACTCCGGGCTGACCTGGCGGATGCTCGCCACGACGGTCCTGGTCGCGCTCGTGTACGCGGCGGCCGTGCTGCCCGCGTTCCTCGCCGGTCCGGTGTGGGGCGCGGCGGCCGCGGCCGCCGCGGTCGCCGTCGCGGTGCTCTCGGCCCGCGCCGCCGACCGGCTGGCCCTCTACGCGATGGACGCCCGCCTGGTCGCCTCCGACGAGGAGCCCGAGCTGCACGCCGTCGTCGACCGGCTGTGCATGTCGTCCGGCCTGCCGAAGCCGCGCCTCGCCGTGTCCGCGCTGGACATGCCGAACGCCTTCGCCGCCGGGTCGGGCCCGGGCTCGGCGGTGGTGTGCGTCACCGACGGGCTGCGCGCCCGGCTCGACCCGGCCGAGCTCGCCGCCGTCCTGGCCCACGAGATCGCGCACGTCGCCAACCGGGACGTGCTCGTCACCGCGATCGCGTCGTTCCCCGGCCTGTGCGCCGGGCTGTTCCTCGGCTGGTGGACGGGCCTGATCACCGGCCGCGGCAGATACGGCGCCGGACGTGCCGCCGCCCTGCTGGCCGGGGTCGTCCTGCTGCCGCTCGGCGTCGCGGCGGCGGTGCTGTACGCCGCGGGCACCCTCGTCGGGCTCGCCCTGTCCCGGCACCGGGAGCTGTGCGCCGACTCCACCGGCGCGGTGCTGACGGGCCGTCCCGGCGACCTGGCGTCCGCCCTCGGTAAGGTCACCGACGTGATCCGGGACGCCTCCCGCGACGATCTGCGGGCGCTGCGGCCGGTGAGCGGCCTGTGCGTGGTCGCGGTGCGCGGCGGGGGCGTGGCGGCGCTGCTGTCCAGCCACCCGACGCTGGAGCGGCGCACGGAGCGGCTGTCGGCCCTGTCCTGGCGGCTTGAGAGCGGCGGCTGACATGGGCGTCCTGGACGGGCTGCTCGGCCGTCCCGCGCCGCCCGGCCTGCCCGACCTCGACCGGCTGTTCGCGCTGCCCGCCGCCGCGGGCGCGCTGGAGGCCGCGACCGGGTTCGCCCCGACCGGCTCCGGCGCCGTCTGCCACCGCCTCGTCGAGGGCGGCCCGTTCGGCGCGTTCGGCAGCGCGCAGCGGGACCTCACCCGCCTCCTGACCACCGGCGGAGGCCGCGAGACCGGGCTGAGCGCGGGCCCCTACGGCTGGGGATGGGCGCACGTCACCCGGCCGCCGGACGCGTTCGACCGGCTCGTCGCCGACCTGCACATGGTCAACTCGACGTTGACCGCCGCCGGATACGGGCCCTACCTGCTGTGCTCGGCCGTCTCCTTCCGCCGCGACGACGGCCCCCAGCGGCTCTTCCTGGTCCATTCGCCCGGCCGCGGGACGTTCTACCCGTTCGCGCCCCGCCCGCCCGACGTCGCGGCAGCGGAGCGCCGCCGAAACAACACGGTCGAGACGAACGCCCGCGACGCCCTCGCCGGGGAACTGGACATCGAGCCCGACACCGGCCGGTGGTTCCCCGTCTGGGACGTCCCCGGCCTGGCATAGCCGCTGCTCAGGGGAGGGCGAGCATCTGGTCGAGGGCGGCGCGGGCGTGGTGCGCGGTCTCCTCGTCCACCTCGATGACGTTCTCGACCCGCCCGGCCGCCAGCGACTCCAGCGACAGCACCAGGTGGGGCAGGTCGATCCGGTTCATCGTCGAGCAGTAGCAGACGGCCTTGTCGAGGAACATGACGTTCTTGTCCGGGTGGGCGTTCGCGAGCCGCCGGACGAGGTTCAGCTCCGTGCCCACCGCCCAGGACGAGCCGGGCTCCGCGGCTTCGATGGTCTTGATGATGTACTCGGTCGAGCCGACCTGGTCGGCGGCCGTGACGACCTCGTGCTGGCACTCCGGGTGGACGAGGACGTTCACGCCGGGAACGCGCGCCCGGACGTCGTCCACCGACTCCTTGGTGAACCGTCCGTGCACGGAGCAGTGGCCGCGCCAGAGGATCATCTTGGCGTCCCGGAGCTGCCCCTGCGTGAGGCCGCCCTCGCGGCGGTGCGGGCTGTAGACGACGCAGTCGTCCAGGGAGAGGCCCATCTCCAGGACGGCGGTGTTGCGCCCGAGGTGCTGGTCGGGCAGGAACAGGACCTTCTTGCCCTTCCCGTAGGCCCAGTCCAGGGCGCGCCTGGCGTTGGACGAGGTGCACACCACGCCGCCGTGCCGTCCGACGAAGCCCTTGATGTCGGCGGAGGAGTTCATGTACGTGACCGGGACCACGTCGTCCGCGACGCCCGCGTCCTCCAGGACGTCCCAGCACTCCTCGACCTGGTCGAACGTCGCCATGTCGGCCATCGAGCAGCCCGCGCCGAGGTCGGGCAGGATCACCCGCTGGTGCCCGGCGGTCAGGATGTCGGCCGACTCCGCCATGAAATGGACCCCGCAGAACACGATGTACGGCGCCTCGGGACGGGCCGCCGCCTGCTGCGCCAGCTTGAACGAGTCGCCGGTGACGTCCGCGAACTGGATGACCTCGTCCCGCTGGTAGTGGTGGCCCAGTACGAACACCCGTTCGCCCAGGGCGGCCTTGGCGGCGCGGGCGCGCTCGACGAGCGCGGGGTCGGAGGCCGGCGGCAGCTCGCCGGGACAGTCCACGCCGCGCTCGCTGGCGGGGTCGGCGGCGCTGCCGAGCAGGAGCAGCGGAAGGTCGCGCACTGGGGTGGTCACGGCGTGTCTCCCTTCGGCGACGGGGGCTTATCGTCGCTTTGACGACTAATGATGGCACATCCGCGGCCCGGCGATGATGTGACGTAGAACGCACCGTGCCCGGGAGTTAGACATGGCCGGGAAGCGGAATGGGCCTATGGCGAGGTACGTTGTCCTACGGGAAGGGGCGTAAGACGTCCTGGAGGACAAGCGACAGTCCGCCGCCGCGCGCGGCGCAGCGAGATCCGGGAGCTGAACATATGACGGTTTCAGGCGAGACCACGCAGGAGACCACGCAGCAGGGCGTCGTCCTCACCGACGCCGCCGCCGAGAAGGCCAAGGGCCTGCTCGAGCAGGAGGGCCGTGACGACCTTGCGCTGCGTGTCGCCGTGCAGCCGGGCGGCTGCTCCGGCCTGATCTACCAGCTCTTCTTCGACGAGCGCGAGATGGACGGCGACCAGATCCAGGACTTCGACGGCCTGGCCGTGCGCGTCGACCGGATGAGCGCCCCCTACCTCACCGGCGCCACCATCGACTTCGTCGACTCGATCGAGAAGCAGGGGTTCACGATCGACAACCCCAACGCGTCCGGCTCCTGCGCCTGCGGCGACTCCTTCAACTGAGCGAACCCGCCGGACGAGCGCCGCGGACGAGCGTCGCCGAACGAGCGTCGAGGGCGGGCCGGGCATGCGCCCGGCCCGCCCTTTCGCGTCGGCTCGGCCATCTCTCGGGCTGCGCTCCAGCGTCAACCTATGGTGCGATGGGAAAGTACTCTTTCCGGGTCCGAAACAGCCGGTGAACAGCCGGACGACCACCACGAGGAGAGCGACGCCGTGCGCATCGCCGTGACTGGCTCCATTGCGACCGACCACCTGATGACCTTCCCAGGGAGATTCACCGACCAGTTCCTGCCCGACCAGCTGGACCGGGTGTCGCTGTCCTTCCTGGTGGACGAGCTGGACATCCGCCGCGGCGGCATCGGCGCCAACATCTGCTTCGGCATGGGCAACCTCGGCAAGGAGTCGATCCTCGTCGGTTCCGTCGGCGACGACTTCGCCGACTACCGCTCCTGGCTCGAACGGCACGCGGTCGACACCGCGTCCGTGCACGTGTCCGACCTGCACCACACCGCCCGGTTCCTGTGCACCACCGACCAGGACCAGAACCAGATCGCGACGTTCTACGCCGGCGCGATGAGCGAGGCCCGCTCCATCGAGCTGCAGCCCGTCGCCGACCGCGTCGGCGGCCTCGACCTCGTCATCGTCAGCCCGAACGACCCCGAGGCGATGCTGCGCCACACCGAGGAGTGCCGCACCCGCGGCATCCCGTTCGCCGCCGACCCGTCCCAGCAGCTCGCCCGCATGGACGGCCCCGACGTCCGCCGCCTCATCGACGGCGCCGCCTACCTGTTCAGCAACGAGTACGAGAAGGCGCTCGCGGAGGAGAAGACCGGCTGGTCCGGCGAGGAGATCCTGGACCGCGTCGGCATCCGGATCACCACGCTCGGCGCGAAGGGCGTCGTCATCGACCGCAAGGGCGTGGAGGGCCTGCACGTGCCCGCCGTCCCCGTGGAGAAGGTCGTCGACCCGACCGGCGTCGGCGACGCGTTCCGCGCCGGCTTCCTGTCGGCGCTCGCCTGGGAGCTCCCGCTCGAACGCGCCGCGCAGGTCGGCCACACCATCGCCGCGCACGCCCTCGAATCCGCCGGGCCGCAGGAGTACACCCTGGCCCGCGAGGCGTTCCTCGGCCGCTTCGCCGCCGCCTACGGCTCCGACGCCGCCGCGGACGTCGCGCCCCACCTCACCTGCCCGAACCCGTAACGAGCGCAACGCGGAAGGGCCGCGCCATCCCGGCGCGGCCCTTTTCGCGTGCGTCGCTCAGTACGTGCGGCGGATGTGGAAGCCCCAGCCGCCCTGCTGGAGCGTCTCCTCCCAGACGAAGTCCTGCGACTTCATGCGGCACCAGGCGGGGACGTCGGTGCGGGCGGCGGCGTCGTCGGCGAGGACGGCGACGATCTGGCCGACCGGGACCTCGCGGATCCGCTCGGCCAGCATGATGATCGGGATCGGGCACTTGCGGCCGAGCGCGTCGATGACGAGGACGGGCGGCGGCGCGGCCGGCTCGGCGGCGGGGGGCGGCGCGGCGCCGGCGGGGGGCGCCCCGTTCTTGGCGCGGCCTCGGAACCTCATGGGCGCGACCGCCTCCCTGTCTCGACGTGGTCCAGCGCCGTCCGGCGGAGGCGGTCGACGGCGCCGGGCAGCACGCTCAGGAACCGGTCGACGTCCGCCGAACGGACGCCACGCGGCAGCGATACCCGCACGTTCCCGTGGGTAATCACGCCCATCGCCTCCAGCACATGACTGGGACGCAGCGTATCCGCCGTGCACGAACTTCCGGAGGAAACGGCGAAACCCAGCCTGTCGAGTTCGGTCAGCAGCGCCTCGCCCTCCACGTACAGGCACGAGAACGTCACCAGGTGCGGCAGCCGCCGGACGGGGTCGCCGACGACCTCGACGTCGGGGACGGCCCGCGGCACCTCCGCGCGGATGCGGTCCACGAGGGACGAGACGCGCGCCGCGTCCGCCGCCATGTCCGCGCGGAACGCCTCCAGGGCCGCGGCCGCCGCCACGATGCCCGGGACGTTCTCGAACCCCGGCACGCGGCGCTGCTCCCGCTCGTCGTCCGGCAGCGGGGACCGCCAGCGGGTGCCCTTGCGCACGGCGAACACCCCGACCCCCGCGGGCCCGCCCCACTTGTGGGCGCTGCCGGCGAGGAAGGACCAGCCGCCGGGGACGTCCATCCGCCCGAGGGACTGCGCCGCGTCGACGAGCAGGGGGACGCGGGCGGCGCGGCACGCCTCCGCGGCCTCGGCGACGGGCTGGACGGTCCCGACCTCGTGATTGGCCGACTGCAGGCATGCGAGCGCGGTGTCCGGGCGCAGCGCCGCGGCGAACGCGCCAGGGTCGACGCGGCCCGTGCGGTCGACGCCGACGACGGTCACCTCGCCGCCGTCGCGCTCATGGGCCTCGGCGGCGTGCAGCACGCTGGAGTGCTCCACCGCGCTCACCACCAGGTGCCGCCCGACCCTCTGGCGGGCCCGCAGCCCGCCGAGGACGGCCAGGTGAACCGCCTGCGTGCCCGACGACGTGAACGACAGCTCGTCCGCGCGGGCGCCGAGGACGCCGGCCACCCGTGCGCGGGCCCGGTCGAGGAGCCTGCGGGCGCCGCGCGCCGTCCCGTACAGCCGGGCCGGATCGGCCCATCCGGCGTCAAGAGCCTCAAGGAGGGCCGGCCGGGCCGCGGGGTGCGGCGGCTCGGCGGACGCCGCGTCGAAGTAGGCCGCTTCGGCGGAAACGGGGCCGGCGGCGCCCGGCGTGCTCGGTTCGGCCACGCGCAAACACTAACCCGGCACCCGATCGGGGGTTCGCGCGACCCTCGCGCTAGTGTGTCCAACGCACATGTGACAACTGATCTCTCCGCCCGGCCGACCGGGCTTTCATCCGTGGGGAAGGCATTCCGTGAGTCCGACCCGCTCTAGGGAGCGGCGTACGCCTGTGCGCAGTCGCCGCGCATTGAAAAGCGCCGGCGCGCTGGGTCTGCTGGCGCTGTCAGCCACCGCGTGCAGCGGCAGCCGCCTGGGCATGCCCGAGCCGATCAGCGAGCAAGGCGAGCGCATGCTGCACCTGTGGCAGGGCTCCTGGATCGCGGCGTTCGCGGTCGGGGCCGTTGTCTGGGGCCTGATCATCTGGGCGGTGCTGTTCCACCGCAAGCGCTCCGACGACCTGCCGCCGCAGGTCCGCTACAACATGCCGATCGAGATCCTCTACACGGCGGTCCCGTTCGTCATCATCGCGGTCCTGTTCTACTTCACCGCCCGGGACGAGAACTACGTCGAGAAGACCACCGCCAATCCCGCGGTGGTCGTCGACGTGACCGGGTTCCAGTGGAGCTGGCAGTTCGACTACAAGGAGAAGGACGCCACGGGCAAGGAGAAGACGGTCGCCTCCGTCGTCGGCCAGCCCGTCGCGCCGAACGGGCCCGCGCCCGCCAAGCCGGTGATGACGATCCCCACGGGCCAGAAGATTCGTGTCCGCCTGCACTCCAACGACGTCATCCACTCGTTCTGGGTCCCGGCGCTGATCTACAAGAAGGACGTCATGCCCGGCTACGACAACGAGTTCGAGTTCACGGCGAACAAGACCGGCGTGTACGAGGGCCGCTGCGCCGAGCTCTGCGGTGTCGACCACAGCCGGATGCTGTTCCAGCTCAAGGTCGTGACGCCGCAGGAGTACGCCAAGTACATCGCCGACTCCAAGGCCGCGCTGGCCGCGGGGGGTGCCAAGTGACCGCGACCAGTCACGCGCCCACCGTGACGCCCGCCGTCCCGCGGACGACCAAGGGCCGCATCCTCGCGTCCTGGATGTCGTCCACGGACCACAAGGTGATCGGCTACCTCTACCTGATCACGTCGTTCTTCATGTTCCTGTTCGGCGGCGTCCTCGCGCTGGTGATGCGCGCCGAGCTGTTCGAGCCGGGCATGCAGGTCGTCAGCAACGAGCAGTTCAACCAGCTGTTCACGATGCACGGCACGATCATGCTGCTGATGTTCGCGACGCCGCTGTTCGCGGGCTTCACCAACGTCATCATGCCGCTGCAGATCGGCGCGCCCGACGTGGCGTTCCCGCGGATGAACATGCTGGCGTACTGGCTGTTCCTGTTCGGCAGCCTCATCGTCATCGCGGGCTTCCTGACCCCGGGCGGCGCGGCCAGCTTCGGCTGGTTCGCCTACGCCCCGCTGTCGGACGCGGTGCGCTCGCCCGGCATCGGCGGCGACATGTGGGTGATGGGCCTGGCGATGTCCGGGTTCGGCACCATCATGGGCGCCGTCAACTTCGTCACCACGATCCTGTGCATGCGCGCGCCCGGCATGACGATGTTCCGGATGCCGATCTTCACGTGGAACGTCCTGCTGACGTCCATCCTGGTGCTGATCGCGTTCCCGGTCCTCGCCGCGGCGCTGCTGGCGCTGGAGGCCGACCGCAAGCTCGGCGCGCACATCTTCGACGCCTCGCACGGCGGCGCGCTGCTCTGGCAGCACCTGTTCTGGTTCTTCGGGCATCCGGAGGTCTATATCATCGCGTTGCCCTTCTTCGGCATCGTGACGGAGATCCTCCCGGTCTTCAGCCGCAAGCCCGTGTTCGGCTACATCGGGCTGGTGTTCGCGACCATCAGCATCACGGGCCTGTCCATCACGGTGTGGGCGCACCACATGTTCGTCACCGGCCAGGTGCTGCTGCCGTTCTTCTCGTTCATGTCGTTCCTCATCGCCGTGCCCACGGGGGTGAAGTTCTTCAACTGGGTCGGAACGATCTGGCGAGGACAACTGACGTTCGAGTCGCCGATGCTATGGGCGCTCGGCTTCCTCGTGACGTTCCTGTTCGGCGGCCTCACGGGCGTCATCCTCGCCTCGCCGCCGATGGACTTCCAGCTGTCCGACTCCTACTTCGTGGTGGCGCACTTCCACTACGTCGTGTTCGGCACCGTGGTGTTCGCGATGTTCGCCGGGTTCTACTTCTGGTGGCCGAAGTGGACCGGCAAGATGCTCAACGACACCCTCGGCAAGATCCATTTCTGGCTGCTGTTCATCGGCTTCCACGGGACGTTCCTCGTCCAGCACTGGCTGGGCGCCGCGGGCATGCCGCGCCGGTACGCCGACTACGCCGACGAGTTCCAGGGCCTGAACGAGATCTCCAGCATCTTCTCGTTCGTCCTCGGCGCGTCCATGCTGCCGTTCTTCTACAACGTGTACATCACGTGGAAGCGGGGCAAGCGCGTCGAGGTCGACGACCCGTGGGGCTACGGCGCGTCGCTGGAGTGGGCGACCTCGTGCCCGCCGCCGCGGCACAACTTCAACTCGATTCCGAAGATCCGTTCCGAGCGGCCCGCGTTCGACCTGCACCATCCGCATGTGGGCGCCAAGGGCGAGCTGGCCGGGACGAAGGGGGAGTAGCCGATGCGCGTCCAGGCGTTCATGTTCTACGGCTCCGCGCTGTTCTTCTTGGCGACGGACATCGTGTACTGGCTCTGGTCGAAGGACTGGACGGGCACGACGGCGCTGGGCATCTCGGTCGGCCTCGCCGGGCTCATCGGGTTCTACATCCATTTCACGGTCCGGCGGCTGGAGGCCGCAAACGGCGGCCCGCTGTACGAGGACGACCCCGAGGGCAACATCTCGGACGCGGCCGGCGAGCTGGGCTTCTTCAGCCCGCACAGCTGGTGGCCGCTGTTCCTCGGGCTGTCGGCCGCGGCCATCGCGCTCGGCATCGTGTTCGGCTGGTGGCTGGTCATCCTCGGCGCCGCCGCGACGCTGCTGTCGACGATCGGTCTGGTCTTCGAGTACTACCGGGGTCATTTCGCCCACTGATCAGTAAAAGAACCCCATGAGGGGCCGGTGTCCGCTTTTTTGCGGGTACCGGCCCTTTCACATACTGGGCGCCGTTCCAGCGACGTGGCTGGGGAGGCGGACCGATCGCCCAGTAGGACGACCGGGGGGACCACATGCGGGTGGGTGGCTCAGGACCGGGAGACCGGGGACGGCGGACGGCGGCCGTGCTGATCGGCGCCGGCATGGTCGCGGGCGCCGCGGCCTGCTCGGGCGGCGGC
>NZ_VCKW01000211.1 GCF_005889715.1 Actinomadura soli
GACAGGCTCGAACGCGGCGGCCAGCGCGCCCGCGCGGGGCGCCAGCTCGTCGCAGTCCCGGCGCCGCGCCGCCCAGACCTCGTCCAGGAACCCCGGCGGCGCCGCGCCCTCGTTGAGCAGGTCGGCGGCGCGGCGCTCCAGCAGGTTCAGGGCGTGCAGGCCCAGCACGGGCCGCAGCTCCCCCGGCCCCGACTCGGCCGCGGCGGCGACGATCTCCAGGACGATCCGGTCGGCGCAGCCGGCGGCGGTCCGGGCCGCCAGGGTGAGGTTGGCGTTCCACGCGGCGAACGGGTCGGCGCCGCCGTCGCGGGCGGCGGTGACCCGGGCGGCGAGCCGGTCGCGCATCCGCCGCTCGGTGTCGCGGGCCAGGAACAGCCACACGCGCGGGGAGCGCAGGTCGCCGCCGTCGGGCGGGCCCGCGCCGGGGTCGGGCGGGGTGTAGCGGTCCAGGTCGGCCATCGCGCGGGCGGTGTCGTAGAGGATCAGCTCGTTGTCGCCGCCGGCGTTCATGTAGGCGTGCGCCAGGCCCCGGTAGGCGTTGAGGCGTTCGACGGCGGCGAACCCGGGCGCGCCGCTGTGCACCCGGCACGCCGACACCGTCTCCTGCGCCTGGACGGTCGCGGCGGCCTTCAGCAGCGCCAGGTCCCGGTCGACCGCCGACCACGGCGCCCACGCCGTCTCCGGCCCGCCCGCCGTGCCGCCGGGGGCGTCGGCGGCGGTGCGGGCGGTCTTGACGTGCTCGGCGACGGCGGTGAGCGCGTACCCGGCCGCCAGCGCGCCCAGCACCGCCTCCTGCTGGTTGCGGTAGTCGGTCAGCGGACGGCGCGGGGCCAGCCGCCCGAGGGTGGCGCGGCCCGCCGAATGCGCCAGCAGCGTCCCCGCCGACGCGCGGGTGATCGCGGCCGACGCGGAGATCACCGCCCGCCACACCGCCGGGGCGATGCCCATCGAGCGGGTCAGCCGCGCCGCCGGCGTCCCGGCCGGGTCGTGCAAGGACCCGTCGGCGCCGATGGACGCGCCGTCGCGCAGCCACGCCCCGTGCGGCACCGGCAGGTCGTCCAGCAGGACGGCGGCGTAGTCGACCTGCAGCCCGGTCGTCTCCGGCGCGTCCACGACCCGGACGCCCGGCGCGACCGCGCCGTCGGGCCCCCGCAGCGGCACGACGAACACGAACACGCCGCGCTCGGCGCCGCCGTGCACGAGGGTGGCGTAGACGGCGGCGGTCTTGGGGACGTGCGGGTGCGCGGTGCTGGTGGGGAACTTGGCGGCCTGCACGTCCGGGGTGCTCAGCACGAACCCGCCCGTCGCCGGGTCGTGGCGGGCGATGGTGCGCGGCGACAGGTGGCTGTTGCTGCGGCCCACCTCGGTCATCAGCAGCGTCCCGAAGGAGTCCATGGACGCGAGCGCGTCGCGCGCCTCCCGCAGTCCCGGGTCGGCTTCGCCGCTGAGCTGCCCGGCGCCGAACCGCAGGATCGGGCCGAGCGCCAGGGTGTAGTGCAGCAGCATCACGTGGAACAGGGCCGGGTCGGCGATGGCGGCGCGCTCCAGCAGCGCGCACAGTGCCGGCGGGTCGTCCAGCAGCTCGGCCGCGGGCGGCGCGGACAGGCCCGCCCGCCGCAGCCGCCGGTAGGTGAGCGCCTGGTGGTCGCGGGCGGTGAGCCCGCCGGGGTAGGTGAAGAACTCGTCGGGGACGGCCTCGGCGATCCGGGTCCGGGTCTTGGGGTCCAGGGACGTGCCGCGCACGAAGCCGAGCAGGCCCTCGTCGGGGACGGCGGCGGTGAGGGGTTCCACGGCGGTCGATCCTTTCCTCGGTCCGTTCGCAGGGGGGTGTCGCGGCGGTGTGGCAGGGGGTGCTCGGAAGGTGTCCGTCGGGAGGTGTCTGCGTGGAGCGGGATCGGTCGTGCCGTCAGGGGCGGGCGGTGGGATCGGCCTTGCCGCCGCGCCTGGCGCCTTCACCGGCGCCGCGGCCGCCGTCGTGGGGGCGCTCGCGCAGCGGTGTCAGGGTCCGCGCGCCGGGGATGGTCAGCCGCGTGCAGCGGCACAGCGCGTTCCCGGCGCCCGCCTCGGCGAACACGGTCGCGCCGGCCGCGTGGACGGCGCGCAGCGCCTGCGGCAGCCGCACGGGCTTGACGATGCAGTCGGCCAGCGCGCGGTGCAGGTCGTCGCCGTCGCGGTAGGCGCGGCCCCGGACCGGGGAGTGCACCGGCAGCTCCAGCGGGCGCTGCGGGTAGCGGCGGATCATGGTGTACCACTCGTCGTCGGCGCCGGCCATCGCGGGGTGGTGCGACAGGTAGGGGACGGCGAGCCGCACGGCCCGCACCCCCCGGCCGCGGGCGGTGTCCAGGACGCGTTCCAGGGCGCCGTCCGGCCCGGCGACGACGGTCGCCGACGGCGCGTTCACCGACGCGACCACGACCTGCGGCTCGGCGGCCGCCCGGATGGCGGCGCGGGCGCCGTCCTCGCCGTCCTCCAGCAGTCCCATGCCGCCGCCGCGGCCGCGGCGCGCGAGCACCCCGACGAGGCTGACGGCCATGCGGGCGCCGTCGGCGATCGCGAACGCGCCCGCGCCGACCAGCGCGGCGATCTCCCCGAAGCTCTGCCCGACCGCGTAGGCGGGCTGGACGCCGGCGGTGCGCAGCACCCGGTCGACGGCGACGGACGCGGCGTACCCGGCCAGCTGCGCGACGCCGGGCGTGCGCGCCGCCGCCCGGTACGCCGCGGGGTCCTCCAGCAGGATCGCGCGCAGCGACGGCCACCGGGTGCGCGGCAGGCCCTCCTGGACGGCGTCCAGCACGTCGGTGACGGCGCGCGCGGCGCCGCGTCCGGTCCGGGCGAGCGCCGGCAGGTCGGGGGCGCCCGCCGAGCCGGTGCCGGCGAACAGGAAGGCGCACGCGTCGTCGGGCTTGAGCTCCTCGGCCGGTTGGGGATCAGAGAACACCGGGGGTCTCCTTACCTCGAAGGAAGGCTCTCTTCTCTATTCGGATAACGGCCGCTTAACTCACAGTTATGGAACACAGACCCTGAAATGGGATTATTCACTCGTGGGATCGGTCTGGCAACCGTCAGTGGTGTGCGCACGTCACGCGCCCGCGGCGGCGGGGGGCGGGCCGGCGGCCCGGCAGGCCGGGCCGACCAGTGACCACCGGCGGTGACGCCGGTCGAGGGGAGCGAACGATGATCCGGTCCGAGCAGCAGCCGCACCATTACCGGACCCATTTCGGACGGCCTGACGACGGGAAAACGGGATGGTCGATATGGGGCACCGGCGCATATCTGCCCGACCGGCGGGTGGGCAGCGAGGAGGTGTCCCGCGCGCTGGGCCTGGACCCGTCCTGGATCGAGCGGCGCACCGGCATCCGGCACCGGCACGTCGCCGCGCCCGGGCAGGCCGCCTCCGACCTGGCCGCGGCCGCCGCCGGCCGCGCGCTGCGCGCGGCGGGCGTGGCCGCCGGCGACGTCGGCCTGATCGTGCTCGGCACCTCCACCCCCGACGAGCTCGGCCCGTCCACCGCCTGCCGCGTGCAGGCGCTGCTGGACGCGCCGCGCGCCGCCGCGTTCGACATCGCCGCCGCCTGCACCGGATTCGTCTACGGGCTGCAGGCCGCGGTCGGCTGGCTCGGCGCCCAGCGCGGCCCCGCGCCGTACGCGCTGGTCATCGGCGTGGAGGTGTACTCCCGCTTCCTCAACGGCACCGACCGGGCCACCGCCGCGCTGTTCGGGGACGGCGCCGCGGCCGCCGTGATCGGGCCCGCCGCCGCCCCGTACGGGATCGGCCCGGTCACGCTCGGGTCCGACGGCACCCGCGCCGGCGACGTGCTCATCCCCGCGGGCGGCAGCCGCTCCCCCGCCAGCCAGGCCACCGTGGGGGGGCTCGGCCACACCATCCACATGGACGCGCGGGCCGTCCGCGACTTCATCGGCGAGATCTTCCCGCGGCTGGTGGACGAGGCGTCCGAGGCCGCCGGGATCAAGCCCGCGGACCTGGCGCTGGTCGTCCCGCACCAGCCCAACCCGCGGCTGGTCGCCTCGCTGGCCGCCGCGGCCGGGCTGGAGGAGGCGCAGCTGGCGATCGCCGGGCACGACGTCGGCAACATCGGCGCCGCCAGCCTCCCCTACGCCCTGCACCGGGCCGTCCGGACGCGCCGGATCGCGCCCGGGGACCTGGTCCTGCTCGCCGGGTTCGGCGCCGGGGTCACCTGGGGGCACACCCTCATCACCTGGCCGCCGTCCCCCTGACCCTTTTCATGCCTTGCAAGTTATATGCGGAAGGAGTTATGTTCGGTGGTGTGAGCCGTGCGGGCGCGCCGCCCGCACGGCCGGGCAGGACCGCGACCGGGGAAGGCAGGGCGGCACATGAACACCGACGGCACCGCGGACGGCACGGACGGCACGGCCACCCACCGCGACGGGCGCACCCTGCTGCGGTTCGAACGCCGCCTGCGGCACCCGCCCGAGCGGGTCTGGCGGGCACTGACCGACCCCGCCGAGCTGTCGGCGTGGCTCGCCGACGCCGACCTGGAACCCGCCCCCGGCGGCACGTTCGAGCTGCGCTGGCTCAACGCCGCCGACCCCGCCGAGCAGGCCGTGGCGCGGGGCACCGTCACCGCGTTCGACCCGCCGCGGCTGCTGGAGCTGGACTCCGACCTGCACGGCCGGCTCCGCTGGGAGCTGTCCCCCGTACCCGGAGGGACGCATCTGGTGTTCACCAGCGATGTCCGGCTGCCGGGCGAGTACCTCGTCCAGACCATGGCGGGCTGGCACCTGCACCTGGACTACCTCGACGAGGCCCTCGGCGGCGCCCGCGTCGACTGGGCGAACTGGACCACCGGGCGCTGGCAGGTCCACCACGACCGCTACGCCGCCCGGCTCGGCGCGCTGGACGCCGTCCGCGGCCTGTACCGGGCGATCCTGGACGGCTGGAACGCCCGCGACGGCCGCGCGTTCGCCGCCCCGTTCCGCGACGACGGCGTCTCGGTCGGGTTCGACGGCAGCGTGCACACCGGCCGCGAGGAGATCGCCGCGCGGATGGAGGAGATCTTCACCGGCCATCCCACCGCCCGCTACGTCGCCGCGGTCCGCGACGTGCGGCTGGTCGGCCCCGGCGCCGCGGTGCTGCACGCCGTCGCCGGGATGGTCCCGCCCGGTAGCTCGGACGTCAACGCCGACGCCAACGCGGTGCAGACCGTCACCGCGGCGCAGCTCATGGGCGAATGGCGCGCGTCGCGCTCTTCCAGAACACCCCGGCCGCCTACCACGGGCGCCCGGACGACGCCGCCGCGCTGACCGCCGAACTGCGCGCCCTGGTCGCGCAGGAACCCCCGCCCTCGTGAACGACCCTATGGGCGACGTGTGACGGCGGACGACCCGGGCCGTGGCCGGGCCCGGGTCGTCCGCCGTCGTGGTGCGCGAGGTCGGCTGACGGCCGGCCCCGGAAGGTCAGTGCCCGAGCAGGCGGCGCGCCGACCGCAGTGCCCGGCGGGACTCGGCGCGACGGTCCCAGGCGACGGCGGCGAACACCACGGTGTCAGTGCAGGTCAGGGGCGGTGACGTCGCCGGGTGTGCGGGGGTGGCGGGCGCGGACGGCGTCGATGCAGACCTCGCGGGAGACCGGTCCGCCGAACCGCAGCCGGTCGTAGGCGGTGAACGGCGGCTCCAGGGCGTCCAGCTCGTCGACCAGGGCGTGCAGCCGCCGCGCCCACGCGGGCGTGCCCGCGTCCGGGCCGGCGGGCGCGGCGGTGGTCATGGCGGTGATCGCGGTGACGAGGGCGCCCTTGCGCTGGATCGTGCTCGGCGTCACCGTCCGCAGGCACACGTACTGGCCGCTGAGGTAGGCGGCCCATTCCTCCTGCCCGGCGGCGGGGTCGTCCCACTGAGCGACGAACCAGCCGTGCAGCGCGTCGACGCCGCCGGCCCGGCCGGCGAGGGCGAACAGGTCCGGCGGGACCATCTCGGTGCCGTCGGAGCGCAGGTAGGACGGCAGCGGGAGCCGCCCGTCCAGCATCATCCGGCGGACGCCGCCGGGGTCGCGGCCGGCGGCGCGGGCCACCGCCTCCAGGTCGGCGTACCAGGCGGTGGCGTAGGCGTCGTCGGCGGCCGACATCGGGTGGTCGCCGTTGACCTCGCGGAACCGCTCGGCCAGGCGCGCCTTCAGGGTCTTCGGGGCAGGGCCGTCGTCCATGCCGCCGACGCTAGCCCCGGGTCGTTTCGGCGGGCGCCGAAACATCGCCGCCGGGCGCGGGCCGGGGGTCACCAGGGGGACAGGACCAGCGCCTGGACGGCCAGCGCCGTCGCCGCCTGCGCCGCCAGCCACGCACGGGCCGGGGGCCGGTGCAGCGCCGCGGCGACGGTGACCCACGCGGCGAACGGCACCCAGATCCGCTCGACCTCGCCCCGGGTGACGCCGGAGGCGTCCAGGACGAGCACGCCCAGCAGCGCCGCCCCGGCCAGCGCCGCGACGGCGGCCGCCGGGCCCGCGGCGCGGGCGGCGGCCGCGTGGCGCAGGGCGCCCGCGGCGCGCGGCAGCGCGTGCGCGGCGGCGGGGCCGGTCAGCAGCCCCAGCACCGCCAGGTTCGCGGCGGCGAAGTAGGCGTAGGAGCGCTGCGCGGACCCGCGGCTGATCAGGTAGCTGTCCATCGTGGCGCGCACGCCGTCCGGCCACCAGAACCCCAGCCACGTGAACACCGCCGGTGCCACCGCCAGCCCCGCCGCGGCGGCGGCGATCGCGCCCGCGCGCGGACGGGTCAGCGCCAGCACCGCCAGCGGCACCGCGAACAGCGGCAGCAGCCCGTAGCTCAGGTAGGGCAGGCAGCCCAGCAGCACCCCGCCGCCCGCCGCCGCGCCGGCCGCCCGCGCGCCCCTCCGGCGGGCGGCGGCCGCGAGCAATGCTGTGCCCCACGCGCCCACGGCCAGGAAGAACGCGTCCATTGCGGTCGCGGTCCACAGCGCCAGCGGGGCCAGGACCAGGAACGGCACCGCCGCCCGCGCCGCCCGCTCACCGGCCACGGCCCGCACCGTCACCGCGATCGCGGCGGCCGCGGACGTGCCCGCCGCGACGACGAACGCCGCCGCCCAGCCGGTGCCGCCGAGCCCCGCCTCCTCCAGCGCCCACAGCACGAGCACCGGCAGCGGCGGATGCCCCCGCACGTGCGTGGTGTAGCCGCCGAGCCGCTCGGTGAAGGTGTCCAGCCAGGTCAGGGGGTCGGGCCGCAGCTGCGCCAGGCCCGCCGGGTACTCGGTCGGCGCGTCCAGGGGGCGGGCCAGCGCGTCCCAGCCGTCGGCGGCGGCGAGCGCGACCGTCCACGCCGCGGCGATCGCCCACGCGGCGGGAAGCAGGGCCCGCCACGGCAGCCGGGCCGCCAGTACCGGCAGTACCGCCACCGCGGCGGCGGCGGTCGCGGCGGCGGGCAGGAGCTGCCAGGTCAGCGGCCACGCGCGGGCCCGGGCGTGCAGCGGGGGCAGCGGGTCCTCGGTGGCCAGCCCGGCGCGGCGCAGGTACCAGCCGATCGCGAACGCCGCCGCGATCCCGGCGGCCCACACCGCGACGGCGGCGCGCCCCCGCCACGAGTCCCGGCCGCCGCGCGAGGTGGCGGTGGCGTGTTCGCGGGCGCCGGTGAGGGTCACGCCCGCCCCTCGCGCCGCGCCCGCCGGGCCGTGCGCACGCGGACCGCGACGGTCACCGCCGTCGCGACGGTGATCAGCGCCAGGACGATCGCGAGGTTGCGTCCGTAGGGCAGCGGCAGCCGGGACGGCTCGTCCGCGCGGCGCCCGTAACCGAGGACGAGCGGCAGCGCGACCGCGCACACGCAGCCCGCGGCGATCAGCCCGGCCCGCACGGCCTGGCGCGCCGGGGCGGGCAGCCGCCCGGTCGCCAGGCCCGCCGCCAGCACCAGCGGGACCAGCACGCCGTCGTGCAGGACCGCCGCGCCCGCGAACCACGCCAGCCACACCACCGCGTCGACGTTGGCGACGACGCCGCGCACGCCGATCGCGATCAGCGCCAGCCCCGCCCCGAACACGGCGATCTTCACCGGACCGCCTTTCCCCGGACCACCTATCTCTGGGCCGCGCTTCACAGGACCACCAGCCGGTGCACCCATTTGGTCTGCAGGACCCCGGGCCGGTTCGGCGCGATCAGGCGGCACGGGTGGCCGTGGTCGAGGTCGAGGGGGTCGCCGTTGAGGTCGAGGGCGAGGAGGGTGAGCGGGTCGTGCCAGTGCCCGGGGTCGAGGCGGGAGGTGCGGTAGAGCCCGAAGGTCTGCAGCGACTCGACCCGCACCCGCGCGGCGTCGTCGGCGCCGGCCAGGGCGAGCAGGTCCCGCAGCCGCACGCCCCGCCAGTCGGCGTCGGCGCTCCACCCCTCCACGCACGCGATCGGCAGGCGTGCCGAGTGCTGCGGCAGGGCGCGCAGGCCGTCCAGGGTCAGCACGACGTCGCGGCGGACCCGCCCGGTCACCGTCAGCCGCCACCCGGGGTCGCGGGCGGCGGCGCTCACCCCGGCGGCGGCCGCGGACTTGTTGACCGGCAGGCCCTGCGGCCCGGTGCCGGGGCGGCGCGGCGCGAGCACCGCCAGCCGCGCCAGCGGCGAGAACGCCTCCCCCACCGTGACGGCGGTGATCACGCCGCTCGCGCCGGCGACGGTGAGCAGGAACGCGCGGCGCCCGACGGCGTCCTGCGGGCGGGTCATCACCGTGCGCCGCACCTTCGGCCACTCGTCGGCGGCGTGGATCAGCACCGCGCCGATGACGATGTAGGCGGTCCAGTAGTGCGCGGTGGTGAACAGGAACGGGAACGCATACCAGTACGCGATGTTCAGCACCCCGGTCACGAACTGGAACAGCGCCGCGCCGACCAGGACGAACACCAGCAGCCGCCGCGCCCCGTGCGGCGCGGAGCGGACCGGCGGCCACTGCCACAGCTTCGGGTAGACCGTCCACAGCTTGGCCAGCAGCAGCGGCACGGTCGCCAGCCCGCCGATGACGTGGACGCCCTGGGTGACCCGGTACAGGTTCACCGGGCGCGACGGCCACCGCATCCAGCCGGGCGGGTGCTGCATGAAGTGGGAGATCAGCCCGGTCGCGAACGCCGACAGCAGGCTGACGCCCAGCGCCATGCCCAGCCACGCCGCGACCCGCTCGTCGTGCAGGCGGCTGGTGAAGCGCCCCGCCAGCCGCGAAGGCGCCGCGCGCAACGCGGCGAGCAGCACGGTCAGAGCCGTGGTCAGGGGCCTGGTCAGGGGCGGAGGGCGACGAACCATCGGCCAGCCTCCTCCCACACGTCGGTGACGGTCGCCGCGCACGCCGCGGCGAGCCCGGCGGCGGCGTCGGCCGACACGTGCGCCCAGGCGAACCACTCGCCGACGGCGCGGTCCGACCGCAGCCGCAGCGGCTCGACGCGGGAGGCGGCGCCGGGCGGGTCGACCTCCGCCAGGACCCGCCCGCCGGGCGCCGGCAGCGCCAGGACGCGGCGCAGCAGCGCGGCGGGGTCGCCGCCGATGCCGATGTTGCCGTCGGCGAGCAGGACGGTCCGCCAGCGCCCGGCGCCGGGGACGCGGCCGAACACGTCCCGGCACAGCGCCGGGCCGCCCGCCGCGACGGTCAGCGCGACCGCGGCGGGGGCCACGTCGATGCCCAGCACCGGGACGCCGCGCCGCGCCAGCGCCACGGTGAGGCGGCCGGGCCCGGACCCGACGTCCAGGGTGGCGCCTTCGCAGCGGTCCAGCAGCCCGCCGTCGCCGGGCCGGGCCGCGAGCCAGTCCTGGACGGGCAGCGGCCGGCGCCGCCCGTCGGCGTGCTCGATCTCGACGGGCCCGCGGCCCCGCAGCGCGTCCTCGTACAGTTCGCCGATCATGCCGGGACGGTCCTGACGCCGAGCTCCCGCACCGCCGCGGCGAACCGGGTCCCCGGGGCGGCGGTGGCGACGGCCGCGGCGTCGGCGGGGGTGTCGACGTCGGTGAGCTCGGGCAGCGCCGCGACGTCCAGCCCGGCGGCGCGCAGCCGCGCCAGCTGCGCCGCGCCGGTGCCGGGCCGCGACATCGGGACGCCGCGCAGCAGCGCGGGGTCGGGGCGCCGCAGCCCGAGCAGCCAGAACCCGCCGTCGCAGGCCGGTCCGAACACCGCGCCGCGCCGCCGCAGCGCCCGTCCGGCGCGGGCGAGCAGCGCGGGGGTGACCTGCGGGGTGTCCATCCCGATCAGCACCAGCGGGCGGCCGTCCCAGGCGTCGGTGAACGCGGCGGCCAGGCGCTCGTCCAGGCCGCCGCCGCGCTGCGCGGTGACGGTGAACCCGGCGGGCAGCCAGCGGCCGGGCGCGCCGTCCAGCGCGAGGGTGCGGCGCCCGGCGGGGGCGGCGGCGACGGCGGCGAGGGTGTCGCGCAGTGCCGCCTCGGCGAGCGCTGCGGCCTCGGCGGGCGTGTACGCGGGTGTCAGCCGGGTCTTGACGCGTCCGGGCACGGGCTCCTTGGCGATCACGATCAGATCGGCGTCCGCGTGCGGTGGGCCGGTCATGGTGAGACCTCCGCGAGGACGCGGCGCATGTCGCGGACGGCGCGGACGGTGCCGCCGAGCGTCCCGGTCACCTTCGAGGCGCCGGTGCGGGGGCGGTAGGCGACGTCGATCTCGCCGATCCGCCACCCGGCGCCGGCGGCGCGCAGCACCATCTCCAGCGGGTATCCGAACCGGCGGTCGGTGAGCCCGAGGTCGAGGAGCGCGTCGCGGCGGGCGGCGCGCATCGGCCCGAGGTCGCGCAGGCGGGTGCCCGCGCGGCGGTTCAGGGTCCGGGCCAGGACGGCGTTGCCGAGCCGGGCGTGCGGCGGCCACGCGCCCCGTCCCGCCGGACGCCGCCGCCCCAGCACCAGCCCAGGGACCGGCCCCGGCGGGTCGCCGGTCTGGAGGGCGTCGAGCGCGGCGGTCAGGCGCGGCAGCTCGGCCGGGTCCAGGGACGCGTCGGCGTCCATGACGCACACGACGTCGGTGCGGGCGGCCAGCAGCCCCTGGTGGCAGGCGGCGCCGAAGCCGCGGTCCGGCGCGTCGACGACGCGCGCGCCGTGGTCCGCGGCGACGCGCGCGGAGTCGTCGGTGGAGGCGTTGTCGACCACCAGCGGGCGGAACCCGCGGGGCATCCGGGACAGCACCCAGGGCAGCGCCTCGGCCTCGTTGAGGCACGGGAGAACCACATCGATCACAACCCTGACGTTACTCTCGGTGACGGCTAGGCGACCCTTACGAACTGGTGACGCGCCGCCGGGCGAACTCCTCCATCCCGTCGGCGAACGCGACCGCGGCGCAGAAGCCCAGCTCGCGGCGGGCCCGGTCGGGGCGGGCGACGATGTGGCGGACGTCGCCGAGCCGGTAACCGCCGGTGACGTGCGGCGCGGGCCCGCCGAACGCGGCCGACAGCGCGGCGGCCATGTCGCCGACGGTGCGGGGCTCGCCGCTGGCGATGTTGTAGGCACGCGTCCCGCCGCAGGAGGCATCGACCCCGCCGGGCCCGGTCGGCGGCGGCCCGGCGGCGGCGCGTTCCAGGGCCAGGACGTTGGCGCGGGCGACGTCGCGGACGTGGACGAAGTCGCGGCGCTGCCCGCCGTCCTCGAACACCAGCGGCGCCCGCCCGTCCTCCAGCCGCGACCGGAAGAGCGCCGCGACGCCCGCGTAGGGGGTGTCGCGCGGCATCCGCGGCCCGTACACGTTGTGGTAGCGCAGCGCCGTGACCGTCCCGCCGGTCGCCCGCGCCCACGACGCGGCCAGGTGCTCCTGGGCGAGCTTGGTGTCGGCGTAGACGTTGCGCGGGTCGGGCGGGGTGTCCTCACCGACGGCGGCGGGGTCCAAGGCGAGGCCGCAGGCGGGGCAGGCGGGCTCGAACCGTCCCGCGCGCAGCGCCTCCTCCGGGCGGGGCCCGGGCCGGACGGGCCCGTGCCGCCCGCAGGTGTAGGCGCCCTCCCCGTACACCACCATCGAGGACGCCAGCACCAGCACGCCCACGCCCGCGCGGGCCATCTCCGCCAGCAGCACGGCGGTGCCCTGCACGTTCGCGGAGGTGTAGGCGGGCAGGTCGGACACGTCCACGCCGAGGCCGACCTTGGCGGCCTGGTGGCAGACGGCGTCCACGCCGTCCAGCCGGCGCGCCACCGCGGCGGCGTCGCGGACGTCGGCGGCCGGGCCGCCGAGCGCGCCGGGGCGCAGGTCCAGCCCGCGGACGCGGTGCCCCGCGGCGGCCAGGGCCTCGCCGATGTGCGAGCCGATGAAACCGGCCGACCCGGTGAGCAGTACGTTCATGCGACGAACGTAGGGCGCGCCGGGCCCGGCCACGCGCGGGACGGCGCCCGTCAAGACGCCTTGTTCGAACCTTGTAAGAACTTCAGCGAAGGGCTCCGCCGGAGGCGGCTCCGCCGAGCGGTGTCAGCGTCCGGGGGCGCGGCGGTCCAGGAGCGGGGCGAGGAGCTCTGCGGCCTTGTCGGCGTCGGCCTCGGTGGTGGTGAGGTGGAACGAGCAGCGCAGCCGTCCCGCCCGCACCGAGGCGATCACCCCGCCGGCGCGGAGCGTCTCGGCGGCGCCGTCCGGGACGGCGACCGCCACGATCGCTGACTCCCCGCCGGGCCCGGCGGGCGGCAGGCCGAGCGCGGCGCGGAACCGGCGCGCCAGCGCCACGTCGTGGTCGCGGATCGCCTGGACGCCGACGCGGCCGAGGAGCTCCAGCGCGGGGGCGTGCCCGGCCCAGCACTGCCACGCCGGGGACAGGTCCAGGCGCCGCGCGCCTGCCGCGAGCCGCGCCGGGAGCCCGTACACCGAGTCCCAGATGTCGGCTCCGGCGTACCAGCCGGCGCTGATGGCGGGCAGCGCGTCCAGCGCCTCGGGGGTGCCGGTGAGGAAGCAGGTGCCGCGGGGGCCGAGCAGCCATTTGTAGCCGCCGCACACCAGCCAGTCGACTCGGCCGGCGGGCAGCGGCAGCCAGCCGGCGGCCTGGGTGGCGTCCAGCAGGATCCGGGCGCCGTGCGCGCGGGCGGCGCCGATCAGGTCGTCCAGGGGGGCGATGCGCCCGTCGGCGGACTGCACCGCCGACACCGCGACCAGGTCGTCGCCGGGCCGGACCTCCTCGGCGATCCGCTCCAGCGGGACGGACCTGACGGTCAGCCCGTCGCGCGCGGCGAACGGCCACAGCAGCGAGGTGAAGTCCCCGTCTGCGACCAGGACGCTCGCGCCGGGGGGCAGCGACGCGGCGACCAGCCCGACGAAGTAGGACACCTGCGGCCCGCACGCGACCCGCCCGGCGGGCACGCCGAGCAGGCCGGCGAACGCCTCCCGGGACCGGGTGACCGCCGCGTCCAGCGCCCCGGCCTCCATCAGCCCGGCGGCGCGGTCGCGCTCGGCGGCGAGCATCGCCTCGTGCGCCGCGCGCGGCGGCAGCCCGTAGGTGGCGGTGTTGAGGTAGGCGACCCCGGCGCCGAACTCGCGCTGCGCGTCCCGGATGGAAAGGCTCATGCACCGATGGTCGGCCACCACCCGCCCATAGCACAAAGTACGGTTCTCTTGGCCACCCATAAACGGCGTTGATATGTTGCGGGGATGCTGGACCTGCACCGGGGCCGGATCCTGCGCGAGGTGGCACGGCTCGGCTCGATGACCGCCGCCGCGCGGTCCCTCGCCTACACCCAGCCGGCGGTGTCGCACCACATCGCGCGGCTGGAGGCCGAGGTCGGCACGCCGCTGGTGGTGCGGCACGGCCGCGGTGTGCGGCTGACCGAGGCGGGCCGGGTCCTGGTCGAGCACGTCGAGGACGTCCTGGCCCGGATGGACGACGCCGAGGAGCGGATCGCCGCGATCGCGGGGCTGCGCGCGGGGCGGGTGCGGGTCGCGGCGTTCCCGACCGCGGCCGGGGCGCTGCTGCCCGACGCGCTGGCCGGGCTGCGGGCCCGCGCGCCGGGCGTGTCGGTCACGCTGGTGGACGCCGAGCCGCCGCAGGCCCTCGCGCTGCTGCGCGCGGGCGACACCGACGTCGCGGTCGTGTTCCGGCACGCGTTCCTGCCGCCCGACACCGATGCGCGCCTGCGCGAGGTGGCGCTGTGCGAGGACCCGCTGCGCCTGCTGGTCCCGGCCGCGCACCCGCTCGCGGCGGCCGCGGAGCCGCGGCTGGCGGACCTGGCGGGCGAGAGGTGGGCGTCGGGGTGCGCGCGGTGCCGCGACCACCTGCGGTGGGCGTGCGGGCAGGCGGGGTTCGTCCCCGACATCGCCTACACCACCGAGGACCACGTCGCGATCCAGCGGCTGGTCGCGCGGGGGCTGGCGGTCACCACGCTCCCGGCGCTGGCGCTCGGGCTGCACGCCGAGCCGGGCGTCGCGGCGCCCGGCGTGCCCGGCCTGGGCCGCCGCCGGATCACCGCGCTGGTCCCGGCCGGTCCGCGCCCGCCCGCGGTCGCGGCGCTGCTGGAGGAGCTGACCGCCGTCGCCGCCGCACGCCCCGGCCCATCGCACCCGCCCGGCGGGTCGGATCCAGGCCCGGCGGCGCAGGCCGGTGCCCCTGTCGCCACCGGACCGCAGGGACGGGCCCTGTAGCGCGACGGCCGCGAGCACCCGTCCGCCCGGTTCGGTGTCGGCGCGCCCGGCTTCGGCTCGGGCTCCCTACGGCCCCGCGCCGTGCGCGTTCGTCCACCGGCGCCGGGGCGGTACCGGCTCCAGCGTTACGGGCCCGTCTTCCCATCCGCGTCCGCCGGGGGCCGGG
>NZ_VCKW01000212.1 GCF_005889715.1 Actinomadura soli
GTGTATAAGAGACAGCCGCCCCCGACGACCCCCGCAAGCCCCGGACGTGGCGGATCCGCGTCGCCGACATGAAGCGCATCCTCGACGACCTCGACGTGCTGGAAGCCGCCGTTCCCGGCCTGGCCGGACGCCTGGACCGCGGCCGCATCGCCGCGGCCGGACACTCCTTCGGCGGAGCGACCGCCGCGGTACTGCTGGGCCTGCGCGTCACCGACCCGCAGACCGGAGCCGCCGACGACCTGTCCGACCCACGGGTCACAGCGGGCGTCCTGCTCGCCACGGCCGGGAGGGGCGGCGACCATCTGACCCCCTACGCCGCCCAGAACTTCCCCTGGCTGCGGGACGTGGACTTCTCCCACCTCACCGCACCAGCCCTCGTGGTCGCCGGCGACAAGGACCACCTCCCGGTGACCGCTCTGGGACCGGAATGGCTCACCGAGCCCTACACCTTCAGCCCCGGCGACAAAAGCCTGCTCACCGTTGTCGGCGGTGAGCACCTCCTCGGCGGCATCTCCGGCTACGACGCCGCCGAGACCACCGACGAGAACCCCGAACGCGTCGCCCTGGTCCAGCAGGTCACCCTCGCCTACCTGCGCCACGTCCTCGCCATCGACAGCTCCACCTGGATCACGGCGCAGGCGGCCCTCACCGGCACCACCCACCCGATGGGACGACTCGAATCCAAGTGAGGCGCGTTAAGGATCGGCGCACCCGGAGCAAGTTGCGCGAAGCAGATCGCAGGGAGAGCGAGGCTGATATGCCGGTGAGCTGGTCACTCAGCCCTGGCGGGTCGGTCGGATGGTGAGGTCTCCGATTTCGACGTCGTCAGGCTGATCGATCGCGAAGGCGATCGCCCGAGCCACCGCCGTGGGGTCGATACCGAGATCGGCCATGTTCTTCCTGGCCTGCTCGCGCACTGCCGGATCGTCGACAGCGTTGTCGATGAGTTCGGTGCGGACGTAGCCGGGGGAGATCGATGTCGTTCGCAGGACCCCGTCGATGCTCTCCTGTCGCAGCCCCTCCAGGAGGGTGCGTACTGCGTTCTTCGTCCCCGCGTACACCGCCTGGGTCGGGACGATCTTCAGGCCGGAGGTCGAGACGACGGTGAGGAGGTGGCCCCTGCCCTGGCGGCGGAACACCGGCAGGGCTGCGGCGATCCCGTGCAGGATCCCTTTGACGTTCACGTCCACCATCGCCGACCAGCCTTCGACCTCCAGGTCGGCGACGGGGCTGAGCCTGCTGATCCCGGCGTTGCCCACCAGGACGTCCAGGCGTCCGAAACGCTCGACGGCGAGGGTGACCAGCGACTGGAGGTCGTCGGGGTCGGTGACGTCCACACGCGTGGCGGCCGCCTCGCCGCCGGCGGCTTCGATCTAGGCGACCAGCCGGTCCAGCCGCTCGGTGCGGTGGGCGCCGAGGACGACGGCCGCGCCGAGCGAGGCGATGTGGCGGGCTGTCGCTTCACCGACTCCGCTGCTGGCGCCGGTGATGGCGACCATCTTGCCCTGGAATGTCATGAAGAGTCTCCGCCCCTATAATGGGACACATGTCCGGTTATCTCGACGACCCTAGCCGGACACGTGTCCGGTTTTGTCAAAGGCGGCGGAACGCGGCGTGCGGACGCGCAGCGTAACCGCGAACGGATCCTGCAAGCGGCGCGCGATCTGGTGCACGAGCCGGGTGAGCTGAAGCTCAACGCGGTCGCGAAAGCCTGCGGCATCGGGCAGGGCACGCTGTACCGGCACTTCCCGACACGTGAGGACCTCCTCGCCGAGGTGTACCGCCGTGAAGTGGAAGATCTGGTCGCCGCTGCCCCGCGTCTGCTGGAAACCCAACAGCCACCGGACGCGTTGGCGGCGTGGTTCGACCGGGTGGCCGCCTACGCCCGGGTCAAGCGCGACGTGTTCGCCGCCATCGAGTCACCCGCGTGAGGTGATTCCCGGCCGAGGGCAGAGCTGGACCGGCGAGACCAAATCACCCGCCGTGCACGAGGCGAAGGATCCACGTCATGCCGGAGCTGCGGGCGCGCTGTGGCGGGTGGAGGTGGGCAGCTCCGTCCACGGCTCAGGGAGGCTTGAAGACGGCCGCCGATCGGTGGTGCGCCGAGCGCTTCGTGAGCCACCCGCCGTGGGTGATGCGGAGGGGAGTCGGGTGCGAGGACTATAGGCAGCATCGGATGCGGAGGGCCACGAGTGGAGGACAACCATGAACGAGCTCGCCAGACCCATCGCCGAAACGGACTACCCCCTGTTGAGCGTTTTCTGGACCATGCTCTGGTTCTTCCTGTGGGTGCTGTTCTTGATGCTGCTTTTCAGGATCATCGCCGACATCTTCCGCGACGACCGGCTGAGCGGCTGGGGCAAGGCGGGATGGACGATCTTCGTGATCGTGCTGCCGTTCCTGGGCGCCCTGGTGTACCTGATCGCGCGCGGCAAGGACATGGGGGAACGTGACCTGCGAGCGAGTCAGAAGCGCGATGAGCAGGTCCGCGCCTATGTTCGCGAGGCCGCCGGGACCCCCGGGCCAACGAGCACCGACGAGCTGGTCAGGCTGGCCGAGCTCAGGAAGCATGGCGACATCAGCGAGGCGGAGTACCAGCAGGCGAAGACCAAGGTCCTCGCCTGACCCACCGCTGCGCAGCGCCGGACCCTTCGGCGACGGCACTCGGTAAGGGGCCGCCCACGCAGGGCAGGGCCATCCGAGCGTGCGCAGCCCGCTCGGAAGGACTCGGCCGACCGCTATGGACCGTCGCCATGGCTGATCCTTCCTCCATGCTTCCTGCCATTGCGTCCCATCCGCCTCAGGGCAGCATCACCCCGACGAGTTGATGCGCGCCGCCGCTCCGAACTTGGAATTAGGGAACCACGACATCGGGTCTTCGGCCGGTCTGGCCAGGCTCACAGGCACGCCGTCGACGTCCGAGCGAGGCGGGCGGAGTCCGAACGATGCGAGGTAGCGATGTGCAGATGGATGGTCTACGTCGGCGATTTCCTTTCTGTCGACGATCTGCTGTTCAGGCCGGTTCACTCCCTCATCGACCAGAGCCTGCACTCCCGTCTCGGGGTGGAGACGACCAATGGGGACGGTTTCGGAATCGGCTGGTACGGCGAGGGCACGATCCCGGCGGTGTTCAAGGACACTGATCCGGCTTGGAACAACCCGAACCTGCGCGAGATAGCACGGCAGATCCGCACTCCGCTGCTGTTCGCGCACATTCGAGCCTCCACCGGCACCCCGGTGCAGCGCAGCAACTGCCATCCCTTCCGGCACGGCCGTTGGCTGTGGATGCACAACGGGGCCATCGCGCGATTTGCCGAACTCAAGCGTGACCTGATGCTGGTGGTGGACGCGTCGCTGTACCCCGAGATCGAGGGATCGACCGATTCGGAGGCCCTGTTCTATCTGGCGCTCACATACGGACTCACTGAGGACCCACCGGGCGCGGTCGCCCGCGCCGTCGGCCTCGTCGAGGATCTCGGCCGGCGTCACGGCATCCCCCATCCGGTCCAGATGACCGTGGCCACGACCGACGGCGAGTCCCTGTGGATCTTCCGCTACTCCAGTGAGAGACACACCAGGTCCCTGTACTACTCCACCGACGTCGTGCAGCTGCGGGAGCTGTATCCGGAGCTGG
Source organism: Actinomadura soli (assembly GCF_005889715.1). Taxonomy (GTDB): domain Bacteria; phylum Actinomycetota; class Actinomycetes; order Streptosporangiales; family Streptosporangiaceae; genus Spirillospora; species Spirillospora soli. The sequence goes on from NZ_VCKW01000212.1 coordinate 3,635, forward strand.
AGGTGCTCCGGGAGCTTGGGGACGCCACGCGGTTCGTCGTCTCGGAGCCACTGCGTGACCTCCAGGGGCTGTGGAATGAGGTCCCTGAGAGCTCATGGGGGGTCATCGGTCCGGGACGGCAGGAGATCCGCCCGCTGAGCCCGCTTCCGCCTGGATGAGCTCATTGGATGCACACCCTGAATTCGGCCACGATGCCTTCGAGCTACTGCTCCTGCACGGGGCGAGGGGTCAGCCGGCTCGTCGAGGGCCGTAGGAGAGTCGGCGTACCTCGACGAACTCAAGGCCCAGGGCCTCGATCGTCTCCAGGACACCATAGAGGGCGCCCTGGTCGAGTTCTGGGCTCCAGACGACGGTCTCCACGGGGTTCACGCGGACGTTGAGGTTCTCGAACGCGTGCGGGAAGGTGTCGCTGATGCAGCCCCTGATGCGGATCTCGTAGCCGGGGCTGGTCGCGGGATCGGTCCCGACTCGGCACGTGCTCGTGGTGAAGCCGGGTGGGGTCCTGGATACGAGCACACCGCGCGGGGGCACGGGCTGCGTCATCCCCGGCGGGTGAACTCCAGACCGGAAGAGAAGGGGCGTGGAATCGCTCGTGGAGATCGGCCGTGCGGCGCCCTGACTCGTCCGCGGAGGGTGATCTGGGCCGCGGCGCTGGGGCGAACCATAGGGCGTAGCTGTTCGTTCGATGAGGGAGGGCTCGAAATGACCCAGAGAGCGCATCCGTGAGGTCAGCGCGGACCGCACGCCGATAAGCCGCTGGGCCGTCGGCTTCGCCGTCTTCGGCGGCTGCATGATGATCATGGTGGGGCTCTGGTCGGCGCCGACCGGCCTTGTCACGCGTTTCGCCTGTTGATTGATCCGGGGGTCAACATTCCGGCCGCGATCGCGGCCATGCCGCCCGCGCCATTGACCGGCGCGGTGACCACCTGGAGCGCAACCCATAGCGCTCGGACACGCCCTGGCACCGCTATCCGGGCCGTGCGCGGGTCTCGGGCACAGGAACTGGGCCGTTTCTAAGAAGCATGTCACCGCAGGCAAACGGCGATGGATGTGGACTGGTTTCTGGTCGCACGGCCCCACGCCGGTTCATCGTTCGTGATCTCCACCATCCCCTGCCGCACTGGATCAGTGAGAACGCCGAGCCCGGCGAGTGCGTCGACGGAATCGCGTCTTCCGCTTCCAGTGGGCGAGGTCGTGGCGGGCGGCCAGGGTTTGGGGGGCGGAACCTTGGACCCGCTCGCAGATCGGCGGCAACGCGGCGAACAGATCACGGGCCGCCACCAGTTCACCTGCCATCCCAGTCCAGCGGGCGTGTTGGTGGCGGGTGGCCCGGGGTGTCGGGGTTGTCGGCGCCGTGGAGGTGGCGCAGGGCGGTGGTGCGGGCGCGCTGAAGGTCGCGGGCGGTGCGGTGGTCGCCGCCGGCCCCACACGATGCCCTCGGGCGGGCCGTGGGCGATCGACTGCCAGGGTGAGTTCTCTAACGCTACTTAGCGTAGATCCAATCAGTTCATTACAGCAACTAACATGGGTGCATGCGCCGTACTCGTTTCGACACCTGGCCCTGCTCGATCGCTCGCACCGTCGATCTCGCCGGCGACTGGTGGACTCCCCTGGTCATGCGCGAGGCGTTCTACGGCGCCCGCCGTTTCGAGGAGTTTCAGCAGCGGCTCGGCCTGAGCCGCAATGTCCTCGCCCAGCGCCTCGACCGCCTCGTCGGCGAGGACATGCTCGACCGCGTCCCCTACCAGCAGCGCCCGGTCCGGCACGAGTACCGGCTGACGGAGAAGGGCCGCGACTTCTTCACGGTGCTCGCCGCGATGATCCGCTGGGGCGACCACTGGCTCTCCGATCCCGCCGGGCCGCCCATCGAGCTGCACGACCGCGCGACGGGCCTGCCGATCGACATCGAGGTGGTTGACGCGAGAACGGGCCGCCCGATCGACATTCGCCAGATCGTCGCGGCGCCCGGCCCGGGATTGCCCGACGACCTCGCGGAACTGCTTCGCGAAAGGATGAAGCCCGGCTCTCCCCCGGGAGAGGCCGAACCCAGCGAATAAGTGCTGTGCGGGCAAAACTCTGGGTCCAGGCGATCGCCGTACCACGGGCCGGCCAGTCGCCAGACGGGCGTCGCGTCAGCGATATGGCCGGTGCCCGGCGCGTTGTCTGTCGTCCACTGCTCAGCGTGCCCGCGGTCACAGAACATGCGGAATCGTGCACGTGCTGACCATGTCATCCCACCACTCCTGAGCGGGGCCGCGGAAAGCGGACGGCGAGCCCTCGGGGAGGCGGAGTCTCCGGGCCGGCTGAAAACTGATCGGGGCTCCGCACTGCGGACATGCCGTGTCGACGCGGACGTCCAGATGAAGGGCGGCGGTGGTGCCGAAGGAGTCCCACGCACATCCGCCCCACCAGCGGCGGTCGTCATACCCATCCAGCGGAGTCACCGTGAACGCCGTGGGTGCCGACGTGAACGGGTGCGCCATCCGCACCGAATCTCCATCAGGCGCCAAGACCAGAGCATGGGCCTCCGCCAGGTCGCCCAGGACTCCCTGGACTGCTTCGACGGTGCTGTGTGTCCTGCGTGCCAGCTCGGCCGGCGACGGCGCGCGCCCCCCTGATGCGAACGTCCCATAGACAGGGGCGCGCGCTCTCCGCGAATCCGGCGCCGTTTCCAATGGCGCCTCCTCCTTCCGTGCTCGAATTTCGACATTAATCGCGGGCAGGGATGCGCCGCCGAGTTGAGTGCGGCGAAGCCGATCCGCTGGGCCATCGGGTTCATACCCTCGCCTTCCGCGTCCGTGGAGTCGACCGAGTAGACGACGGGGGTCAGCGTGCCGAACCGGTGCGCGTCCTGGAACGTGTCCCCAAAGCCGTCACCGGGCTGGATGCCGCTGGTGTGGTTCAGCAACTACCGGTCGGTGATGGCCTTGAAGGCCCGGCCCAGCAACCCCGGGAGATAGTGCTGCACCGGCCTGCTCAGGTCGACCTTCCCCTTCGCCGTGAGCTTCAGCACGACCGCTACCGCCACCTTCGTGGCCGACCCGGCCCGGAACCGCGCGTGGATCCGCGCGTCGGCGGCTCACGAGGTCGAACACACCCGCGCTGCCACACCACCTGCCGCGTTCGTGCGCCTGCCGTGCGGTGGTGCCGCAGCAGTAGTTGGTGAGCGTTCCCGTGATGATGACCGTGTCGCGGCCATCGGAGCCCACACCTCGGAAGGGCCCGGTCGGTGCCAACTGTGTCGGCATGCGGGAGAACCGCCCTGTGTGAGGCCGGTTCAATCCGAGGTGGGTGTCGTCGAAGATGGTCCACAGCACGGGGACGGAGGCGGCCGGCATACTTCGGTCAACTCCTGCAGCCGGACGCCGTCCGGGTGGTAGCGGGCACCCGGTAGGGACTCCAGCGGGGCCGGACGATCTCGTCCGGTCACCCATTCCTCGGTGTACGGCATCTCTGGCTCCTACATCGATTCGATGTGTATCGGTTCGATGTGCGTGAAAAGCAGCATGCTCGAACTCGCGATCTTGGGCTTCCCGGCCGAAGGGCCGTTGCACGGCATCAACCGCGGCATCGGATGGCGCACTTGTCCGGCCATGCCCGGCCGGTCAGCGACAGCAGCCTCTACCCTGCGATCAGCCGGCTGGTCAGCGCCGGTCTGCTCGACCGGCGGACAGAGCCGGGCGCCTCGGCCGCTCAGCGGCACACCTTGAGCCTGACCGACGCCGGCCGCTGCGAGTGGCTGCGCCGACTACGGGATATCAGCGGCCTGGACATCAGCGACAGCACCCGGTACTTCACGGTCCTGGCCCGTCTCTCCCATCTGCCCGACATCGCCGACCAGCATGCGGTACCGCGTGGGCGGCTGGAATTCCTGGAACAGCCCGCGAGCTTCTTCTCGAGATCGATGACGATGAGGGGCGGCACCTGTTGCGGATCACCCGCACAGGCACCGGTTCGGGAGTGACCTGGCGGCGGCCCAGATCGCGATCGTGCTCGACAAGCTTCCCCCCATCTGATCACGAAGAAAGACACCGGGTCGGTGACAGGGCCGCAGTCGGCAAAGTCGACTTCGCCAGCACACCGACCAACAGGTCCTGGCTGAACCGCATCGAGGCCCAGTTCACCGCCCCGCGCTACTTCGCTTGGAGCCGGGCCGTGCGCCGCTGGATCTCTTCCTCGCTCGCGCCAGCAAAGGCGAGGATGTCGGGCAGCCGGAAGATGCGACCTGCGCCGCCCCAGTTGCCGTCGGTGATCTCGTCGACGATCACCCAGACGCGGAAGCCGTCCTCGGGGGCCGGGTCCAGGCCGTTCTGCTCGGCGCGCAGTACCTGATCGGTCACCTCCGCGACCAGGCCCTCCTTGGCGTCGTCGTCGAGTGTCGCTTGCGGCACTCCGACCACGACCCGATAGTGGGGCTGCTGTGCGGGCCGTCCAGCCACCGTGACCAGCGCGGGCTCGTGCAGGAACGTCCAGGCGATCGACTCGGCCGCCTTGTTCCCCGGCTTCGCCCCCTCCCATTTCAGGAGGGTGCGAGTGAGCGTCTGCATGAGCTCGGCCTTGGCGTCATCCGAGAGCACACCGTGCGGGAGTGTGAGGTCGATCATCGGCACGTCTGGACCCCTTACCGGTAAGTTCACTAACGCTACCAACCCTAGGTGAGTCAGTTCAGTAAAGCAACTAACCGGGGCCATGTGCCGGTTGTTGGAGTGCGCCGTGCGGATGCTGATCAGCCGGTTGGAGGACACCTTGACCCGCCTGCCGCACCTCGGCCGACATCCGGAAGGACCTGGACTCTGGACGCCTGGGTGCCGGGAAATACCCGCTTCCCACGCGCACCGGCCCCGACCGGATCGAAGTGGGCCCGGTCGAGGCGGCTGCCGAGTCCATGGCCCATACCGGCTGACGATTGACTGAGAGGGGGGCAGTGTCGCACGGGTCGCGCCGCAACACGAACTTCCCCGGTTCCCCGCGGCGAGCGATCACGGCTTGAGACCGCTTGGTGCGGGGAGTCGCTCCACTAGGGCATGGGTGTGGCTCTTTGCAGGGACCTGTTCATCCATCTCAGCAGGCCTCTCGAACCCCGGTGACTGAGCGCTGGCGGAGTTGAGAAGATCATTGGATGCTGATCGATCCGCATCTGCTCGCCGTGTTCACGGCGACGACCATTGTCGCCCTGGTCACTCCCGGTCCCGACATGCTGTTCGTGCTCGGGTGTGGCGTGCGGGGCGGCGCCCGTGCTGGACTGCTGGCCACGGTCGGTGTGATCACGGGTGACGCGTTGTACATCGCCGCGGCCGCCGCCGGGCTTGCCGTGCTGCTGACGACGTTTCCCGTCGTGTTCACGGCGCTTCGGATCGTCGGCGCCGCGTACCTGATCTACCTGGGTGTCCAGATGATCCGCAACCGCTGCAACGGCGAGACCGATGATCGGGCCGCCGGTGGGATGTCGGGTCGGCGCGCCTTCCTCAACGGCGTGGTCTCCTCCATGGCCAACCCGCAGACCTTCACCTTCATGGTTGCCTTCCTTCCCCAGTTCATCGATCCCGGGGCGGGGCCCGTCTGGCTGCAGTTCGCCGTCCTCGGCGGCATCCTGATCGTCCTTGAATTCTTGGCAGATGGAACGGTCGGCGTCCTGGCCGGACGGATCGGCGGCTGGCTGCGCGCACGCCAGGCGGTGCGGCGCCGGATCGACGCCATGACCGGGAGCGTGTTCATCGCCCTGGGCATCAGGCTCGCGGCCGAGCGCTAGCCGATCGCCAAGCTTCGCGAGCAGCTCGCCGAGTGGCCGAACGTCTGGAGGCCGAGGAGGACCGGGTCTCCCGGCTGGAGATCACCCGGGGACCTTGGGGGAGATCGACCTTGGGTCCGGTCGGCCGGGTCTGTTGTTGTATCTGGACCGGTGGGTGAGGGCGAGGTCGAAACGCAGGAGGCTGAGCCCGACAGCCGGTCGTGGTGGTGCGCCCGTGGTGTGGTCCCGGTGCGGCCATGGGACCGGATCTGACGCCGTCGGCGGTGCCGCGTGCGTATGGCGACGTGCTGGAGGTGCTGGCCGGTGCCGGCAGGCCGATGCGGGCGGGGAAGGTCTCGATGGCGGTGGGGCGGGGCGATTCGGCGGCCAAAGCTACCGGCCCGGCAAACGCCCCGGCCGCTGAGCCAAGACGGACCGGCAAGGCCACGGACAGAGCCTCACCTGACCGAACGCATGATCTATAACAACCTTAGTGTCATGGGTTGATTGCCGCGGGTGTGTTGCAGTGTCGTGGGAAGCAGCACATGACAACGCTCATGCTTCGCCAGGACGAAGGGCCCACCTTTGGCGTGCCCTGGCGCCCGAGGTCAACAGGACCACTGTGGAAAGGGGACGCCCGATGGGCGTAATGGAACAGATCCTGCGGTTACTCGGCCTCGGCGGCCCCCAGCCCGCCGATGTTCTGGTTTCCAGCCGACCGCCGGCCGCCACAATGCAGCGGGAGGAGCAGCGGGAGCTGGCGGACGCGATGCGGAGCCTGCCCAGCCGCTTTGAGGATCGGCTGCCCGCGCTGGCGCTGCAGCGCATCACCGGCGCCGCCGCAGCGGACAGTGGGACAAGGCGATCGATCAGCTGGTCATGGCCTTGTACATGAGGGACGCACCGGTCAGTGCGACAGAACGCGCCGAACTGCGCAGTGCCCTGAGGGCGCTGGCCGTACCGACCCGCCGCATCGACAGGCTGCCCCCACGCTGAACCCGGACCCGGGAGACGGCTTACACGGCCCGCCCGGCGGGCGCCCGAGCGACCACCTGGTGTGACACATGTCCACGGGAATCGCGACCACCACGCCGCCGTCATCACCGGCCTCCCCGATCGACCGGGGTTGAGCCGTCGCCTCGCCCCCTCGCACCGCCCGGGCCGGGCGCCGGTCAAAGGCCGCACACCCCGGCCAGGGGCCTTGTATGTCCCCGCGCCGGCGTCCGTCGCGCCCTGGGCTGCGCTAGCTAGCTCGGGGGCACTGCCAGGACGGCAGCCGGGGGAGGGGCGGTACCAGGTGGTGCCGTCCCACCAGCGCGATACAACAGGGCGGTCGGTTCCTCCCACATGAGCACGGAGTCCATCGGGGAGACGTCTTGGTCGCGGTAGAGCACGACCGACCGGTCGTGCTCGGGGTGGTGGCGGACTATCCCGGCCAGGCCCACGCGCTCGGGGTCGGTGGCGAAGGCGCCCCATCCGTCGTCCTGGTAGGTGTCATGGCGCCCACATCCCGTCCTTGTGGCGGCCGATCTTTCTCGATCTGCTCGCTGTCGTGGACCGGGATGTGGGAGTGCCCGACGAACGGCAGGTCGGGGACGGGTTGTCGGTGCGCAGGCCGTTGGCGACCGCCTCAAGCTCCAACTGCCGCTTGCGTCCCCGTCACCCCAGATCCACAGCTCCCGTCGACAGGTGTTTCGCAGCGGTCGCCGGTGGGATGACCCGGCTGCCCACCCCGGCAGCAGCGCAACGGTAGCGGCTTCACTTTGTCCGATGTGCGATAGCCGCCGACGATTTCATGTTTCACGGGTGAACGGCCCAACAGAGGACCAGCCACATTGCGCCGCCAGAAGCTATACCAGGGCTTGGCTGCATCTCGACTCTTTGTTGGGTGTCGATTGACTGCGTTGTGGAGTAGGCAAGGAGGATGGCCGAAGTCGACTTTTCGGCGATTTTCGAGGCGTCACCGGTGGCGTGTTCGATCTTGTCGCGCGCTTGGGTGTACGTCGCGGTGAATCGCGCCTACGAGGGAGTGACGGGCTGGTCACGGGAGCGACTGATTGGCCGGAACGTGTTCGAGGTGTTCCCAGGCGAACCGTCGGGGCACAGCGCCGGCCAGCTGCGGGCGTCGCTGGAGCGGGTGGTGGGCGCGGCCGAGGTCGACACCATGCCGCTGCAGCGCTATGACACCGAGGAGCCGGGACGGCCCGGCGTCTTCCACGAGCGGTACTGGACCATCCTCAACGCCCCCGTGCTGGGGCCGGACGGCCGGGTGGCGGTGGTCATCAACCGGGTGGAGGAGGTGACCGGGTTCATCCAGCGGCTACGCGAGGCCGACAACGACCCCGAGCCGCCACCGCAGGCGCTGGCCGCGCGGACGCGGGCGATCGAAGCCGAGTTGTTCGTACGGGCCCGTGAGCTGCAGGAGGTCAACCAGCGGCTGCGGCGTGTCCAAGAACACGAACGTCAAGCCGCGGTAGCGGCGCGGCGGGCATTGCGGCACCAGCAGCAGGCGGTCGCCGACACCTCCCATGATCTGCGCGGACCGCTCGCCGGGTTGCAGACCCGTCTTCAGGCCGCCCTCACCGACCCCCAAGCCGATTCTCGCGAAATCCTGCACGCTGCGCTGCACGACGCCGAACGGATCGGCGACATCGTCTCCGACCTGCTGGAATTGGCCCGGCTGGAGGCCAACACGCCCTTGCAGACGCAGCGGGTCGACCTGGCCCGTCTCGTTCGGACTGAGACCGCTCGCCGCATCGAGGGCTATCGGCTCCCGGACGTGTCCGTTACCGTCGACACCGAGGCCGACGTTGCCGTGGACGCCTCGCCTGTCCGGCTGACGCGTTTGTTGAACAATCTGTTCGACAACGCCGAGCGCCACACCCGGACCCGCATCCACGTCACGGTCGTCCGGGAGCACGGGTACGCGGTCTTGGACGTCACCGACGACGGACCCGGCATCCCTGCCGACGAACGCGAGAAGGTCTTCGACCGCTTCTACCGGCGCCCCGACGCCCGCCGGGCCGATCCCGGAGGGACCGGCCTGGGCCTGGCCATCGCCCGCCAGATCGCCCACGCCCACCACGGCACCCTGCACATCGCCGATCACTCGCCCGGCACCCGCTTCACACTGCGACTCCCACTCCACCACCCCGACGGCACCACAACCGCCAGTGGCGGCGCCGCTGGCGGCGATGCCCCGAACGACTGAAGAGGGCATGACGAGAGCGGCCGTGGCGTCGATGAGGGCGGCGCGAACGTCCTGCCGCAGGCCCCGTTCGGTCTCGCCTACTACGCGGGCAGGGCGATCGGCGCGCGGATATGGCGGGAGCTGCACGCCTCGATCTGGCTGGTGTACGTCCTCAGCGTCTGGCACACCCTGCTGTACGGCACGAACGTGTGGTGACGAAGGTTGGTTTCGCACGACCATGTGGCTGCTGCAACTGCTCGTGGCCATGCCGCTCGCTGGAAGATGGACGACGCAGCGGGCCATAAGGCGGCGCCCTGCGGGACACTGGAACGGTGACCTCCGAGAACGGCCCTCCCAGTCCGCCCGTCATGAGCACGTCCATCGTCGTGCTGTCGTTGGCGCGACGCATCGAGAGCGAGCTCAACGCCGTTCTTGCGCCGTTGGAGCTCACGGTGGGCAGGCTCGGGTTGCTCGGCCACATCGCCACCGTGCCGGGGGTGTCGTTCAGCGATCTGGCGCGGATGTCGGGGATCACCGTGCAGAGCGCGCACGGGGCGGTGAAGGCGCTCGCCGCCGCGGGCCTGGTGCGCGACCGCAACGCCCGCGCGGGATCGGCTTCGACGATCGAGCTCACGCCGCGGGGGCACGACCTGCTGGCGGCGGCCCAGCAGGCGGCCACCGAGGTCGACGAGCGGATGTTCGGCCCGGCCGCCGACCCGGCGCATCGGCGGATCGGGGACGCGGTGCGCGCCGCTTTCACGGGCCGGACCACGTCCTGACCTGGCGCGAGACGGTGCCACTTTCCCTTGGCCGACCCCACCTTCAGGCTCTCTGAAGCCTGGGTATAGGCCGAGTCCGACCGGCTCAACGCCTTCATCCAGCACACCGGCAGCGCCGTCTTCGCCATACCGCCGGGGATACGGCCCGGAGCAGGTCGCCTCCGGGCCGATCTCCGCCCAATGACGCTCCCCTCCTCACCCTCAACTTATGGAGTCATGACATGGACGGCGGAACCTTCTTCGTACGGGCACGATCGGCACGACCGGCCTCGGCCTCGGCATGCTCGCCGGGGCCCCAGCCTCAGCGCAGCCCACTCGTCCCCCCAAACAGCTGCGCGTCCACACCGTTCTCTTCGACGGCGTGGAGGAACAGGACTTCGCCGGGCCAGTGGAGGTCCTCGGCATCATCGCCCGCCAGCACCACGTCAAACAGAGCTTCGTCACCGCCGACGGCCCGCGCACCGTCACCACGGCCCACGGTATGGACATCACGGTGCGGACCCCCTGGTCCCCCCGGTCCGCCGACGTGATCGTGGTGCCCGGAGGCGGGCTGGGCCGGGGATCCGGGGTGGACGAGGAGATCCGCCGAGGCGTCCTGCCCCGGGCACTCGCGAGCGCACGGCGACCTGATCTGATCACGGCCTCGGTGTGCACGGGGGGCATTCCTGCTGTCCGCCGCCAAGATCACCACTGGACGGCCCTGTACGACGCACCACGCCGCGAAGAAAGACCTTGAGGCCCAGGGCGCCAAGGTGGTCGATGGGCGGGTCGTCGACGACGGTGACCTGATCACCTCCGGCGGCATCACCTCTGGCCTCGATCTCGCGCTGTGGCTCATCGAACGCCTCTACGGCCCGACGCCCGCGCTGTTCGCCGAGAAGGTCCTGGAATACGAACGACGCGGCACCGTCTGGCGCTCCCAATAGGGGCCGCGCCGCCGGCGGACCGGCGCCCGGATCGTTCAAGGCACCACTGAGGGCCGTTCCGAACCAGGCGTCGGAGCCGGGTCCGCGGTCCCTGGCGCCCGGACCATGGCCTCCCGCCGTGCCGGCTCATCCAACAGTGACCCATCATGGTCGCCTCCACACCAAACGGTAGAGGACGACATCACCCGCGGCGAGCTATCGCACGAATCCCCAGCTCACCCCAGTCCCTGAGCGGGAACTACTCCCTAAAGATTCATGCACCGGCACCGAGGCGCCCTGCTGACGAGCCCGGCCCGGGCCTCCTCCTTTGCGGACGAGGCCTGGCCCGGTGCGCCGGGGGCTGGGGTCGGTCTCCGGGG
>NZ_VCKW01000213.1 GCF_005889715.1 Actinomadura soli
GCCTCCTTGCACAGGAAGCGGCTGCCTGGCACGGCTTGGGGCCCATTCACTGATCGACATGACAAGGAAGGTGCGATGAGCACCCAGAAGGCGACCCTGAGCCGGCGCAGGACGAACCTCGCGCTGGCGACGCTGTTCCTAGGAATGTTCGTGCTGGGCAGCGCCGAACTCCTCGTGGTCGGCGTGCTGAACCTGATCGCCGCCGACCTCGGGGTGTCCATCCCGGCGGCCGGCGTGCTCGTGACCGCCAACGCGCTCGGGCTCGCCATCGGCGGTCCGATCCTGACCGCGCTGACCATCAGGCTGGACAAGCGGGCCGTCCTGCTCGGCACGGTTCTGCTGTTCATGCTCGCCAACCTGGTGCCGGTGCTGACCGCCGACTACGGGCTGTTCGTCGCGGCGCGCACCGTCGCCGGCGCGCTGCAGGGCCTGTTCATCGCGGCCGGGTTCGTCGTGGGCATGTCGGTCGTCCCGCCCGAACGCATGGGCCGCGCGATCTCGGTGGTCGTCTCCGGCGTCGCGGTCTCGGCCGCGCTGGGCGTGCCCCTGGGCACGCTGGTCGGCCAGGAACTCGGCTGGCGCGGCTCGTTCGCCGCCGTCGTCGCGCTCAGCGCGGCCGTCCTGATCGCCGCGCTGACGCTCGTCCCGTCCGTGCCCGGCGCAGCCGGCGGCGCGGGCGGTCAGGCCAGGTACGCGTTCGCCCCGCGGGTGCTGGCCCTGCTCGCGCTGAACTTCCTGGTGTTCGCGGGACTGTTCGCGGCGCTCACCTACATCGTGCCTTTCCTGGAGCGCGTCACCGGGATCTCCGGCGCGCTGATCAGCGTGTTCCTCCTGGCGTTCGGCGTGGCCACGGCGGTGGGCTCGTTCGGCGGCGGCAGGTTCGCCGACGCGAACGCCGCGCGCACCCTGACCGTCGCGACCATCGGCGCGGCGCTCTCCCTGCTGGCGCTCTACCTCGTCGGCTCGGTCGCGATCCTCGTCGCGCTCGTCCTGCTCGCCTGGGGCGTCTTCAGCTTCGGCATGGTGCCCTCGCTCCAGTACCGGGTGGTGAGCCTGGCGGGTCCTGGCGGCGCGCTGGCGTCCTCGCTGCCCGCGTCCGCCGCCAACGTGGGCATCGCGTTCGGCTCGGCCGCCGGCGGGATGGCGATCGGCGGTTCCACCGCGTCCGCCGCCGTGATCACAGGCCTGGTCATCGCCGTCCTCACCGTCCCGGTCGCCTGGGCGACCGGCTTCCTGAAGCCGCCGGTGATCGAAGAGCCGGACCGGCCCGCGCCGACCACGAGACCGGCCCCCGAGCACGCGTGAACACTCCCCGGGCGCCGGTCCCGCGGCGTCATGGAGGGCTGGACGAGCCAGGCGCCGATCGCACGATTCAGCTGGCCGGCGAAAGATCAATTGTCTTCGCAGGTCCCGGTCATGGCTTTACTGACGTGCGAGGTGCTCCTGAAGGCTGGCGTGGCGAAACTGGTAGACCGGCCCCGTCTGCCGGAGCAGGCCGGCCTGGTGCGCCTCTCGGAGAAAACGCATCAGGCGAAGAGGGAGGCGCCGACGGGCCCGCAGCAGCAGCAGTGCCGTGAGGTAGGTCGCTCCCGCGCTCTGGAGTCCGGTGCCGAGTCCGAGCCCGATCATGACACCGATCGCCGGGCCGAGGATGAGGGCGATCTCCAATCCCTCCCGGTCGACGGTCCCGAAAAGCAGCCCGCTGAAGAACACCGCTACGAGCAGCGCCACCAGCAGGGCGCCTCCCGCAACGGTGAGGTAGTTCAGGCGCAGGTCCTCTCGCAGCGTGGCCGAGGGGGTCTTGGGCCGGTCGTCATCGGTCATGGGCGTCTCCGCCCAGCGGCGCAGTCCCACCGTGAGCCCGGTCCCCGCCGAGGCGATCGCCAGCAGGACCGCCGCAGCAAGATCGACCATCGCGAAGAGAGCCGAGCCCACCGCGGCGCCGGCGGCGGCACCCGTCCCGATCCCGGTCGCGAGGGTGCGCAGGAGCAGGCGAACGCGTCCCCGAAGCCTCAGATTCGCGTAGGCGGGACCGCGTGCGAGTCTGAGCGGACGTCTGGCCGCCAATCCGCCGACGAGCCCGATGACCCCGAGAAATCCCACGCCCGCCATGAAGAACAGGCCCACGGCGAGCCCGTCGCGCGGGTCCCTGTCGTGGACGCCGGTGAGTACTCCGGGCACCAGGCCCGTGAGAACGGACACCAGCAGCAGCGGGAGCAGGCTGGCGACCCTCGTTCCGGCTGAGGGCAACGCCCGATGCAGGTCCCACCACGCCAGGTCGCGGGTGCCCAGCGCCTGCATGTGAGCGGCAAGGAAACCGAGTCGCCGTTGGGTCTCGGCGGGCTTCCAGGAACGACGCCGTGGATCCACGCCGCTGACCGCCTCGACGAGATGGCCCAGAAGGTGCTCGGTGACGGCGTCCGGCACGGGGTAGTGGTCACGGTCGGCCAGGCCGGACGGGTCGGTGCCGGTGTCGATGTAGACCCTGCGCAGCAGCCACAGCGTCAGCGGAGTGGTGAGGGCGCGGGTGAGCGGAGTGCGCGGACGCCCGTTCAACGCCGCGAGGACGACGGGCCAGCCGTCCTCGGTGAGGCGGGCATGGGGAAGATCACGCTGGCGGTGCTGCTCCTGCGAGAGCTCCTCCGCTCACACCGGCCAGGTGAGCCGGTCCCCGTTCTGTTCTCCCTGTCCGGATGGGACCCGTCCGTCCAGTCACTACGCGATTGGCCCGCCACCAGTGCCCCCAAAGCCGAGGCGCCCGCCAGAGCGCGCCATCGCGGTCCCCCGGTCGCCATCCGCCCATGCTGGCAGCTCACGGCCGGGCCACGGGCCGTCTCCATCGAACTGACCGCGCGGCAGCGCCCGCCGAGTGCTCCGCGGGTCTTGATCTTGCTGGAACGGGGGGACGGGCCCTGACCGCCGGCGGGGCTTGTGCCCCGCCGGTAGCCCATGGTCAGGGCCCGTAGTCTCCGTTGACCGGCTCAGAAGCCGCGCACGAGGGCGACGGAGAAGGGGAGTTGCGGAGTGCCGGGACCCGTGGGGCCGCCCTTGTCGAACTGGGAACGGACCACGTACAGCTTGCCGTCCTTTCGCAGCAGGGTCGTCGGGGTTCCCAGCGCCGGGTCGGTGAGCCGCCGGGTCAATCGGGCGGTCCGGCCGTCCGAGCCGATACGCCAGCGGCTGACCGCGTTGGCGTTCGTGATGGGGTGCACCGCCCACAGCGTGCCGTTCTGCAGTTCCATGCCGTCGCCCGTGAGGAGGTCCCCTCCGCTCAGGGCCACCTTGTCGACCTTGCCCGAGGGCAGGGCGATGCGGTACAGGTCGCCGCCGGTCATGTCCACGGTCAGCAGGTAGCGTCCCGACGGCCCGGCGACGATCCCGTTGAGGGTGATCGTGTTGGGCTCGTGCGGCTCCACGACCTTGGACAGGTCGAAGGCGGGCGTCAGCGGCACCTCGCCGCCTTGCTCACCGGCCTCCGCGAGCTGCTCGGGCGTGACGCGGTAGACCACGGCCTGCCGGCTCTCGGTGATGTAGGCGGTGCCGTCCGGTGTGATGGCCACGTCGTTGACCAGACGCGGCAGCTGGTTGGGGACGACGAAGCGGGCCAGCAGGCGGCGGCTGGGAATGTCGTACACCGCGAGACCGGTGAGGCGGTCCATCACCCACAGGCGCCTGGCCTGGTCGACCTCCAGGCCGAGAGCCTGCGTGCGCCCGTCCCCGCGCGCGGGCAGGAACTCCTCTGCGACCCGCTGTCCGGGCTTGGCCCTGAAAATCGCGCCGCCCTCGAACGACCCGACGTAGAGGTCGCCGGTGTGTGGGTCGGCGGTGATCCCTTCGGGGTAGACCCGGTCGCCGGGGATTTCGAACGCCGTGGAGATCCGGGCCCGCCCATCGGCGGGGGCGGCCGTCGCCTGGACGGCGGAGCCGAGGAGCAGCGGTGCTGCGAGGGTCGCGACAACGATGACGTGTCGCCGAACTGTGCGGTACATGACCACCTTCTCCGTGAGTTTCCTGTCGCTGGCCTTTGTCCAGCAGGACGATTCGGTCGGCGGGGAGCCGCCGCGGGTCGGGTACGGCAACGGATCGGCGAGCCGGGCCGAAGGCGGGCCGTTGTCGTCGAGGCGGGTGCGGGAGCGGTGCTCGCCTTCGAGTGCATTTCCGCTCCCTCCGTCTCTCCGGACGCAACGTAGAGACCCGTAGGTAACCAAAAGGTTTCCTCCCAGGCAGGGTAAGAAGGCGGCCCGGTCAGCGTCTACGTAATATGTCGATTGTCCGATGTCGGACATAGTCTGGCAAGAGCGCGCCCCGGCTTCCTTCGGACGGTGGTGCCAGCGCAGGGAGTTACCAGGTGGAGGGCGTCAGCAGGTTCTGTTCGGGCTGATCGCTTCTCCAGTGCGGTACAGGTAGCGGGCCGTACCGCCGATGCTGTCGAAGGTGACGGCCATACCGGTCGCGATGTGGTTCGCGGAGGAGGTGGCCTGCCGCTCGGTGTAGGTACCGCATCCGTCCTGGCCGCTCCGCACCGAGGCGGCGGCCGAACTCCACGTCCCCGAGAGCGAACCGGACTGCCCGTAGACCGATACGGTCACCTTTCCGCAGGCCGAGCCATAGGTCCTGACCTGGGCGAATGCGGTGTTGTCGTAGTTGCCATATCTGATGCGGTACAGGCAGGCGGTCCTTTTCAGCTGCGGGGTGAGCTCCGTGGACGCCCATTTGAAGGTGGTGACCGGGGCCCGGCCCTTGCCGGACCTCGATGGGGCGGCCGTTCCTCCGGCCGGGGCGTGGGAGGCGCCTGGGTTCGGACCGCCGGGCGGGGCCTGGGTCGTGACGGGCGCGCCTGGGCTCGCCGGGCGCTTTGAAGGCATCGTCGTCGGGCCGGATGCCGGGGGCCGCCGTCCAGCGTGCGCCGAGTCGTCGGGTTCGGCCTGGGTGGACGGCAGCAGGGTGGCGGTGACGAGGGCCGCCGCACCTGCCGCGCCGATGGCCGTGGCCGCGGTGACGGCGGCGCGGCGCACCCGGCGCGGCGAGGGCGATGGGGCCGCCCCGGCGGTGGGACTGGCGGCCGCGGCGGCCGCCTGGAGGCTCAGCCCACCGTGCGGCTCGCGTCGCAGCAGGCCGAGCAGGATCTCTTCGCCGTCCGGACGGCGCGCGGGGTCCTTGTCCAGGCAGCGGGCGACGAGGTCGCGCAATCTCCCGCGCAGGTCACCGAGGTCCGGCTCGTCGTCGGAGATGCGCCGCATGACCGCCTCGATCGTGGCGGCCGCGAACGGGGACCGGCCGGTGGCGGCGAACACGACGGTGCAGCCCCACGCGAAGACGTCGACGGCGGGCCCGGCCCGGCCGCCGGCGAATAACTCGGGCGCCATGTAGGCGGGCGTGCCGACCACCTGGCTGGAGTCCTCGCCCGTACTCTCCAGGACGCGGGAGATCCCGAAGTCCACGACCCGCGGGCCCTGCGCCGACAGCAGCACGTTGCCCGGCTTGAAGTCGCGGTGGACGACCTTCGCCTGGTGGATGGCCACCAGCGCGGTCGCGGTACCGATCGCCAGCCGTTCCAGATCGGCGCCGGTGCGGACGCCGTCCCGCCGCACCGCCTGCAGGAGGGAGACCCCGTCGACGAACTCGCTCACGAGGTAGGGGACGGAGCCGTCCAGGTCGGCGTCCAGGACCCGGGCCGTGCAGAACTCGGCGACGCGCTTGGCCGCCGCGACCTCGGCGGCGAACCGCTCTCGCGCCTTGGCGTCGCCGTCGAGCCGCACCTTCAGGCATTTGACGGCCACGCGCCGGGCCGCGGGGTCCTCCGCGAGGTAGACCACGCCCTGCCCGCCCTCGCCGAGCCGCGCCACCAGCCGGTACTCGCCCACCGCGGACGGATCGTGGGCCTGCAGCGGCGAACCATCGGTCATGTCACGCTCCGTCCAGCCCTCGGCACCGCATCGAGATCGTAGTGCCAGACCCGCGTGACCGCCCTCGGTACAGGGCGCGAGGTCACGCCACGGGCGGGTACCGGACGGGGCCCTCCGAGGTGATCGTGCCGTTGGTGACGGTCATCAGGCGGGTCGCGCCCGCGAGGCGCTCCGGGGGCATCGTCAGCGGGTTCTCCTTGATGACGACGAGGTCGGCGTAGTTGCCGGGCTCCACCGTGCCGCGCTCCCGCTCCTCGAACGAGGCGAACGCCGCCCGGGAGGTGACCAGGCGCAGTGCCGTGGGGACGTCGAGCCGCTGGTCAGGCAGCCATCCCCCGGGCGGCGTGCCGTCGAACTCGGTCCGGGTCACCACGCGCTGCAGCCCCCACATGGGGTCGAGCGCCTCGATGTCGAAGTCGCTGCCGCCCACCATCGGCACCTTCGCCCGGACCATGTCCCGCCACCGGTAGGCGTACCGCAGCCGGTGCCGTCCGAGCGCGTCCTCGGCGAACCGCTGGTCGGACGTCGCGAAGCTCAGCTGGATGCTCGCGATCACCCCGCGCCGGATCATCCGCTCCAGCAGGTCGTCCTCCGCCACCTGGACGTGCTCCACCGCCCAGCGGTCCCGCGGCGAGACGTCGTTGTGCTCGTAGGCGTTCAGCGTCACCTTCACCCCGCGGTCGCCGATGGCGTGGGTGGTGATGTTGAAGCCCAGCTCCCGGGCGCGGGCGACGTCGCGGTCGGCGCGCTCCTGGCCCAGGAACAGGATGCCCTTGCGGGGGAAGCCGTACGGGTCGTCGTTGTAGGGCTGGCGAAGCGCCGACGTCCGGGGGCCGAGCCATCCGTCCGAGTAGAGCTTCACCCCCAGGACCTTCACCCAGTCGTTGCCGGAGCCGGTACGCAGGCCCATCCGGGCGGCCTCTTCCATACAGCCCCAAGCCACGCGCACCAGGAAGCGGACTTTCAGCTTGCCTTCGTCTGCGAGCTGGAAGAGCGCGTCCAGAGCGCCCAGGTCGCGCAGGCCCGCCTCCACGACGGTGCTGATTCCCTGCTTGGCCACCTCCTCCTGCATGACCAGCAGGTCGTTCTTCATCTTCTCGGTCACCGGGCTGTGGGTGCACTGGTCGACGGGCGTCTCGCCGCGCGCGTGGATGTCCACGTGCCGCTGCCCGGTGCGTCTGCGCGCCTCGAACGCCTCGTCCTCGTCGTACGGCTTCCACACCGGCCGGTACGCCTCCGGACCCAGGCCCGTCAGCGCCCGCTGGATGAGGTGGGTGTGCTGGTCCCGGAATCCGGGGCCGACGAAGGCCCCCTTCAGATCGACGCGGCGCGTGCGGTCTCCCGCGCACTCCAGGACGTGCCGGTCGGAGCCGACGGCCACGATCCGCTTCCCCTTCACGGCGACCGCCTGGGCGGTGCCGTCGCCCGTCCAGACGACTCCGGAGTGGAGCACCAGGTCGGCCTGACCTCGGGGGCGGCCCGCGGCCAGGGTTCCGGCGGCCGCGCCGGTCAGGACGAGCGCGGATCGACGGGTGATCGGTGATTCCATGGACACTCCTCACATCTCACTCATGATCAATGTGAGGCCCTGACGCCCGCTTGTCGACCCCGGGGACGAACGGGCTGGCCAGAAGGGTGGGAACGGTTATCATTGCGCCATGAGGACCTCTCCCCACGAGCGCATGGTCGTGGACGTCGAGTACGCCGTCGCCGATGGTGAGCGTCTGCTGCTCGACCTGTACATCCCGGAAGGCTCGGGACCGCACCCCGTCTCCCTATGGGTGCACGGCGGAGCATGGCTTTTCGGCGACCGCTGCAGCGGCGCCACCTCGTTCGCGGCCGGGCTCGCCGAACGGGGCGTGGCGATCGCGAGCATCGACTACCGCCTCGGTGAGGCCGGTGCCTTCCCGGCCTCCATCGACGACGTCCGCGCCGCCGTCCGCTGGCTGCGCGCCCACGGCGCCCGGCACGGGCTGGCCATCGCGAGGATCGGCGCGTGGGGGGCCTCGGCCGGCGGGCACCTGTCGCTGATGGCGGCGCTCGATCCGAGGGGCGGCGCGCCCGGCGACCGCATCGACGCCGTCGTCGACTTCTTCGGGCCCACCGACCTGGTGGCCCGCCTGTCGCGGACGGAGCTGGAGCGCGAGGTGCTGCCGGATCCGCCCGACGCCCGCTACCTGCGGACCACCGTCAAGACGCTCGATCGGGACTGGGCACGCGCCGCCAGCCCGCTCTACCAGCGTCTCGACCAGGCGCCCCCGACGCTGATCGTCCACGGGGACCGCGATCAGCAGATCGCGCTGGACCAGAGCCTCCGCATGCATCAGGCCCTGGTCGCCGCCGGACGCGACGCGCAGTTGCTCGTCGTCGGCGGCGCGGGGCACGAGGACGTCCGGTTCCAGCAGCCGTGGGTCCTCGACACCACGGCCTCCTTCCTCCGCTACCACCTGATCGGCGGCTGACGTTCCCCGGCGCCGTCCGCCGGGGTGCCTGCCGAGCCGTCCGCCGGGCCGTCCGCCGGAGGTCAAGAGACCGATCAGGAATCGAGAAGCGGCCATGACCGGGCCGCGTCTAGCGTGAGCGCCATGGACGGTGAGGTGACCGACAGGAGGCGTCCGATGACACAGAAGCAGCCGGACGGCAAGCGCAAGCCCGGCACGCCCGGCGCGTTCTCACGCTGGATGCAGCACCGCATGAACGCCCGCATGAACCGCAAGGTCAGACGCGGCCGCGGCCAGTTCATGGGCATGGACGTGCTCATCCTGCACACCGTGGGCAAGCACAGCGGGGAGCCGCGGGAGACACCGGTGGCGTGGTTCCCCGACGACGATGAGGACGCCAGGCTGATCGTCGCGTCGGGGGGCGGGAGCCGGCATCCGGACTGGTTCGCCAACCTGATGGCGCACTCCGGCGATGCGTCGATCGAGCTGCCCAGGGGCCCGGCCGTGCCGGTGACGCCGCACCGGCTCGAAGGCGACGACCGCGAGCGGGCGTGGCAGCGCATCGCCACCGCCCAGCCCCGCATCGCGAAGTACCAGAGCAAGTCCGACCGGCGGTACCCGGTCGTCCGCCTCACCCCGCGCTGATCGCGGCCGGCCCGGACGGCGGCCGCGGGCCGCCGTCGCCTCGGGTGCGGTCAGGGTTTGCGGGCCACCCCGCCGAACTGGTCCGTCTCGGGGGGCTCGCCGAACCGGGTGTCATCCGGCCGCCAGCGCGTGCAGGAGACGACGCCGGGCTCGACCAGGTCCAGGCCCGCGAAGAGGGCTTCGATCTGCCGCGGGGTCCGGTGGGTGCCGGGCGGTTTGCCGAACTCGTTCCACTGGCGGATCGCCTCGGCCATCTTCTCGCCGGTGATCTCGATGGTCGGGTGCGCGATGGCCAGATGGCTGCCGGGGGCCAGCGGGGCCTTCAGCCGCCCGATGATGTCGCGCGCCTCGGCGTCGTCGATGACGTGCCACACGACACCGAGCATGGTGATCGCGACGGGCTCGGAGAAGTCGAGGGTCGCCTCCGCGCCGCGCAGGATCGCGTCGGGGTCGTGCATGTCGGCGTCCAGGTAGTCGGTCGCGCCCTCGGGGGTGCTGGTCAGGAGCGCCCGGGCGTGCACCAGCACCAGCGGGTCGTTGTCGACGTAGACGATCTTGGACTGGGGCGCCACCCGCTGGGCGACCTGGTGGGTGTTGTCGACCGTGGGCAGGCCCGTCCCGATGTCCAGGAACTGCCTGATGCCGGCCTCGCCGGCCAGGTAGCGCACGACCCGGCCGAGGAACTGGCGGTCCGCCCTGGCCTGCTGGACGATGTCGGGCAGCACCGCCTCGATCTGGTCGCCCAGCCGGCGGTCGACCTCGTAGTTCTCCTTGCCGCCCAGCCAGTAGTCCCAGATCCTGGCGGAGTGCGACACCGTGGTGTCGATCGCGGGGGCCGGGGGTGTGCGCTCTTCGTCCACGAAGCCTTTCCTGCCTCTCAGCCTGCGGCACGGGGCTCTCATCGTAAGCGGTGGGGGCGACGAGATCGCCCGCCGTCCGGTGGACGGCGGGCGATCTCAGGACGGGCGCGCTGCGCGGTCGGTCAGCGGGCGACCTTCGGGAAGCGGATGATTCGGTCGTCGGTCTGGGCGGGCTGGCCGCGGCCGTCGCGGTTGCTCGTCATCACCCAGAGCCAGCCGTCCGGGCCCACGGCGACGGTGCGGAGCCGTCCGTAGGTGCCCTGGAGCACCGCCGTGGGCTGGCCGGACGCCCCGCCCTTGCCGTCCAGCGGGACGGTCCAGAGCCGGCGGCCGCCGAGCGCGGCGGCGTACAGCGTGTCGCCCGCGACGGCGCCACCGCTGGGCGACGCCTCACGCGTGGCCCACACGGCGAGGGGGTCGTGGTACGTCGGCTCGCCGCCCGTGCCCTCGACATTCGGCCAGCCGTAGTTGTCGCCGGCCTCGATGTGGTTGACCTCGTCCCAGCGGTTGTTGCCGAGCTCGACGTTGTACATGACGCCGCCGGGGCCCCAGGCCAGCCCCTGCACGTTGCGGTGCCCGAGGGTGTAGACGACCGAGCCGGAGGTGGGGTTGTCCGGGGGCGCGGTGCCGTCCGGCTTCATCCGCAGGATCTTTCCGGCGGGGCTGTTGCGGTCCTGGGAATTGGCCGTCCGGCCTGCGTCGCCGGTGCCGACGTAGAGCATCCCATCGGGGCCGAAATGAATTCGGCCGCCGTCGTGGTAGGAGTTCTTGGGAATGCCGGAGAAGATCACTTCCTGCTGCGGTGACGCCGCGAGTTTGAAGCGGACGATCCTGTTGTCGGACGCCGAGGTGTAATAGGCGTAGACGTATCCGTCCTGCGCGTAGGTCGGTGACACCGCGATGCCCAGGAGGCCGCCTTCGCCGGTGGGCGTGACGCCCGAGAGCTTGGCCACTTCGGTCGGCGCCGAGCCGGGCTTCATCTGCAGGATGCGGGCGCTGTTGCGTTCCGAGATGAGCGCGCTGCCGTCGGGCAGGAAGGCCAGGCCCCAGGGGACCGTCAGGCCGGTCGCCGCGATGGTGGGCTTGGTGAAGTCGAAGGCGGGGTCGGCGGCCGTCCGGGCCGGCGGGGTGACCGCCGCGCCGGTCGCCGGGGAGGCGGGGACTGCGAGCACGGCCGCGACGGCGAAGGCCGCGGCGGGAGCCAGCGTGCGCGTTTTACGGGGCATCTTCTCTCCTAAGTCACCCCCGAACCAATATGTGACCTCGGCTGCTGCCCCTTGGTGACGAGCGGTTTCACAGTTCACGAACACCGGGGAGCCTTGCTGGCGCGCCTCTGTCAACGGTAGAGCGGGGGGTCGTTGGGGCAGCGCAACCGAGGGGAGCGCTCGGTATCGGACTACAAGCTACTCGGCCTTTCGGCGCCTGGGAAGCGCCGGTTTTTCACCTTTCAACGGGGGCCCGCGGGGGAAATCGAAAATGCGATTCGCTCAGCGCGTTCCGGCGGACGGGAGGAAGCGCGGGGCCACGGCGGCACCCAGGGTCGCCGCCGCCGCCGCGCCGGTGACGATCGTCCAGGCGCCGGGGCCGAGCGGGGTGCAGCCGAAGAACTGGCTGATGCCGGGCGTCTCGACCACCGCGAACAGCGCCCCGGCGGACACCGCGCAGGTCGCGAGGACGAGGGGGCTGCGCCAGCGGGCGATGAGCGTCTGGCCGAGCTGGGCGCCGACCAGCGCGGCCAGGCCCATCGTGGACGCGCGCCGTCCGCCATCGGGGAGGAGCCCGGTCACCCGGCCCGCCTGCCAGGACAGCAGGGCGGCGGCCGCGGTGGCGGTGCCGCGGACGGCCAGCGCGCGGCGCATGTCCTCGCCGGTGAAGCCGCGGACCGGCGCCCCGCCGAGCGGCGCCTCGGCGTCGCCCGCGGGGGTGATGGCGACGGCCAGCGCCGGGAGCATGTCGGTCAGCATGTTGACCACGAGCAGCTGCCGGGTGCTCAGCGGGGCGTTCCCGCTGAGGGCCGTCCCGAGGACGGTGAACGACACCTCGCCCGCGTTGCCGCCGACGAGGATCGCGGCGGCGTCGCGGACGCTGTGCCACAGGGCGCGGCCCTCGCGCAGCGCGTCCAGGATGAGCGCGGTGTCGGGCGCGGTGAGGACGAGGTCGGCGGCGCTGCGGGCGGCGCCGGAGCCGCGCCCGGCGACCGCGATGCCGACGTCGGCGCGGCGGATGGCGGCGGCGTCGTTGGCGCCGTCGCCGGTCATCGCGACCACCCGGCCCGCCCGGCGCAGGTCCTTCACGATGCGCACCTTCTGCGCCGGGGAGACGCGGGCGAAGACCGCGGCCTCCTGGACGGCCGCGAGCCGTTCGGCGGCGGACATCGCGTCGAGCTCCGGCCCGGTGACGACCCGGTCGGCGGCGGGGATCCCGAGCTCGGCGGCGACGGCCGCGGCGGTCGCCGGATGGTCGCCGGTGACCATGGTGGTGCGGACCCCCGCCTCGCCCAGCCGCTGCACGGCCTCCTCGGCGGTGGGGCGCGGGGTGTCGGCGATGCCGACGAAGCCGAGCAGCGTGAGGTCCTCGACGTGGTCGGCGATCTCCCCGCGGACCTTCGCGGCGTCGGGGACGGGGCGCTCGGCGATGGCGAGGACGCGCAGCCCCTGCCCGGCCAGGCGGCGGAAGGTCGCGGCCGCGGCGCGGCGCCGGGCAGCGGTCATGGGCTCGTCGCGGCCGGCGGGACGGCGGGGCGCGTGGATCCGGGCGCAGCGGGCGAGCAGCACCTCCGGCGCGCCCTTGACCGCGAGGACCGTCCGGTCGCCGTCGTGCCCGAGCGAGGCGGAGAACCCCCGGGTGGGCTCGAAGGGGAGTTCCTCGTCCAGCGACCAGCGGGCGTCCGGCGGCAGGTCGCCCGCGCGGTCGAGCACGGCCCGGTCGGTGGCGTGCGCGACCTGCCGGCCGGGCGGGGGCGGGCAGGCGCGGGCGGCGACGCGGAGGATGTGCCGCCCGCCGTCCCCGGTGAGCGGGAGCGAGCGGGCGGGCCCGGCGGCGCGGACGAGGCGGAGCCTGCCCTCGGTGAGCGTGCCGGTCTTGTCGAAGCAGAGGGTGTCGACCCGTCCGAGCGCTTCGAGCGCGCGGGTGGTGCGGACCAGCACGCCGAGGCGCGACAGCCGCCGCGCCGCCGCGAGCTGCGAGACGGTCGCGACCAGCGGCAGCCCCTCGGGGACCGCGGCCACGGCGACGGCGACGCCGGAGCCGAGCGCCCGGCGCAGCGGCAGGCCGCGCAGCACGCCCAGCCCGGTGACGGCCGCGCCGCCGAGCACCGTGGCGGGGAGGGCCTGGTGGGTGAGCTCCGCCAGGCGCTTCTGCATGCTGGACGACGCGTCCGCCGCCCCGGCGAGGGCGGCGGCCCGGCCCGACTCGGTGGCCTCGGCGGTCGCGACCACCAGGGCGACCGCGCCGCCCGCGACGACCGTGGTCCCCTCGTGGACCATGCAGTGCCGGTCGGCCGGGTCCCCGCCCGGCGACGGCTCGACGTTCTTGTCGACGGGCACCGACTCGCCGGTGAGCGTGGCCTCGTCCACCTCCAGCGACTCGGCCCACAGCAGCCGCGCGTCCGCCGGGACGACGTCCTCGGACCGCAGGACGATCACGTCGCCGACCCGCAGGCGTCCGGCCATGACCTGCTCGGCGGCGGCCGACCGCAGGTGCGCGAACGCCTCCGCGCCCGGGGCGCCGGGGCGCGGGGACACGTCGGCGCCGGGCCGCAGCCTCCGCGCGTGGACCTGCTGCCCGAGCAGCAGCTCGCCGAGCGCCTTCTCCGCGCGCATCCGCTGCGCGCCGCCGATGAGGGCGTTGCCCGCCATGACGCCGGTGACCAGCAGCGCGTCCACGCTGGAGCCGACGACCGCGGAGGCCGCCGCGCCGAGCGCGAGGACGGGCGTCAGCGGGTCGTCGAGTTCCTGCCGGACGGCGGCGGTCAGGCGCAGGCCCGCCCCCGCGGGCCAGAGCACCGTCCTGCCGAGCAGCGGGACCGTCGCCAGCCGTGCCCGCACGGCGGCGACCCGCGAGTCCGCGCCGTCCGGTTCCGCCTCCTCGGCGAGGGTTCGCGACAGCCGCCGGACGGCCTCCTCGGCGGTGAACGCGTGCCAGGCGTCGCGGACGACGGGCGCCGGCAGCGGACGGTGGTCCAGCCGCCGGGCGCTGACCGCGTTGGTCAGCATCGCCGCCAGGGCCGCCGCGTGCACCGGCGGCACGTCCTGCCAGGACGTGACCGCGCGGCCGAGCGGCCCGCGTCCGGCGCGGCGCCCGGGACGGCGGCCCGCGATCAGCAGCGCGCCCAGCGCCGACGCGCTCAGCGACAGCTCCGCGGCCCGGTCGCTGGCGCGCCGCGCGGGGCGGACCGCCGTGAGCAGCCGCCACGCGTCGGCGAGGCCCGGCCCGCACACCAGGTCGGCGCGCCAGTCCGCGGGCCCGTCCCCGCGCAGGACGCTCACCCCGACATCGGCCGCGTCCAGCGCCAGGTCCTGACCGGACGACACGGCCAGCACCCCGTGGCCCTCGCGCTGCAGCGCCCGTACCGACTCCGCCAGCTCCTCGACGTCCACCGGGGAGTCGTCGCCCCAGGCGACCAGTTCGCGGGTGCTGGCGTGCTCGGTCAGGAAGACCACGTCGGCCGCCTGGTGCGCCGCCGACAGCAGCGCCTCGGCCAGGGGATCGAGGGAGCAGCCCACC
>NZ_VCKW01000214.1 GCF_005889715.1 Actinomadura soli
TGCACCGTCTAATTCGTCGGCAGCGTCAGATGTGTATAAGGGACAGCCCTTGACTCCCTCGAACGCCACCGCCGCGCCGTCGCCGAGGCGCTGGAGCGGATCGGCGACGGCACGTACGGCCGCTGCGTCGGCTGCGGCCGCCCCGTCCCCGAAGGCCGCCTGG
Organism: Actinomadura soli; assembly: GCF_005889715.1. GTDB lineage: Bacteria > Actinomycetota > Actinomycetes > Streptosporangiales > Streptosporangiaceae > Spirillospora > Spirillospora soli. The sequence continues at coordinate 164 of NZ_VCKW01000214.1, forward strand.
AGGCCCGCCCCGATGCGGCCCGCTGCATAACCTGCCAATCCGCACACGACCGCAGCGGCTATTAGATCCCATCGCAACCGCCGGACGCGCCTACCTCAGCCATCGCCGCAACCACGCCACAACCCCAACCGTTGCGATCGCGACCGAAGGCAGATTCGAGCTTGCGAGAATCTGATCGCGCAGCGAGCCGCCAGGCGAGCCGGAGCGATGCAGCGATCGCACGTGCCCGCCGCCGTGGCAAGGCGGTCACGCCTTGCCACGGCGGCGGGCACTGGCCAATAGGTGGATGCCCAGAGACTCGTCGGGGCTCGGGGCGTTCAGTTCGGTGCGGACGAGCCGGGCGAGGGCGCGCGGGGAGTCGGCCAGGACGTGCTCGACCATCGAGGGGGACAGGACGGTGCGCGGCCTGATCCACTCGACTTCGAGGCCCGCCTCGGCGAGGAGCTCGCGGAGCTGGTGGGCCGAGAAGGAGCGGGTGATCGTCCCGTCCGGCCAGGGGACGAGCACGACCTCGGCGCTCGGGACGTCGGACAGGTGCGCCCAGTAGTTCCGCTCGGCCAGCAGCGCCATGCCCAGCGTCAAGGAGTCGACGCAGAGCAGGACGCGCCCGCCGGGGCGCAGCACGCGGGCGATCTCGGCGACCGTGGACTCGGTGGCGAGGTGGCGGGACAGGACGCGGTTCTCTGCGATCACGGCGTCCATGGACGCGTCGGTGAGGAAGGCGAGCGTGCCCGTGTCGCCGATCAGCGGGATGGCGGTGTTCTTGGCCGGACGTTCCCCCGCGTCGGCCCTGCCCGGATCGCGCACCTCGAGGACGGTGTGCCCCGCCTCGGCGGCCTGCGCCGCGCAGCGTCCGCCCGAGACGTCCAGCACCCGGGAGGGTCTGCGCGGCAGCCATCTGGCCAGCTGGGCGGACGCGACCGCCCAGTAGAACGTCCAGTAGCGCGCCAGGGAGTCCCCGGAGACGTCACGCAGACTGGCGATGGTGGGCTCGGAAGGTTGCGCCGGTAGCACCGGTTGCACCACTTGCTCCTGTTCTCGCCGTATATGTCAGGTCTTCCCCGTTGAGGGGTGATCATCACCCTCCGTGCAGGACGGGGGCGCGCGGGGGCGGGATCGTTTCGTCACTTCCTGACGGGAATCGGCGGGGACATTGCGGTGTTGCACCGTCTCACAGGCAAGTACAGCGGAGGTGCACACCGATGACCACAGCCGTTGCCGATCTGCGGCGTACACCGCGCGCCGACGCGGCGGCACCCGCCCGCCTGAGCAAGCAGCGCGGGCCGATATCGTCTGTGGGGAACGACGCCGACGGCCGAGTCAGGGCCACGGGCGCCACAGCCGAGGGGGTGGGTCAGGTACAGGGCACCACGGAGACCGTGGAGCAGCGCCAGGAGCGGTTCCAGCGCGACGTGCTCCCGTTCTTGGACCAGCTGTATTCGGCCGCGCTGCGCATGACGCGCAACCCGGCGGACGCCGAGGATCTCGTCCAGGAGACGTTCGCCAAGGCGTTCGCGTCCTTCCACCAGTTCAAGGAAGGCACCAATCTCAAGGCGTGGCTCTACCGGATCCTGACCAACACGTTCATCAACTCCTACCGCAAGAAGCAGCGCCAGCCGCAGCAGGCCGCCACCGAGGAGATCGAGGACTGGCAGATCGCCCGCGCGGAGTCGCACACGTCCAGCGGGCTGAAGTCCGCCGAGGCGGAGGCGCTGGAGCACCTGCCCGACACCGACGTGAAGCGGGCGCTGCAGGAGCTGCCGGAGGAGTTCCGCATCGCCGTCTACCTCGCCGACGTCGAGGGGTTCGCGTACAAGGAGATCGCCGAGATCATGGGCACGCCCATCGGCACGGTGATGTCCCGCCTGCACCGCGGCAGGAGGCAGTTGCGCGGCATGCTGGAGGACTACGCTCAGGACCGGGGCCTGACCAGGGCGAGCGGAGGTTCCACCAAATGAGCTGCGGCAACCACCATGAGACTCCCTGCGACGAGGTGCTGGCGCGGGTCTACACCTACCTGGACGGCGAGCTCGACCAGGGCGGCTGCGGGGAGGTGCGGGAGCACCTGGACGAGTGCGGCCCGTGCCTGCGCGAGTACGGGCTCGAAGAGGCCGTCAAGAAGCTGGTGAACAAGTCCTGCGGCTGTGAGCCGGCGCCGAGCGACCTGCGCGACAAGGTGCTCGGCCGCATCGAGGAGATCTGCGGCGAGATCAAGGCGACCGGCGCGGCGGAGAAGTCCGAGACGTCCGGAAGCGCCTGACCGCCGGTATCGTTCTGCGGGTGCTCGCACTCGTCACCGGCGCGGCCGGTTTCATCGGTTCCCATCTCGTCGACCGGCTCGTCGCCGACGGCCACGAGGTCATCGGTGTGGACGATCTTTCGTCCGGCGACAACGTCCGTCCCGGCGTGGAGCTGTGGGAGATGGACGTCGCCGACCCGGGGCTCGTCGAGAAGGCCGCGGTGCGGCGGCCCGCGGTGATCTGCCATCTCGCCGCCCAGGTCAGCGTGCGCGCCAGCGTGGCCGACCCGCTGCACGACGCGCGGACGAACGTGGTCGGGACGGCGAACGTCCTGGAGGCGGCGCGGGCGGCGGGCGGGCGCAAGGTCGTGTTCACGTCGAGCTGCGCTGTGTACGGGGTGCCGGACGCGCTGCCCGTCCCGCCGGACGCCGAGCTGCGGCCCGCGTCCCCGTACGCGGCGTCCAAGGTGTCCGGCGAGGTGTACGCGCAGACGTACCGGGCGCTGCACGGCATCGACTTCACGACGCTGACGCTGGCGAACGTCTACGGGCCGAGGCAGACGCCCGAGGGCGAGGCGGGCGTCGTCTCGATCTTCACGGACGCGCTGCTGGCGGGCCGTCCGACCAAGGTGTACGGCGACGGCACCCAGACCCGCGACTACGTGTACGTACTGGACGTGGTCGACGCGTTCGCCCGCGCTGCGGACGAGCGGGGCGGCGGTCTCCGGCTCAACGTGGGCACCGGTGTCGAGACCACGGACCGCGACCTGCACACCGTGGTCGCGGAGGCGGCGGGCGCGCCGGACGACCCGGAGTTCGCGCCGCCCCGGCTGGGGGACCTGCCCGCGATGTCCGTCGATCCCCGGCGGACGGGGGAGGCGCTCGGCTGGACGCCGCGGGTGGGCCTGCGGGAGGGCGTCGCCGAGACGGTCGCATGGGCGCGGGAGCGGAACGCCCCGGCTCGCCGGTGAATGCCAGGTCTCGTCAGGTGTCGCCGTTTTCGTACTCTTTCTTGGTGCATATTCGGCTGGAATTGCGGATGCACGTGCGTTGCCGGTGTCGCTCACTATTGTCCGCCTGCGAAACGTGCATTCGGGCCGGGCAAATGATCACCTAAGGTGACGATAGGTTCACGCTTTGCTCACGTTTCCTCGCATGCCTGTGTGGCCTGGGCAGTCCACGTTAGGCTTGTGCCGAAATCAGCGACGGGAGCACGTGCATACCCGTGAATTCGGGGTATGTGCTCGGCCGGAAGCCTGGACCGTCCCGGTCCCGGCGACCGGCCGCGAGGCCGGACGGCCCGGATCGCGGGGGGAGGCAAGGAGCCATGCTCAAGCGCGTGACGCCGGCGGGACACGTCCGGCGCCGGTGCGCCTCGGCGTCGTCGCTGATGATGTCCGAGGGTGTGTCCTGGGTGTAGGCGAGGTGCCGCGAGGTACGCGCTTGCCCGGTGACGGCCCGCCATTCGTCACTGAACACTTCTCGTCCCCGGCCCGCCCGCACCGGACGCGCCATCGCGGACAGGCCGGATGAGGCGTGTTCCCTCCCTGAGGGGCGGCAATGCGTGGTCTACCTCTCGCTGCCTGGGCGTACGTCTGCGGAGTGGTCGCCCTCGCGGCCGGGCTCATCGCCACGTCGTCATTCGCGGACATCGACTGGGACCAGCTCGCCGTACTGGCCCTGCTGTTCCTCATCTGCGACTCCGCGCCCGCCCGGCTGAACGTCGCCCGCGCGCGGGTGTCGATGAGCTTCGCCGCCAGCCTCGCCTCGGTGGTGCTGCTCGGGCCCTCCGGCGCCGCGCTCCTCGGCTTCTGCGCCGTGGTCACGGGCCAGCGCTTCTTCGCGCCCGTCAAGCGCGTCTTCAACGGCGGGCAGCTCGCGCTCTGCGGCTTCATCGCCGGGACGGTCTTCGAGCTGCTCGGCGGCGACCGGTTCCATCCCGAGCAGGCCCGCTGGGTCGAGAACGTCATCGGCCCGTTCCTCGGCGCGCTCGTCACCTTCGTCCTGGTCAACCTGACGCTCATGGGCGGAGTGCTGCTCCTCGCCCGGCAGGCGACACCGCGCGAGCTGCTGCACGAGAGCGGCCGCCTCGCCGTCGGCTGCCTCGGCTACGGCATGGTCGGTCTGCTGATCGCCGGGCTGTGGCCGCGCGTCGGGCCGTTCGCCGCCGTCCTCGTCCTGCTGCCGCTGCTCATCGCCCGGTGGGCGATGGACCAGGCGTACGTGCAGCAGCAGGCGCACGCCGCCACCCTCGCCGCGCTGTGCCAGGCCGTCGAGACCAAGGACTACTACACCCGCGGCCACTCCGAGCGGGTCTCCCGCGGCTCCGTGATGATCGCGCAGGAGATCGGGATGCGCGCCGACCGGGTCGAGGCGATCCGCTACGCCGGGATGCTGCACGACGTCGGCAAGCTCGGCGTCCCGACGAAGGTGCTGCAGAAGAACGGGCCGATGACCGAGGAGGAGTTCGCCGCGATCCAGCTGCACCCGATGCGCGGGCTGGAGATCGTCCGGGAGATCGGGTTCCTGGACGAGGCGCTCGCCGGCATCATGCACCACCACGAGAAGATGAACGGCCGCGGCTACCCGATGGGCCTCGCCGGCGACGAGATCCCCGAGTTCGCCCGGGTCATCGCCGTCGCCGACGCGTTCGACTCGATGACGTCCACCCGCTCCTACCGGCCCGCCCGCAGCGTCGACGAGGCCGTCGCGGAGCTGCGCCGCTGCATGGGCGACCACTTCGACCCGGAGATCGTCGAGGCGTTCCTGCGGGCGCTCGACCGCGACCCGTGGGTGCCGCCCGACCCGGTCGTCCTGCCGGACGACGACGTCGTCGAGACCACCCGGCAGGACCACGACGACCCGAGCGCGCCCCTCCGCGTCGCCGGCGACGAGGTCCGGCCGAGCGACGAGGTGCGGCGGTGACGGGACGTCCCATGAGCAACCAGATATGAGCGGTCACACATGAGCGGTCACGGCCGTGCCCGGGAGCGGGCCGCGTGGCAGACGATCGACTCCGGCCAGCTGCTGCTGATCGCCACCGCCGGGCTGTTCGTCGTCGTCGCCATCGCGCACGTCGCCGCGGTCGGGCTCCGCCAGCCCAACATCGCGATCATCTTCGGGGTGCTGATCGCGCTCGGCGAGCTGTTCCGCATGGTGATGCCCGGCAACCGCGAGGTCGCGCCGATCGCCAGCGCGGGCGCGATGGGGTACGCGCTGCTCGTCGGCGTCGGCCCCGAGGGCGCGCCGCCGGACGCGCGGCTCGGCGTCGTCGCGGCCGACCACTCGGCGCTGCAGGTCGTCGCCGTCACCGCGGTCGGGATGCTGATCGGGTCGCTGCCGCACATCGCGGTCGGCCGGTCGCCGCGCCCGGACGCGATGGCGCGGCGGCTGTTCAACGTCGCCGTCGTCGCGCTGTGCTTCCGGCCCGTGCTGTCGTTCGACCTGCCCTGGCAGCTGGTGCTGGCCGTCATGGGCGTCGTCGTGATCGCGTCGTGCTTCACCGACGTGCTGATCGCCGCGGTGATCCGGGCGGAGGCCGTCCGGGCGCGGTTCGGCATCGCGCTGCGGGACGAGGCCGAGGCCAAGATGGCGCTGTGCGCCGCGACCAGCGCGACCGCCATGCTGATCGCGGTGGCGACGACCGCGATGGGCGAGGCCGCGCTGCTGATCTTCACGGTGCCGATCCTGGTGACGCAGTTCGCGTTCCGCCGGTACGCCGGGATCCGCGCCACCTACCTGCAGACCGTCCGGGCGCTGTCGCGGGTCACCGAGGTCGGCGGCTACGTCGAGACGGGGCACTCGCGGCGGGTGTCGCAGCTCGCGGTCGCGATGGGACGCGAGCTCGGCATGTCCGAGGAGGAGCTCCTCGAACTGGAGTACGCGGCGCTGATGCACGACATCGGGCAGCTCTCGCTCGGCGACCCGATCCCCGGCGGCGCGACCGTGCTGGCGTCCCCGGCCGAGCAGCGCCGCATCGCCGAGCTGGGCGCCGAGGTGATCAAGCAGACCGGGGTGCTGGACCGGGTGGCGCACATCGTCCAGCTGTCGTCCCACCCGTACCGGACCGGCCGCGAGGCCCGCGCCGACGACCCGTCCGGCGACTCCGCCGGCGCGGACCGGCCGGTCCCGCCGCCGCTCGCCGGGCGCATCATCAAGGTCGCCAACGCCTACGACGACCTGGTCGGCGACTCCTCCGACCGCGACCGCGGCGCCGCCGTGCTGGAGCGGCTCAGGCTCGACTCCGCCGCCGAGTACGACCCGACCGTCGTCGAGGCGCTCAGCCGCGTCGTGGACCGCCGCCCCCGCCAGTAGGCCCACAGCGCGGTCGCCAGCGTGACGGCGGCCGCGGCCGTCCAGAGGAGCAGCGCGCCGAGGCGCTGGTCGTCCAGGGGTGACGCGCCCCATCGTCGGCCGAGGTCCTCGTACCAGTTGCCGTGGACGGTCCCGTCCCGCATGAGCGCCACGCCCGCGATCACGTGCAGCGGCAGGACGGCGACGGGGATGAGCGTCCCGGCCGTCCCGTGGAAGTACGCCAACCCGACGACGAGGAAGCACAGCATCGCCAGGGAGTGCAGCGCGTGGTTGGCCAGGGACGCGCCGAACAGCGGCGACACGTACCACGCGTAGAGGCTGAGCAGGAGCAGGGTGGAGGCGATGACCGGATGCGACAGCGCCCGCAGCCCGCGGCTGCTCGCCGCGGCTGCCAGCAACTCCGCGCCCTCACCACGCATGGCCTGTTGCGCCAGGCGCACTGGCGCGCCGTACAGGAGCAGCAGCGGGGCGACCACGCCGACGAGAACGTGCTGCACGGCGTGGGCGCTGAACAGGACCATGCTGTACCGGGAGATGCCGCTGCCGGTGGCGAGCAGCACGACCAGCAGCCCGGCCGCCCAGGACGCGCCGCGCCGCCACGGCCACTCCCGCACGCGGACGACGCCGGCCCCATAAAGGACGGCGCCCGCCGCGATCAGCACGAGGAACAGCGGGTCGATCCACCAGTCGAGCAGGTAGCGGCCGAGCCCGGCGGGGCCGGGCAGCGGGAAGCCGAGGCGCAGCGCCACGACGTCGAGCGTGCCCGGCGGGTTCTCGGGCGGCGGCGTGCGGGCGAGCCCGGTCGCGAGCGCCATGGTCGCCGCCATGATGAGGACCTCGACGGCGCCGAGCCGGACGAAGCCTCGCATCCCGCGCCCGTCCCGCAGGGCGGGGATGGTCGCGCGGCGGTGCCACCATCCCAGCGCGCCGAGGACGATCAGCGCCGCGATCTTCGCGACGACCAGCGCCCCGTACCGCGACCCGAGCTGGACGCCGCCGAGCCGCACCCACGCGTTCACCGCGCCGCTCACCCCGACGACGGCGAACGAAACCAGCGCCAGCCCGCTGTACCGGCCGACGATCCGCGGGAGCCTGCCGGGGACGTCCGGTGCGACGGTGATCAGGGCGACGAGCCCGCCGATCCACAGCGAGACGCCGGCGACATGCGCGACCAGGCTGTGCACGGCGAGCGCGTGGTTCGAGGCGTTCGCCGCGTGGCCGGTGAACAGCGGCGGCAGCAGGCCCGCGAGCGCGGCGGCCAGCAGGTATCCCGCGCCGTTCTCGGCGCGGGGCAGGCTCGCCGCCACCGCGAGCGCGACCGCGACCCCGAGGACGAGCAGCAGCGCCCGGCCCTGCGGAAGCTCGATGAGGAACGTGCGCATCATGTCGCCGGTGACGCCGGTGAACCCCGTCCCGAAGAGGTCGAGGACGGAGAACACGATCAGCGCGAGCGTGCACAGCGCCCACGCCAGCGCGGTCAGCGACACGGCGCGCGCGCAGCGGGCCGCCGTGGGCGACGGCGGACGGACGAACACCGCCGCGACCAGCAGCCACCCGACCGTGAGCACCGCCGCGACGTTCATGCCGAGCTTCGCGACCGACAGGCCGGCCTTGGTCAGCGCACCGGCCTGCGACAACCCCGGCGCCGCCGCGGGGCTGAACGCTCCGCCGAGCCGCACCACCAGCGCGAGGACGACCAGCGCGAGCGCGGCGGCGCCGATCGCGAGCATCCGCCGGTCGGGCGCCGGTGCCTGCCGCTCGGCCGGGGGAGCCTGCCGCACACGTGTCGTCACGGTCGGACATACGGATAAACCCGCCCGGAAGGTTCAGGCGGCAATAAGGTACCGCCAACCGATCAGGGCTTGAGGGAGCGAGATGAGCGGTTCCGACCAGGGCAACACATATCTGGAGAAGGTCGTCGCGCAGCAGGCGGTGCTGGAGGACGACTTGCGGTCCCGGCGCGCTCCGGCGCCCGCGCCGGCGGGCATCGCCCCGCCGCCGCCCGGCCCGATCGCCAAGCGCCACCGTGCCCTCAGCGGCGCGCCCCCCGCCGACGGGCCCGCGCCCGGCCCGGTGGACGTGCGGATCAGCGGGTTCTGGCGGTGGAAGAACGTGCTCGTCCCGCCGAACGCGTTCGTCGTGCACACCCGGCGCGGACGGGCCGAGCCGCTGCACATCGGGCTCGGGGTGTCGTTCCGGTTCAACCCGTCCACCGACTCGTTCCTCGTGGTGCCGGGCGCGACGCAGACGATCCTGATCAACGCGTACTGCATCTGCCGGGAACTGCAGGGCGTGCTCGTCCAGGGCTACGTCCAGTGGATCATCCAGGACTTCGGGATCGCCTACCGCAAGCTCGACTTCGGCGACGCCGACGACCCGATGCGCCTGGTCAACCTGCAGCTCCGCGAGCAGGCGGAGGCCGCGATCAAGGACAAGGTGTCCACGATGGGGGTCCGGGACGTCCTCAGCGACAAGCAGCCCATCATCGAGGAGCTGACCGCCCGCCTGCGCGCGGTCGCCGAGGGCGAGGACACCAGCGACCAGGGGCTCGGGCTCCGGATCGTCACGGTGCAGATCAAGGAGGCCGTGGTCAGCTCGTCCCGGCTCTGGGAGAACCTGCAGAAGCCCTACCGGTCCGAGCAGGGGCAGATCGCGCGGCTGGCGGAGCTGGAGGCCGAGGAGGCCGTCGCGCAGCGCGAGATGGCGGCCGCGCGCATCAAGGAGACGCAGCGGCTGGAGCACGAGCGGGAGCTGGCGGAGCTGCGCGCCCGCAACGAGTCGCAGCTGTTCGACACCGAGGCGGCCGAGAAGCTGCGCCGCGCCAAGCGGGAGCACGACGACGCCCGCGAGGTCGCCGAGCTGCAGACCGAGACGACGCGGCACGCGCTGCGGATGGAGCGGGAGCGGCACGAGGAGGAGGCCGAGACGGGACGGCTCCGCGCCGAGCGCGACCACGAGCTGGCCCGGCTCCGCGCGGAGGGCGAGCACGCCCTCGCCGAGATGCGCGCCCGGTCCCTGCACGAGCAGGCGCTGCTGGACCTGGAGCGGGAGGGCGCCCGCGCCGCGATCGAGAACGACCGGACGCCCGCCGCCGTGCAGACCCGGCTCATCGCCTCGCTGCCGGACATCATGGCGCGGCTGCCCAAGCCGGACGAGCTGCGCACCGTCACCGTCAACGGCGCCGACCAGACCAGCGTGGCGGGCCTGATCACGCAGCTGACCGCCGTCGTCGGCGCCCTGCGCGCCGCCGCCGACGGGACCGCTACGGACGGCCGGGGGCCGGCGGGAAGATGACGGGGAGGGCGGTCAGGGCGCGGTGGAACGCGCCCGGCCGCCACTCCAGGTCCTCGGGCGCGACGGCGAGCTCCACCTCCGGGAGGCGGTCGAGGAGCTTCTCGATGGCCACCGACGCGATCAGCCGGGCGTGGTTCTTGGCCGGGCAGGTGTGCGGCCCGCCCGCGAACGCCAGATGCGCCCGGTTCCCCTTCCGGTTCGCCGACGACCGGGACGTTTCATTGTGGGGGAACGACCCCCCACGCCCCCCGGAACGACTCGGGTCGGTGTTCGCGGCCGTATAGCTGATGATGACGGGCTGGTGGGCGGGCAGCCGGTAGCCGTGGAAGTTGACGTCCTGGCGCGGGAACGTCGGGCCGTAGTTGGAGATCGGCGGGTCGGTCCAGAGGATCTCGTCCAGCGCGTCCTCGACGGGCAGGCTGCCGCCGGACAGGTCGCCGCCGAACCGGTCGTCCGACAGCAGCAGCCGGATGCCGTTGGCGATCAGCGAGTTCTCCGGCTCGGTGCCGGACGCGAGCAGCAGCCCGACCTGGTTCGTCACCTCCTCGTCGTCCAGCCCGGTGGGGTGGCGCAGCATCCAGGACGCCACGTCCGCGCCGGGCTTGGCGCGCTTCAGCGTCACCAGGTCCCGCGCGGCCTGTTCGAGCATGGCGAGCGACTGCGCGGGATCGCCGACGCCTTCGAGCATGCCGGTCATGCCCTTTTCGAGCCGCTCGGCGATCTCCCGCGGGCAGCCGAACAGCTCTCGGAACACCAGCAGCGGTATCGGGCGGGTGTACTGGGCGATGAGGTCGGCCTTGCCGTCGCCGGCGAAGGCGTCGATGAGGCCGTCCGCGGCGTCCTCGGCGTACCGGCGCAGCGCGGCCGGATGGACGCGGGTGAGGCTGTCGACGATCACCGACCGGAAGCGGGCGTGCACGGCACCGTTGGTGAACAGCGCGTTCGGCCGGGCCTGCAGCATCGGCAGCACCGGGCACTCCGGCCCCACCTCCTCCTCCCACACCTCGCTGCAGCGCGGGAACCGGTCCGGGTCGCGCAGGATCTCCAGCGCCGCGTCATAGCCCAGGACCAGCGTCGCCGGGACGCCCGGGACCAGCTCGACCGGCACGAGGTCGCCGTGCGCGCGCATCCGGTCGTAGACGCGGTCGGGGGTCCTTGTGAACTCCGGCCCGTACAGCGGGAACCGCACCGGCTCCGTGCCGGTGCGCCGATGCTCTGATGCGGTGGTCACGGCTGCTCCGTGTCGAGGGTGAGAAGGTGATCGACGAGCGAGATCAGCGCCTCGGTGGACGACCTGCGGTCGCGGGCGTCGCACGTGACGAGCGGGGTGCCCGGCGCGAGGTCCAGGGCCTCGCGCACCTCGTCCTCCGGGAAGGACGGCGAGCCGTCGAAGTGGTTGACGGCCACCGCGTACGGCAGGCCCTGCTTCTCCACGACGTCCATGGCGGCGAACGACCGGTCGAGGCGGGCGGTGTCCACGAGGATCAGCGCGCCGAGCGCGCCGCGCGCCAGGTCGTCCCACAGCCGGCTGAAGCGCTCCTGGCCCGGCGTCCCGAACAGGTAGAGGACGATGTCGTCGGTCAGCGTGAGGCGGCCGAAGTCCATCGCGACCGTGGTGGTCGTCTTGTCCTTGATCCCGGCGAGGTCGTCGACGGCCGCGCCGGCCTGCGTCATCCGCTCCTCGGTGCGCAGCGGGCGGATCTCCGACAGCGTCCCGATGTAGGTCGTCTTGCCGACGGCGAAGTGCCCCACGATGAGGATCTTGACCGACGTCCGGACGGTGTCGGGCAGATAGGGCGGTGGCTCAGAGGCGAGCGCGGAGTCCATCGAGCACCTCCTGAAGGAGCCGGACCTTGGGTGCCGGGGCGGCGGGTGCGCCGGCCCGGGTGGTGAGATGCCCGCTGTCCACGAGATCGGACAGCAGGACCCTGGTGATCCCGACGGGCAGACCGAGATGCCCGGAGATCTCCGCGACCGACAGCGCCCCGCCTAAGCAGAGCTCCACGATCTGGACCTTTTCGGGCGTGAGGCCCGTGCGCGGCAGGTCGCCGGTCGCGAGGACGAGGGTGACGACGTCGAACACGTTGCGCGACGGCCGCGCCCGCCCGCCGGTCACGACGTGCGGGCGGACGAGCGCCCGTTCGTTCCGGCGAGGCGTCATGCGGGACTGCCCGCGCCCGGACGCGGCGGGCTGGTCATCTCCTTGCCCAGCCGCTGGACCAGTTCCTGGAGCCGGAACGAGACCGCCTCCATGTCGACGTGCTGCGTCGCCGACACCGCGAGGTAGGCGCCGGGGCCGGCGGCGACGAGGAACACGTACCCGTCGTCGAACTCGTTCACCGTCTGCCGCCAGGTGGTGCCGGGGTCGCCGCAGAACTCGGCGGTCGCGCGGGCGAGCGACTGCAGGCCGGACATGCCCGCGGCCTGCCGTTCCGCGTCGTCCCTGCCGATCCGCTCGGAGTGCGCCATGAGCAGGCCGTCGGCCGACAGCAGGATCGCGTAGCGCGTCTCCGGCATCCGCAGCGCGTCGTCCAGCATCCAGCCGAGCCGGTTCGTACCGTCGTCCATCGCGCTCTTCCGCCCCTTTGTCATGACCGCTGGTCCCCGTCGTCGGTGGCGGGGTCCTCGTCGCCGCCGCCCGCGGCGCCGGGGTCCGCCCCGGCCGGGCCGTGGACGTCGGGCGGTGTCGCGGCACGGCCGGACCGCGTCCCGCGCTGCCAGGCGCCGAGGCCCGCCGCGGTCTCCCGCGCCGGTCTGGCGGCCGGTTCCTCCCCGCCGTCCGGGGCGCCGGGCCCGCCGCCCCCGCCCGGCGTCCCGCCGCGGCCGCTGGCGGCCGAGACGCGGCTGCGTTTGGGCAGGCCACCGGCGGTGGAAGCGCCGGTCTTCGGGGCGGCGCCCCGCTCGGGACCCGTGGGCCCGGCGGGGGGAGGCGGCGCCGCGGCCGGCTCGGGACGCTTGGCGTCCGGGACGGTGGTGAGCAGCGCGCTCGGCACGAACACCACGGCCCGCACGCCGCCGTAGGGGGAGCGGGAGTCGACCGACACGCGGAAGCCGTAGCGCGCGGCGAGGACGCCCGCGACCGCGAACCCGATCTGCGGCGGGTCGCCGAGCCGGTGGACGTCCACCGACGTCTCGCCGGACAGCAGCTCCGCCGCGCGCTGCAGCTCCTCGGCGTCCATCGCGACGCCCGCGTCGTCGATCATGATGGCGACGCCGTTGTGCGCGGCCCGGAAGTTGACCTCGACGGTGGTGTCGGGACGCGAGTGCCGCGCCGCGTTGTCGAGCAGCTCCGCCAGCGTCAGCACGACCGGCTCCACGGCCCGGCTCGTCACCGCGCCGGAGACCGTCCCCTCCAGGTTGACGCGCAGGTAGTCGCGGATGCGGGACGTCGCGCCGCGCACGACGTCGCTCAGCGACGACGCCGACCGCTGCTGCCCCGGCCACGACCCGCACAGCACCGCGGTGGCCTGGGCGCGCCGCCCGAGCTGCGCGTTCATGTGGTCGATGCGGAGCAGGCCCTCCAGGACGTCCGGGTCGTCGTGGCGCTCCTGCATGGTGGAGATGGCGAACTGCTGCTCGTTCGCGAGGCTCTGCACGGTGCGCATCATCGCGCGCAGCGTCGACTTCGCGGACTGGTCGGAGCGCTCCCGGACGCCCTCGGCGGACCCGGCGAACAGCTCCATCACCCTCTGCAACGCCTTGTCGTACGCGGGGGCCTCGCGCGCCAGGTCGTGCAGCGGCCCGGCGACGTCCATGCCCGGGTTCGCCAGCGACTCCATGAGCTCGGGCAGCCGGACGTCCGCCAGGTGCCGCAGCTCCCGCTCGCGCAGGTCGACGCCGCGGGTCAGGGCGGCGTTGCGCGTGCGGAGGGCGGCGGCCTCCCGCCGCTCGCGGACCAGCAGGACCGCGGCGGCGACACCCGCGCCGGCCACGATGACGAACGCCGTCGCCAAGAGGAATTGCTCCATCAGATCCTCGGTGCACACGTTTAGCGAGGCGGACCGGCATGGGCCGTCTCTTGGCCGGGTGGGGTGGAGGTCCGGGCGGGTGTGTATACGCCGCGGTTTCGGCACCGTAGGACGGAAATGCACGTGCGCGCTTGTGCATGCGCGCAGAGAAACTTGCCACCGGACGCATCCCGTGATCACAGGCCGTCCGAGCCGCGTCACCTTCCGCAGGATTCGCCTGATAAGAGGCCCGTGATCGTATACGCTCACCTGCGCTGGGCGGATCGGCGGAGGAGCCTGTGGTGGACGACTTCCTCGGTGGGGCCGTCCGTCAGAGCGGTGCCGCCTACCGGCTCGTCCTCTACCGGTCGGACCACGCCGACCAGGTCCGGACGCCCGCCCGCCAGCACGGTGGCCTGTCGCTTATACACATCTCCGAGCCCACGAGACCCTAAGACACCTCGTATGCCGTCAGCTGCTTGAGAAAAAATAAAGAGTGAACAGTCAAAACGCGGCACCGGGCAGACGCCGTATATTC
>NZ_VCKW01000215.1 GCF_005889715.1 Actinomadura soli
GGGGAGGATCGATGACGGGGGCGGGGGTGCGGCTGGTTCGGGTGCAGTGGGCGCCGCTCATGGCCCTCGCTGTGCTGACGCTGGTGTCCGCGCTGCTCGCCGTCGCCCTCCCGGCCCGCATGGCCGCCGGGTACGACCGGAGCGCGGCGGCCGCGGCCGGGCCGGGCGCCGACGTCCGGGTGGAGGGGCGCGCGGCGGACTTCGCCGCGACGACGTCCGTCCCGAGCCAGGACGCGCTGGTCTCCCATGGCCTGACCTGGCAGCAGATGATGCCGTCGTCCCTGCGCGGGGTGACGGGCCAGCCCGAGGCGTCCGCCACCAGCGACCGCATGGGCATCGAGGGGCGGTTCTCCCGGCCGAGGCTCCTCTACCTGGGCTGGGACGTCGGCGCGTGGGAACGCGTCCGCGTCGTCGCGGGCACGCCCGCCCACAGCTTCGACCTGAGGCCCGGCGAGGACCTGCGGGTCATGGTCTCCAAGACCTACGCCGACCGGCTCGGCTACAAGGTCGGCGACCGCATCACCGCGGGCGGCGCCCCGGCGGGGACCACGCTGCGCGTTCAGATCACCGGCCTGTACCAGCCGGTGAACGCCGCCGACCCGTACTGGACGCCCCGCGCCCGTATCCTGCGCCCGACGAGGGAGACGGTCGGCGACCGCATGGACGCCCTGGAGGCCGACGCGGGCACGGCGCTGATCGACGAAGCCGCGTACGCCAGGGTCGCGCGCACGCCCGGGCGGTACTTCACCTTCAGCTGGCGGTACCCGGTTCTCCCCGGCGCGATCAGCGCGGCCGGTGCCCGCGAGGTCGCCGGCGACATGGACGCCTTCCGCTCCGCCGTCCAGGGCCGCACCGGGATCTTCCCCAACGCGGTCGTGACCGCGCTGGACGACCGGCTGGACGCCTTCGCGGGCCAGCTCCGCGCCGCCGAGTCCGTCCTCGGGCTGGTGCTCGGCGGCCTCGTCGCGGTCGCCGCCGGGGTGCTGCTGCTGGCCGCCGGGCTCCTCGGGGAACGGCTCCGGCCCGTCCTCTGGACGATGCGTGCGCGCGGCGCGTCGCTGCGGCAGCTCGCCCTGCCCGCCGGCGGGCTGACGGCGCTGGCCGCCGTCCCGTCCGCCGCCCTCGGATACGCCGCCGGGCGCCTGCTCGACGCCGGGCCGCCGCAGACCAGCTCGAACTACGCGGTCGCCGTGCCGGTCGCCGCCGTCCTCGCCGTGTCGGCCGTCATGGTCCTGCGGGAGCGGGACGCCGGCGTCGGGTCGTCGTCAGGCCGCCGGGACGACCTGGTGTCGGCGCGGCCGTCGCGGCGTCGGTTCGTCCTGGACGCGCTCCTCGTCGCGCTCGCCGTGATCGGCGTCGTGCTGCTGCGCCAGCGGGGGGAGACGGCGGGCACCGACCCGCTGATCGCCGCCGTCCCGGTGCTGCTCGGCGCGGCGCTCGCCGTACTGGTCCTGCGCGCCTACCCCTACCTGCTGCGCGCCGCCGGGCCGTTCCTGCGGCGCCGCCGAGGCGCGGTCGCGTTCATCGGGATCGCCCGCGCGTCCCGGCAGACCGTCGTCGGCGCGCTCCCGCTCGTCGTCCTGCTGCTCGCCGCCACCGTCGCGGGCTTCACCGCCACCGTCGACACGGCCCTGCAAGCCGGGCAGGAACGCGCGTCGTGGGCCGAGGTCGGCGCCGACGCCCGCTTGGAGGCGGGGCCGATGGACGACACGGCCCTCGCCCGCATCCGCGGCCTCCCCGGCGTGACCGGGGCCGTGCGCGCCCGCGTCATCACGGAGGTGACGACCGAGTCGAACACGGCGCCCATGACCGTCGTCGGCGTGGACCTCGGCGCCTACCGCGACCTGGCGCCCGGCGTGCCCGGCATCCCCGGCTCCGCGTCCGGCGCGCTGGCGTCGCCGCTCGCCGCCCGCACGATGGGACCCGGCGACGCGACGCTCAGCCGCGCCGGCATGGACCCGATCCGCATCACCGCGCCCGCCGTGATCGAGCACTTCCCGGGGCAGTTGCCGGGCAGCGCGTACGTCGTCGTCCCGTACAAGGACGTCGCGGGCGCGACCGGCTTCCCGTCGCAGGTCTTCGTCTCCGGGCACGACCTGGACGCGAAGAAGCTCAGCGCCGCGGCCCCCGGACGCGCCGTCGAGCTGCGCCAGGACGTGCTGCGGACGATGACGGACGTGCCGATCGTGTCCGTCGTCCGCGACACCTTCCGGGACGGCTCCCTCATCGGCGGCGCCTTCGGGCTCCTCGCCGTCCTGCTCGTCCTCGTCGTCGGGGCCAGGACCCGCGGCCGGACCGTCGCCCACCTGCGGGCCCTCGGCCTCAGCCGGCGGCAGAGCCGCGGCCTGGCGCTGGTCGAGATCGCGCCCGTCCTGCTCTGCGCGGTCGGGGCCGGCTGGGTGCTCGGGCTGCTGCTGCCCGAGATCACCGGACCGGTCGTGGACCTGCGCCCCTACACCGGCGGCCACGCCGTCACCGCCCACGTCCCGAGCCTGCCCGCGCTGCTCGGGCTCCTCGGCGCGCTGCTCCTCGCCGCCGCCGCCGCGGTCGCCGTGGACCGCGCCTTCGACGCCCGCCCCGGAACCGTCCTGAGAACGGGGGACCAATGAGCACCAACGCACCCGACCTCGCCGAGCTGGAGCGCCGCGCCGCCGAACGCGGCCCCGTCTACGGCGAGGGCGCCCACATCGTCTGCGACAACCTCGTCCGCATCTACAAGACCGACGGCATCGAGGTCGTCGCGCTGCAGGGGCTCGACCTGCTCGTGGACGCGGGCGAGCTGGTCGCGATCGTCGGGGCGTCCGGCTCCGGGAAGTCCACGCTGCTGAACATCCTGTCCGGGCTGGACGTGCCGACCGCCGGTGTCGCCCGCGTCGCCGGGTCCGACCTGCTGACCATGGCGGCCAGGGAACGGCTGCGGTTCCGGCGCGAGCAGGTCGGGTTCATCTGGCAGCAGACGTCCCGCAACCTGCTCCCGTACCTGACGGCCGAGCAGAACGTCGAGCTGCCGATGCGGTTCGCCGGCCGGTCCCGCCGCGAGCGCGCCACCCGCGCCGCCGAGCTGCTCGGCATGCTCGGCGTCGGCGACTGCGCGGGCCGCCGCCCGCAGGAGCTGTCCGGCGGCCAGCAGCAGCGCATCGCCATCGCCGTGGCCGTCGCGAACGAGCCCCACGTCGTCCTCGCCGACGAGCCGACCGGCGAGCTCGACACCGCCACCGCCACCGAGGTCTTCGCCGCGCTGCGCCGCGTCAACGAGGAGCTCGGCACCACCGCCGTCGTCGTCACCCACGACGCGCAGGTGACCGAGCGCGTCGACCGGACGATCGGCATCCGCGACGGCCGCACCAGCAGCGAGGTCCGGCGCCGCTCCGCGGACGACGGCACCCGGACCGCCGAGGAGTACGCCGTGCTCGACCGCGTCGGCCGCGTCCAGCTCCCGAAGGCGTTCACCCAGGCCCTCGACATGCGCGACCGCGTCCGGCTCAACCTGGAGACCGACCACGTCGGCGTCTGGCCCGACCGGAAGACCGGCCGGAAGGCCGACCGGGAGGAGAGCGATGACTGAGCCGATGGTGGTCGTGGAGGCGCTCACCCGCACCTTCCGCACCGGCGACCTGGAGGTTCCGGCGCTGCGCGGCGCGTCCTTCACCGTCGGGGCCGGGGAACTCGTCGCGATCAAGGGACGGTCCGGCTCGGGGAAGACGACTCTGCTGAACCTCATCGGCGGCCTCGAAACCCCGGACGGCGGGACCGTCCGCGTGAACGGCGGCGACGTCGGCACCCTCAGCGAGGACGAACTCCTCGCCCTGCGCCGCGACCACATCGGCTACGTGTTCCAGTCGCACGGCCTGATCCCCGTCCTGTCGGCTGCGGAGAATGTCGAGATTCCGCTGCGGCTCGTCCGGACACCCCCTGCGGAGCGCGACGAACGCGTCCGCGTCCTGCTGGGGCTCGTCGGCCTGGCAGACCACGCTGCCCAGCGCCCCTATGAGCTGTCCGGCGGCCAGCGCCAGCGCGTCGCGATCGCCCGCGCCCTGGCGAACCGTCCCCGCCTGCTGCTGGCGGACGAGCCCACCGGCCAGCTCGACTCCGAAACGGCCGCCGCGATCATGCCGCTGCTGCGCGCCGTCGTCTCCAGCGAGGGCGTCACCGTCATCGTCGCCACCCACGACGAGGCGCTCCTCGCCGAAGCCGACCGCGTCCTCAACCTCGAAGACGGCGTGACAACGGAAACCCCCGTCCCTACCCCTGGCTGACGCCGGTTGCCCTCTGATCGTCCGGGGAATCGGTACCGGGATGGGAGGGCGTATGGCGACTGTCGTACTGGTGGGGACGCTCGACACCAAGGGGGCGGAGTACGCGTGGCTGCGTGACCGGGTCCGGGAGCTGGGCTGCGAGGTGGTGCTGGTCGACGCCGGGACCGGGCCGTCCGAGGTGGACGCCGACGTCTCCGCCGAGGAGGTCGCGCGGGCCGGGGGCACGTCCCTGGCGGCGCTGCGGGACGCGGGCGATCGGGGCGCGGCCGTCACGGCCATGGGAGAAGGCGCGGCGGCCGTGCTCGCCGGGCTGGAACGCGTCGACGCCGTGCTCGCCGTCGGCGGGAGCGGCGGATCGTCGATCGCGGCGCGGGCCGTCCGGGATCTGCCGATCGGGCTGCCCAAGCTGATCGTGTCCACCATGGCGTCCGGGGACGTGACCCCGTACGTGGGCGCCAAGGACGTCACGATGATGTACAGCGTCGTCGACATCGCGGGCGTGAACCGGGTGTCGCGGCTGATCCTCGGGAACGCGGCGGCAGCGGCGGCCGGGATGGCGAAAGCACACCTGCCCCCTCTGGCGGAGGAGCGTCCGCTCGTGGGCGCGTCGATGTTCGGCGTCACGACCCCGGCGGTGGACGCCGCCCGCGAACGCCTGGACGAGCTCGGCTACGAGGTCCTGGTCTTCCACGCGACCGGAGCCGGAGGCCGGGCCCTTGAGGGGCTCGCGGAGAGCGGCCTGCTCGCCGGGGTGCTCGACCTGACCACGACCGAACTGGCGGACGACCTGGTCGGCGGCGTCCTGTCGGCGGGCCCCGACCGCCTCACGGCAGCGGGCCGGCACGGGATTGCGCAGGTCGTGGCGCCGGGCGCGCTCGACATGGTCAACTTCGGGCCGCGCGAGACCGTCCCGGAACGGTTCGCGGGACGGAACCTCTACGTCCACAACCCGACCGTCACCCTCATGCGGACGACCCCGGACGAGATGGCCGAACTGGGACGCCGCGTGGCGGCGAAGCTGGCCGCCGCGACCGGCCCGACCACCCTGTTCATCCCCCTCGGCGGCGTGTCGGCGCTGGACGCGCCCGGCATGCCCTTCCATGATCCGAAGGCGGACGAGGCGTGCTTCGCGGCGCTGGAGGGCGCCGCTCCGACGGAGCGGCACGACCTGAACATCAACGATCCGGCGTTCGGGCGCGCGATGGCCGACCGGCTGCACCGGATGATCACGGAGGGGGCGCGGTGAACCGGCAGGAGGTCCTCGCGCGGCTGCGCGCCGCCGTCGCGGAGGGCGAGCCCGTCATCGGCGCGGGGGCGGGCACGGGCCTGTCCGCCAAGTGCGCGGAGGCGGGCGGCGTCGACCTGGTCATCATCTACAACTCGGGCCGCTACCGGATGGCGGGACGCGGCTCGCTGGCCGGGCTCCTCCCTTATGGGGACGCGAACCAGATCGTCGTGGAAATGGCGTCCGAAGTCCTGCCGGTAGTAAAAGACACCCCCGTCCTGGCCGGAGTGTGCGGCACCGACCCCTTCCGCCTGATGCCGGTCTTCCTCGACCAGCTCAAGGCGATGGGCTTCACAGGAGTACAGAACTTCCCGACGGTCGGCCTTTACGACGGCGTCTTTCGGCAGAACCTCGAAGAGACCGGAATGGGCTACGACCTGGAAATCGAAATGGTGCGCCTCGCGCACGAGCGCGACCTCGTCACCGCCCCGTACGTCTTCGACGAGGACCAGGCCCGGGCGATGGCCGAGGCGGGCGCGGACGTCCTCGTCCCGCACGTCGGGCTCACCACCAAGGGCAGCATCGGCGCGGGCACCGCGCTGACACTCGACGAAGCGGTCGCCCGAGTGCAGGCCATGCGGGACGCCGCGTCCACGGTACGTCCCGACATCCTGGTCCTGTGCCACGGCGGCCCCATCGCCGAGCCGGAAGACGCCGCCTACGTCCTGTCCCGAACACACGGAGTGGTGGGCTTCTTCGGCGCCTCCTCCGTCGAACGGCTGCCGACCGAGCGCGCCATCACACAACAGGTGGCCGCCTTCAAGAACCTGGAGCTGTGAATGCTGCTGAATCCTGATGACGTGGCGACGATGACCTTCGACTGGGGCTCGATCAAATGGTTCGTCACGCCGTCCAGCGTGCCGGGCGCGAGCAGCACGCTGGGCGAGGTGATAGTCAACCCCGGCAAAGGCCACGCGCGGCACAACCACCCGAACGCCGAGGAGGTCATCTACGTGATCTCCGGCGAGGCGACACAGATGGTGGACGACGGGAACCCGTTCAGCATCCGCGAGGGCGACGCCGTCCACATCCCGAAGGGCGTGTGGCATTCCACGTACAATACGACGTGGCGTCCACTCCGCCTGATCGTCACCTATACCCCGGGCGGCGAGGAAAAGGCGTTGGAAGCCGCCCCCGACTTCTGCCTACACGCCCCTGGAGCCATCCCAGAATGGCGCCAGTCCTAGCCGGTCAATTCACGGCCGCGAGCGTCAGGGAGGCAACGGCCAACGCGAGATAGGTGCCCGGGAACGCGATGTTGTGCAGGACGCGGGTCCGCAGATGGAGGCAGACCGCACCGACGAAGAAGGCCACGAGCCCGGCGGCCGCGGCGATGCCGATCACGTCGAGCCCCAGCAGACCGAGCACGAGCCCGGCCGCCCCGGCGGCCTTGAGCGCGGAGGTCTCTGAGACGGGCGCCCAGTGCTTCTCGGGCTTGACGGGCAGAGGTGGACACCTGATGAGGCAAGAGACTGAGGATCAGGCCGTCATCGTCCAGCAACCAGCAGTCCTCGTTCGGGAACGAGATGTCTTCGGCACGTCCGCGAGGGAGATATCTGACGTCCTCTCCGGCGGAGACGTTGCGCTGGGTCACCTCAATACTCCACCGCGTGTATTCAGTGTGAGGTTCGCTCACCACTCGCATTCGTTGTACTTGGACATCCTCTCTGGTGAGTTCTCGGATGAACTCGAGCCAGTCGTCCAGCCAAGCGAAGTCGTCCGGCTCGCCCTTGCGCCAGCGTGCGAGCGGAACTTCCTCGAACTCGACATTGTAGGTGTCACGCAGCTCCAAATGTCATGCACGCTCCGCGTTGCGCAACAGGTCTTGGAACCGGTGATAATCGATCGGCTGCATCTGTGTCCTCAGCCCAGGAGGGCCAGGCCTTCCTGGGGACCTCTACGCAGGTCTCATGGGTGGGGACATCCATCTGAGAGAGCGTGTCCTCGTCACTGACGCGAACGCTTTTGACGATGTAGTTTCCCTTTTGGTTGACGTCGACGATGGAGCCATCACGTTGGTGATTTCGCCGCTGAGGCCGTCCTTGGCCAGGTGGGTCATCAGCCTTGGCGGCACCTCCACGATGGTCTCGTCATGGGACAGCGAAAGTCGATTGACGATCTCGGGGTCGGTGACGATCCAGCCCTGGACGACGTATGAATCACGGTCGGTCGCGTAGAGGGTCGGACTCTGACCGCTGGTCGTTTCCTTTCCGAGTAACACTTGGTGGCCCACGTGCGAGTGGCGCCCGGCTGGCTACAGCGTCCGACGCTGGGTCCCTTCCGTGAGCAGTGCCAGGACCTCCGCCTCGCGGAAGCGACGGTGCCCTCCGAGCGTCATGACGTAACTGAGCTTCCCCGCCTGCGCCCACCGCGTGACGGTCTTTACGTCCACGCGGAACATCGACGCCACCTCGGCCGGGGTTAAGAGAGGCTCGATCTGTGGTGTGTACTTCGGCATGCTCTGGGTTCTCCTGTCCATTGCATAGGAAGGGGCCCCGCTGCTCACTGCGGGGCCCCATGCTGCTCGTCGCACACTTTCTGAGGTCGATAGACCACCTACTTTCCGTCATCGGGGGCGCGAGGGGTCTCGGGGGTCACCACCGGCCTCTGGACTCCCATGACCGGGTGAGGGGCGCCACGTCTCCGTGCCGGGGACGCCGCTCAACCTGGGTGCGGGAGTGGCTCGACTTGGCGGCGTGCCGTCCGTGGCGGAAGAGCCTGGGGTACAGCAGGAAGCCGATCACGATCCCGCCGAGCACACTGCCGACGGTGAGGACCGCCAGTTGGACGAAGATCTGCTGAAGCATCTCACCCGTCGTGATCACTGGTGCTCCTGTCCGTGGCGATGTACTCAGCCCATTTCTCGTCCTGCTCCGACATTTGACGGCGGAGGCGCTCCAGCGTCTGGGCGGCGACGATGGACCTCAGGCCGAAGTGGATCTGTCCCCGTGTCAGCGGACGCCGGGTGAGGACCGTCCACATGCCGCTCTTGTCCGACAGGTAGGGCTCGGCCCAACGCCCTTGGGGCTCAGGCTGCGCAGGGAGCGGGTCGTACTCACTCACGACGGGGACGTAGCCCTTGCGGGGCTCTGGGGAACTCTGCTGGCGCATCGATCTTCCGGATTCCTCGTGTCTTTGCGTTCTCTGACACTCATCGTCAAGCGCCGGGCTACTCTCAGCTAGAGAACCGTGCCTACAAACGCCCCCGGACGCCTACAAGCGCATGTAGGTAGGCCAGAAAGGTTCGCAAATGCCCGAAATTGACCCCATGGCATCGGCACTCGACTTCTATCTGTTCCACATGAAGCGGCTAAGGGACGCCTCGGGCCTTTCTCAAGAGGCCCTCGGAGCCAAGGTCGGCTACACGGGCAAGCTCATCGGGCTCGTAGAGACCAAGAAGCGTCGCCCCAACATCAAGTTGTCCGCTGGGATGGACGAGCTGTTCGGTATCGAGAAGTTCTTCGAGGCGATGCTGCCCCGCATCGCCGAGGAGGCGGGTCTCCCGCCCGGCTTCTGGGAGTACGTCGAAGAGGAGGCGAGAGCCTCCCAGATCCGGATGTACAACCAGAACTACATCCCAGGGCTACTCCAGACCGAGGACTACGCCAGAGCAGTCGTCAGGGCTGGCAGGCGACCCGACAAGGTAGACGAGCTGGTCTCCACGCGGATGGAGCGGCAAGAAATCCTTCGACGGGAGGTTCCGCCGAACGTCGTCGTTCTCCTGGAGGAAGGAGTTCTCCGGAAGATGGCGGGGAGCCTTGAGGTCACTCGGCAGCAGCTCGTCCATCTGATCAAGCTCATCCAGGAGCCCAACATCTCGATCTACGTCATCCCGGAACGTGCCCAGGTCTTCCCGGAGAGCAGCTTCACGGTCCTGTCCTTCGACAGCGAGCCCGATCTCGGGTACGAGGAGTCCGTCGGGGGACGAGGCCGCCTCTTGGAGGCCGGCTATCAGGTCACGGAGCTTGGAGTAGGGTTCGAATTGATCAGGGAGTCGGCCCTGACGGCGGCCGACTCCGAGGCTCTGATCCGATCGTTGATGGAGAGTGGATGATCAAGCAGGCCACGTGGCGCAAGAGCACCTACAGCGGCGGAGAAGGCGGTCAGTGCGTCGAGCTGGCCACCCTGGACGACTACGTTTGCATCCGTGACAGCAAGGACCCCCAGCTCGGTCACCTCACGGTCGGCCGGGAGGTCCTCCGGAGTCTCGTTGGTCGGATCAAGGCCGGCGACCTGAACCTGTAGCCCCCCACAGCAGCCCCCCGGTTTGAGGCCGGGGGGCTTCTCCTGTCTTAGGGCAGAGGTGGAGCCCGTCGCCCGCGTGAGGTCCTGGCGGCACCCCGGACTTCCTGCTTCTATGAGACCGGCCCATGTTCCAGAATGGAGACTGCCTTGAGTTTCAAGGCCCCCCGAACGCGTATCGGATTGGTGCTCGGCCTGTTCGGTGCGGGGTTTGCTGTCGGTGGAGCCTACCCGGCAGTGATGATCTTGCCCCGGACGTAGACCCACCCGCCGTCATGGCGGACGAAGCGGCTCACCTCGTGCAACTCACCGGGCTGTGATCCCGGTCCGGTGAGGTAGTGGGCGCGGAACTCCACGACGCCCTTGTCGTCGCCCGGGCCGCCGCCCTCCTCGCGGACGATCTCCAGCCGCGTCCAGCGCAGGCCGTCCTCGAACCCGACCCGCTCCGGACGCGTCGCGGCGTGCCAGGTGCTCAGCAGGTACGCCTCGTCCTGCCTGGCGAACGCGCTGAAGCGGGAGCGCATCAGCTCGGCGGCCGTCGCGGCGGCCGCCTCGCCGCGGTGCAGCCGCCCGCAGCAATCCCGGTAGCGGTCACCGACTCCGCAAGGACACCTGGCCATTCCCGCATTCTGCCCGCTGCTCACTCGTCGCGGGGCGGGTCGATGCCGCTGATCGCGGGCCCGTCCGCGCGGATGATGACCTCCGCGCCCGGGACGGCGTCGAGGTCGGCCGCCGTGTAGCGGTCCGTGAACAGGTGCACGGTCCTGTTGGACGAGCCGCGCGGCACCCGCCCGAGACGCAGGTCCCGCTCGTACCGGCCGGCGATCAGCACGTCCACGCGCTCGCGCAGCGCCGCCGCGCCCGGCATCCGGACGATCTCGTCCCAGCCGAACCCGGTGAGCAGCAGCACCGACAGCGACGTCTCCTCCCGGATGCGCGTGAGCAGCCGCAGCAGCGGCCGGAACTGCTGCAGCGGCTCGCCGCCGCTGACCGTCACGCCCTCGATCCTTCCGCCGAGCCCGGCGATGTGCGCGAACAGCTCGTCCACGGTGACCGCGTGGCCGCCGCGGGGATGCGTGTCCGGGGTCCAGCAGCCGGGGCCGCCGAGCGTGCAGCCCTGCAGCCACACCACCGCGCGGGTGCCGGGGCCGCTGGTCTCGCTGTACGGCTCGAACGCGTGGACCGACAACGGACGTGCCGGACGTGAGGGGCGCGCCTGGCGCGTCATGCGCCCGGCTTCCGCCGCGGCCGGACCCCGACCCGCGTCGTGCCGTCCGGATCTGTGGTCACCCCGGCTTCGTGGAGTTCCATCCTCGCTCCTCACATGACCGTCACCACCGGATCGCGCCGGGGACGTCGGCATTCGCCGGACACGCCGTCCTTTCCGCGTTCGCCGGTCATGCCGTGATTACACCGCCGTTCCGCCGGGACCGGTCCCGGGGCACTCTCCGCGACTATCGTGCAACTGATCGGATACGGGAGGGGGACGGCGTTGCGACCGCTTCAGGGTGCCGATCCCGACCGGGTGGGCCCGTACCGGCTGCTCGGCCGGCTCGGCGCGGGCGGGATGGGCGTGGTGTACCTCGGCCGGTCGCCGAGCGGGCGGCCCGTCGCGATCAAGGTGATCCAGCGGCGGTTCGCGGGCGAGCCGCGGTTCGCCGCCCGGTTCCGCCGGGAGGCCGCCGCCGCCCGCCGCGTGACCGGCGTGTTCACCGCGCCCGTGCTGGACGCCGACCCGGACGCGCGGACGCCGTGGCTGGTCACCGCCTACCTGCCGGGGCTGTCGTTACGCGAGGCCGTGACGCGGTTCGGGCCGCTGCCGCCGTCCGCCGTCCGGTCGCTGGCCGCCGGGCTGGCCGAGGCGCTCGGCGAGATCCACCGCGTCGGCGTGGTGCACCGCGACCTGAAACCGGGCAACGTGATGCTGACCGCGGGCGGGCCCCGGGTGATCGACTTCGGCATCTCCCGGCCGGAGGACGCGGTGACCATCACCCGCGCGAACACGCCGGTCGGAACGCCCGGGTTCATGGCGCCCGAGCAGCTCCGCGCCGAGCGGGCCGACCCGTCCGCCGACATCTTCGTCCTCGGCGCGACGCTCGCGTACGCCGCGACGGGGCGGGAGCCGTTCGGGGACGGGCCGCTGGAGTCGCGCGACCTCCGCGCGCTGAGCGGGCGGGCCGACCTCGGCGGGATCACCGAGCCCTGGCTGCTCGACCTGATCGGGGCGTGCCTGCTGCTCGATCCTGCGCGCCGTCCGTCCGCCGCGGGCGTCCTCGAACGGCTCGGGCCGCCGGACGACGACGCGCCGTCCCTGCTCGGCACGCGCTGGCTGCCCGCGGCCGTCGCGGAGGAGATCGACCGCCGCACCGCCGAGGCCGCGCCGCTGGAGACGCCCGTCCCGCCCGCCGCGCGTCCACCGGTCCTCGGCCCCGCGCTCAACAGCGCGGCGACCTCGGACACGGGCCCCGGCGACGGCCCGAGGACCATGCCCCCGCCCCTCGGGACGGGCCGCAGGGCGCTCCTCGCCGGCGCCGGCGCGGGCCTGCTGACCATGAGCGGCATCGGGTCGCTCGTATGGCGGCTGACCGGCGACGATGACCGCGACCCGAGGCGCGACCCCCGCGACCCGGTCGCCGCGGGGCACTCCGGCGCCCCGCGGACGCCCCAGGGGCCGCCGCCAGACGGAGTCGCGCGATGGAAACGTCACGTCAGCAAGAAGGACAAATACCTCGAACTCGCCGCCGGTGGCGGGGTGGTGCTGGCGAACGGCGACGACGGCAACGAGATCCTCCATGCGCTCGACCCGCGCACCGGCAAGATCAAATGGACGCGCGACGGCGGAATGCGGGCGACCCCCCACGGCGACGTCACCTACCTCGCGCAGGCCGAAGGCCAGCAGCTCTGCGCGGTCCGCACCACGACCGGCAGGACGCTGTGGACCTACGACGTCTCCTTCGAGGAGAGCGGCCCGACCGACGAGCTGGCGATCACCGACTCGGTCATCGTCTTCGGCATCGACAAGATCACCGCGGTGAGCCGGTCCACCGGGCGGCGGCGCTGGCGGTCGAAGCTGCCCGGAAAGTACGGGGTCTCCGGGGTGGGCGGCCTCCTGATCGTCCTGGTGGGGGACGCGCTGGTCGGCATGGACGCCGCGTCCGGCAAGACCAGATGGAAGTACCCGATGGACTACCCCGACTTCCAGGTCGTCGCCGACGGCATGGTCTACGCCGTCGACCGGTTCGGGACCATGCACGCGGTACGGATCGGCACCGGCGCGCTCGCCTGGCGGCGGCCGAACATCAGCGGCTGGGGCAGCCGGGCGGGCGGCGGCCGCTGCTACCTCGAAGCGGGCGACGGCGAGATCCTGGCCCTGGACGGCGCGACCGGCAAGCAGCTCTGGTCGCGCTCGCTGCTGTCCCAGCGGACGGACGACCCGCGCGGCCAGGCCACCGCGCTGGGCCTCGCCGGACCCACCCTGTATGTCTCCTGCACCGACGGCGTCCTCTACGCGCTGAGCACCGCCGACGGCCGCATCCAATGGACGTACGGCGGAGACGAGCCCAACCGCACCCGTCCCGTGACCGCGGGCGGGCTCGTCTTCATCGCCACGGTGAACGGCGACGTCCGGGCCGTCGCGCCACCGACCCCCACACCGCGCACCAACGGAGGACCACGTGCGACCCCTTGAGCCGGACGACCCGCGCTCGGTCGAGACCGGCGGACGCCGCTACCGCGTCCTCGCCCGCGTCGGATCCGGCGGGATGGGCGTCGTCTATCTCGGCCGGTCCGCCGCCGGACGGGCCGTGGCGATCAAGATGGTGCATCCGGAGTTCGCCGCGGACGACGAGTTCCGCGACCGGTTCCAGCGCGAGGCCGCGGTCGCGCGGAGGGTCGGCGGCGGGTTCACCGCGGCGGTCATCGACGCCGACCCGGAGGCCGAGCTCCCGTGGCTGGTGACCGAGTACCTGCCGTCGGTGTCGGTGCGCGACGCCGTCCGGTCGTCCGGGCCGCTCGCGGTGGACGCGGTGTGGGAGCTCGCGGCCGGGATCGCGGAGGCGCTCGTGTCGATCCACGAGGCGGGCGTCGTGCACCGCGACCTGAGCCCCGCGAACGTCCTGCTGACCGCGGACGGCCCACGCGTCATCGACTTCGGCATCGCCCGCGCGATCGAGGCGTCGTCGGTCTCGCGCCCCGGGACGCGCGCGGGTGCCGCCGGGTTCATGTCGCCGGAGCAGGCGGCGGGGGAGACGGTCGGCGCGTCCGGCGACGTCTTCTCGCTCGGGTCGACGCTGGCGTTCGCCGCCACCGGCCGGGAGCCGTTCGGCGACGGCGTGTGGCACGTGAAGCTGCGCCGCGTCCAGTCCGAGGCGCCCCGGCTGGACGGGATCGGCGACCCCGCGCTGCGCTCGCTGATCGAGTCGTGCATGGAGCGCGACCCGGAGCGCCGTCCGACCGCCGCGGACCTGGCGGCGCGGCTGGCCGGACGCGGTGCCGGAGACGCCGTCGGTCCCGGGGAGCGGGCCGCCGCGTCGCTGCCGCCGTCCGTCGCCGCCGAGATCGCCAGGCGCCGGATCGCGGCCGAGAACC
>NZ_VCKW01000216.1 GCF_005889715.1 Actinomadura soli
CGGCGGTACGTTCGAGGAACAGGGCGAGGTCGCCGAGGAGCTGCGCGATGGGGCCCACCGTGGCGACGGACGTGGCGCCGCCCGAGAAGTGCCCCGCGTACGGGAGCAGCGCCGCGTAGACGTCCTCGGCCAGGTCGCGGTCGCCGAGGGCGATGGCGCGCAGGCCCCGCACCGGCATGGTGAGGTCGAAGAAGTAGTCGGGCCGGACGGGCCCGGCCCCGGCGACGACGCGCCGGGCCTCGGCGGTACGGCCCGCCGCGACCAGCGCGAGCGCGTGGATGTCGGCGGTCGCCCCGACGTGGCTCCACTGCCGGTGCAGCCACGCGGTCTCGTCCAGCATCTCCCCGGCCCGGCCCTGCACGAGCCGCACGCAGAACGGGCCGAGGACCCCCATGCCGCGCTCGCTGGACCAGATCCTGATCCGGCCGAAGGTGCCGTTCAGCCGCTCGTAGGTGCGCTCCGCCTCGTCGAGGGGGGCGCGGAACGCGTGGATGAGCTCGGCCTCCCAGAACCCGATCTCCGCGAGCAGCGGCAGGCCGTACTGGTCGGCGAGCAGCCGTCCCTCTTCCAGGTGCCGGTGCGCGGCGGCCAGGTCGAGGTCCGCGACGGCGGCCTGCTGGACCTGCAGGTGGGCGAGGACGCGGTAGGCGCCGAGGTCGTGCCGGGTGGCGAGGTCGAGGAGCTCGGCGGCGATCCGGCGCCGCTCGGACAGGCCGTCCGCGGTGCGGTAGGCGTTGAAGTACGCGCCGTTCAGCGCGACCGCGATCAGCTCGGGGACGCCGAGGTCGCGGGCCGCCCGGACGGCCTCCGCGGACGCGGTGACGCCGCGGTCGTGCCGCTCCCCCTCCAGCTCGATCGCCAGGGTGGTCAGCAGCCGGACGCGCAGCTCCGGCTCGTCGCCGGGGAGCCGGGCGAGCGCCTCGCCGGTGGCGTCGACGACGTCGTGGTCGAGGGTGCCGTACTCGCGGCTCGTCCACAGCGTCGGGACGTCGAAGCTCGCGATGATCCGGGCGAGCAGCCGGACGTCGCCGAGCGCGCGGGCGTCGGCGATGGCGGCGAGGCGCCGCTCCCGGGCGCCCACGAGGTCCCCGGCGAGGGCGGAGGCGCGGATCGCGGAGACCTCCGCCGCCAGCCGGTCGCGGGTCGCGCCCGGCCCCTCGGCGCGGAGCGTCTCGACGACGCGGGCCCACAGCCCGGCGGCGGTGCCGTGCGCGAAGCGGGCCTCGGCGGCCTCGGCGGCGCGCCGCGCGTACCGGACGGCCTTCGCGGCGTCGGCGCCCGACTCCAGGTAGTGGTGCGCGATCGCGGCGACCTCGCCGGGCTCGTGCCGTTCGAGCGCGGCGGCGACGCGGCCGTGCAGCCGGGTGCGGCGGGCCCGGGAGATCGCCTCGTAGAGGGTGTCGCGGACGAGGGCGTGCGCGAACCGCATCCGGCCCGGCCCGGGCTCGGTGACGAGGCCGCCGTCGAGGCCCGCCTCGACGGCGTCGATCACGGTGTCCTCGTTCCCGGCGAGGTCGGCGAGGACGCGCAGGTCGGCGTCGCGGCCGACGACGGCGGCGTCCCGCAGGACGTCCTGGACGGGCGCCGGCAGCCGGGCGATGCGGCGGCGCAGCACGTCCCCGACGCCCGCGGGCACCCGGCGGGTGGCGGCGGGCAGGCCCTCGGCGTCGAGGAGCCGGGCCGTCTCCCGGGTGAAGAACGGGTTGCCGCCGGTCCGCTCGGCGATGACCTCCAGCTCCGCGTCGCCGACGCTGGTGGCGCACGTGCCGCGGACCAGCGCGGCGACCTCGGGCGCCGACAGCCCGCTCAGGTCGATGCGCGCCGGTTCGTGCCGGGCGAGCGCGGCGAGTGCGCCCGCGAGCCGTTCGGGGACCTCCGTGCTCCGGAACGTCGCCACCAGCAGGACGGGACGCTCCCGCACCCGCCCGGCGAGCCGGACGAGCAGGGCGAGGGTCTCCTCGTCCGCCCAGTGCAGGTCGTCCAGGACGAGGAGCAGCGGCGCGGTGTCCGCGAGCCCGGTGAGGTAGTCACCGACCGCGAGGTGGAGCCGGAACCGTCCCGTGCTGACGTCCGTGCCGGCGCCTCCGGTGACGCCGTCGTCCAGAAGGGGGGCGAGGCGGGCGGCGAGCACGTCGTCGGGCGGCGCGGCGGCCGTGAGGTCGCGCAGCAGCTCGGCCCACGGCCAGGCCGCCGGTGCTCCCCCGGTCTCCGGCGCGCGGCCCCACGCGCACGTCCAGCCCTGGTCGGCGAGGCCGCGTGCGAACCGTTCGGTGAGCGCGGTCTTGCCCATGCCAGCGTCGCCGCCGATGAGGACGACGCCGCCGGTTCCCGCGACGGCATCGCGGGCCGCGTCCTCCAGCCGCGCCAGCTCCGGGGCCCGTCCGACGAACGCGCTCTCGGGCGCGTCGGCGGGTTCGGGCGCCAGCCGCAGGACAGGACGTTCCGGCACCGGCTCTTCGACCGGGCCCGGTTCCCCCAAGGCGGGCGACTGGGCCAGGATGTCGGCCTCCAGGCGGCGCAGCGCAGGCCCCGGGTCGACGCCGAGTTCCTCGGTGAGGGTCGCGCGGGCGCGGCGGAGGGCGGCGAGCGCGTCGCCCTGCCGTCCGGCGCGGTAGAGGGCCAGGGCCAGCAGCCGCCACGCCTCCTCCCGCAGCGGGTTCGCGGCGGCGTGGGTCTCCAGGTCGGGCACGGCCTCGGCGGCGGCCGCGAGCTTCAGCATCGCCTCGGCGCGGCGCTCGACGGCGAGGCGGCGGCGCTCGTCCAGCCGGGCGGCCTCGGCGGCGGCCCACGGCAGGCCGGCGAACTCGGCGTAGGCGGGGCCGCGCCACTCCGCGAGCGCCCGTTCCGCGCGGCGGCGGGCCTCCTGCGGGTCCGCGTCCAGGAGGTCGGCGGCCTCGTCGATCAGCATGTCGAACCGCCACGCGTCGACGTCCCCGTCCGGCAGCCGGAGCGCGTACCCCGGCGGCTCGGTGACGAGGATCCGCGCGGGCGTGCGGGGCGGACGGTCCGGCTCCAGCGCCCGCCGCAGATGCGACACGAACGACTGCAGTCCGGCGGCGGCGCGGGCCGGCGCCGTCCCCGCCCACAGGTCCTCGACGAGCCGGTCTGCGGGCACCATCCGGCCCCGTGCGGCCACGAGGCGGGCGAGGACCGAGCGCTGGCGGGGGCCGCCGAGGTCGGCGGGGGCGCCCGCCACCTCGGCACCGAAGGCCCCGAGAACGCGTACCACGGTCGACATGTCCCGATCAGCCTAACCGGGACATGCCGAACCGTCCTCCGGCCCCCACCCACCGCCATCTCCCCCGGATCAGGCGGGGCTGGGCTCCCGTTCCCGTTCGGCCGTCCCGGCGGGCGCGGCGCCGCCGTGCAGGTCGATGTCGGGCAGGACGCGGGCGAGCGGCCGCGGCAGCCACCAGTTCGCCCGTCCGAGCAGCGACATCGTGGCCGGGACGAGCACCAGCCGGACGATCGTCGCGTCCAGCGCCACCGCGACCGCGAGGCCGACCCCCATCTGCTTGATCACCAGTCCGGGGTCGGCGGCGAAGCCGAGGAACACCACCACCATGATCAGCGCCGCGCTGGTGATCACCCGCCCGGTCGCGGCGAGCCCGGTGGACACCGAGGCGCGCGCGTCGCCGTGCAGCTGCCATTCCTCCCTGATCCGCGACAGCAGGAAGACCTCGTAGTCCATCGACACGCCGAACAGGACCGCGAACATCAGCAGCACGATGAAGCTCGACACCGGGACGCTGTGCGGGAGGCCGAGCAGGCTCGCGCCCCACCCCCACTGGAACACGGCCGTGAGCACCCCGTACGCGGCGCTGATCGACAGCAGGTTCATCACCGCCGCCTTCAGCGGCGCCAGCAGCGACCGGAACATGATCATCAGCATGATGAACGAGGTCGCGACGACCGCGCCGATCACCGGCCAGAGCCGGTCGGACAGCACCCGGGACAGGTCGGTGTAGACGGCGGTCAGCCCGGTGACCTCCGCGCCCGGCGGCAGCGCGTCCGCGCGGACCCGGTCGACGAGGCCGGTCACCCGCTCGTCCTGCGGCCCGTACTCCGGCGTGACCATGATCACGGCGGCGTCGCCCTTCGGGGACACCTGCGGCGGCGCGACGGACGTGACGCCCTCCGTCTTCGCGAGCCGGTCGCTCAGGCCGGGCAGGGCGCTGCGATCGGTCTTCGTCAGGTCGACGGCGACGAGCAGCGGCCCGTTGGCGCCCGCGCCGTAGCCGTCCTCGACCATGTCGTACGCCTGCCGGACGGTGTTGGACGTCGGCTCGCTGCTGGCGTCGCTCGGCCACGTGCGCATGCCGAGCGCGGGCGCGGCGAGGGCGAGCATCAGCGTGAACGCGGCGAGCAGCCAGGGCCACGGGTGCCGCCCGACGTGCTCGGCCCACCGCCTCACCTTCGGCGACTCGACGCTGATCTTCGCGCCGGCGGCCCGGTCGCGGCGGCGCAGCACCCGGCGTCCGGCGAGGCCCAGCACCGCGGGCAGCAGCGTGACCGCGCTCAGCACCGTCGTCGCGACGACGAGCCCGGTGGTGAAGCCCATGGTCATGAAGACCGGGACGCGGGACAGCACCAGCCCGCACAGCGCCAGCAGCACCGTGGACCCCGCGAAGATCACCGACAGGCCGGCGCTGGCGTTGGCGCGCGCCACCGACTCGGGGACGTCGAGCCCCGCCGCGAGCCCCTCCCGGTGCCGGGTCAGGATGAACAGCGCGTAGTCGATGCCGACGC
The DNA here is from genome assembly GCF_005889715.1 of Actinomadura soli. Lineage (GTDB taxonomy): Bacteria > Actinomycetota > Actinomycetes > Streptosporangiales > Streptosporangiaceae > Spirillospora > Spirillospora soli. The sequence continues at coordinate 4,750 of NZ_VCKW01000216.1, forward strand.
CCAGCCCCACCATGATCGCGAGGGTCGGAGCCGTGGTCGCGACGTCGGTGAACGCCGCCAGCAGCGTCACCCCCGACACGCCCGCGCCGAGCCCCGCCAGCGCCACCACGAGCGGCAGGCCCGCCGCCACCACCGACCCGAACGCCAGAAGCAGGATCACCAGAGCGGCCACGATCCCGACCGCCTCGGCGACGCCGCCCGGCGCGGTCACGTTCTCCGGCACCTGCCCGCCGAACTCCACCTGGTAGCCGGCGTCGTCCAGGTTGCCCGTGGCCCCGCGCAGGAGATCGAGCGTCGGCTTCGGCTCCAGCTCCGTGACGGGCACCGAATACCGGACGGTCATCAGCGCGGTCGCGCCGTCCGCGCTGGGCCGCGGCGGGTCGACCGCGCTGACGTCCGGCAGCTTCCGCAGCTCCCCGGACGCCGTCGCCAGCGCCGCCTGGTCGACCTTCCCGGACTCGGCGTGCACCACCACCCGGGCGTCCGCTCCCGACAGCGCGGGGAAGCGCTCCTCCAGCAGGTCCGTGGCCCGCTGCGACCCCGTCCCGGACAGCGTGTAGTTGTCGTGCAGCGCGCCGCCCGCGGCGCCCGCGAGACCGGCCACCACGCCGATGAGCACCAGCCAGGCGGCGATGAACCGCCATGGGCGCAAGGCCGCGGCCTTGCCCAAGCGGTAAAGCAGACGGGACATCTCTTCTCCCCCAGACGGCATGATCCGGACCGCTGTGTCCGGCGGTTCCGAGGATCGCGCGCCGCGCTTGCCGTCCACTTGGCGCTCACTTGCGAGGCACCGCCCGCCGTGCCCGTACGCTTGGGGCGTGAGCGAGCTGAACGCCGAGGACGCGAAGATCATCACCCTGGCCAGGTCGGCGAGGGCCCGCACGGGCGCCGCCGAGGGGGCCGCCGTCCGCGACGAGACGGGCCGCACCTACTCCGCCACGAGCGTCGACCTGCCGTCCCTCAAACTGTCGGCCCTCAAGGTCGCCGTGGCGATGGCCGTCTCCAGCGGCGCCGAGGACCTGGAGGCCGCCGCCGTCGTCACCGAGGCCGAGACCCCAGAAGCCTCCGACATAACCGCCGTCCGCGACCTGGGCCCCAAGGCCCCCATCCTGGTCGCAGCCCCGAACGGCACCCTCCGCACAACCCTCGACTAACGCCCCAGTCCCTGGACGAGCTGAGTCTCTGCCGATTGGGTTTGAACCTCAGCCACCGGTTACGGGCAGGCACGCGTAGCGAGCTCTGCGAGCGGAGCGGGCATGCCCGGCGCGCCGCGTCCCCGCAGCGGAGCGAGCGCTAGCGAGTGGAGCGAGGAGACCCGTGCCGCGCAGCCGGGGGGTTCGGGGGGTCGCCCCCCCGGGCGACACTGACCAGAACAGTGCCGACGCGGTTGCGGCGGCCCGCGATCGTCTCGGCCTTCAGGGACAGGACGGGGCCGCCGTCGTCGGTGCGGACCTCGGCCGTCGAGCCTTCGATGGGGACGCGGCCGAGCGCGTGTGCCAGGAGGCCGCCGACGGTCTCGACCTCTTCGACGTCCATCTCGACGTCGAACAGGTCGGCGAGGTCCTCGACGGGGAGGCGGGCGGTGACGCGGACGGCGCCGTCCGGGAGCCAGGTGACCGGCGGGGTCTCCCGGTCGTACTCGTCGGTGATCTCACCGACGATCTCCTCCAGGATGTCCTCGATGGTGACGAGGCCCGCGGTGCCGCCGTACTCGTCGATGACGATCGCCTGGTGGATGCGGCGGGCCTGCATCTCGCGGAGCAGCTCGTCGATCGGCTTGCTGTCGGGCACGTACGTGGCCGACCGCATGACGGAGTCGACCGTCTCGGTCGCCTCGCCCTCGCGGTGCTCCTGGCTGCGGCGGACGACGTCCTTCAGGTAGGCGATCCCGACGACGTCGTCCTCGTTCTCGCCGACGACGGGGATGCGGGAGAAGCCGCTGCGCAGCGCGAGCGACATCGCCTGCCGGAGCGTCTTGCCGCGCTCGATGAACACGATGTCGGTGCGCGGCACCATCACCTCGCGGACGAGGGTGTCGCCGAGCTCGAACACCGAGTGGATCATCTCCCGCTCGTCGGGCTCGATCAGGCTGCGCTGCTCGGCGAGGTCGACCAGGTCGCGCAGCTCCGCCTCGGACGCGAACGGCCCCTCCCGGAACCCCTTGCCGGGGGTGAGGGCGTTGCCGAGCAGGATCAGCAGGCGCGGCAGCGGCCCGAACACCCGCGTCACGGGGTGGATCACGGCGGCGCCCGCGAGCGCGACCCGGTCGGCGTGCTGGATGCCGAGCGTGCGGGGCCCGACCCCGATCACCACGTAGCTGACCACGATCATGATGGCGGCGGCGGTGACGTAGGCGCGCCACGTCTCGTCCAGCCAGGAGATGCACAGGTCGGCGACGATCACGGTGGCGACCAGCTCGCAGCCGATGCGCAGCAGCAGCACCATGTTGACGTAGCGGGCCGGGTCGGCGACGACCTCGGCGAGCTTCTTCGCGCCGCGCCGCCCCTCGCGGACGACCTCCTCGACGGTGACGCGGGACACGCGCGCGAGCGCCGCCTCCGCGCCGGCCAGCAGGCCCGCCATGAGGACCAGGCCCACCGCGAGGGCCGACAGCCACGCCTGCGCGGTGCTCATCAGCCGCCGCGTTTCTCCCGCCAGGAGGTCAGGAGCTCGGCCTGCAGGCCGAACATCTCCTTGTGCTCCTCCGGCTCGGCGTGGTCGTAGCCGAGGAGGTGCAGGATGCCGTGCGCGCACAGCAGCTGCAGCTCGTCCTCGGTGCTGTGCCCGGCCTTGCGCGCCTGCTTCTCGGCGACCGCCGGGCACAGGACGACGTCGCCGAGCAGCCCGGGGTCGGTCTCGCCCTCCTCGTCGGCGCCGCCGGACATGTGGCCGGGGCGCAGCTCGTCCATGGGGAACGACAGCACGTCGGTCGGGCCCGGCTCGTCCATCCACTTCTCGTGCAGCTCGGTCATCGCGGCCTCGTCGACGAGCAGCACCGACAGCTCCGCCAGCGGGTGGACGCGCATCCCGTCCAGGACGTGCCGGGACAGGCCGGCGATGCCCTTCTCGTCCACGGGCACGCCGGACTCGTTCAGCACCTCGATGCTCACTACCGCCTCCGCTTGCGGGACCCGCCCCGGCCCGCCGCGCCCTGATTGATCTCGGGGACGCGGGACTCGTCGTAGCGGTTGTAGGCGTCGACGATGTCGGTGACCAGCTTGTGCCGGACGACGTCGCGGCTGTCGAGCCGGCAGAAGTGGATGTCCTGGACGCCGTCGAGGATGTCCTGGACGACGCGCAGGCCGCTGAGCTGCCCGTTGGGCAGGTCGACCTGGGTGACGTCGCCGGTCACCACGACCTTCGAGCCGAACCCGAGCCGGGTGAGGAACATCTTCATCTGCTCGGGCGAGGTGTTCTGCGCCTCGTCCAGGATGATGAACGAGTCGTTGAGCGTCCGCCCGCGCATGTAGGCGAGGGGGGCGACCTCGATGGTGCCGGCGGCCATCAGGCGCGGGATCGAGTCGGGGTCGACCATGTCGTGCAGCGCGTCGTACAGCGGCCGCAGATACGGGTCGATCTTCTCGTAGAGCGTTCCCGGCAGGAACCCGAGCCGCTCCCCCGCCTCCACGGCCGGGCGCGTCAGGATGATCCGGTTGACCTGCTTGTCCTGCAGGGCGCGGACGGCCTTGGCCATCGCCAGGTACGTCTTGCCGGTGCCGGCGGGGCCGATCCCGAACACGATCGTGTGCTTGTCGATCGCGTCGACGTAGCGGCGCTGGTTCAGGGTCTTCGGCCGGATCGTCCGGCCCCGGCTGGACAGCACGTCCAGCGTGAGGACCTCGGCGGGACGCGCGCCGGTCTCGCCGCGCAGCATCGCGAGGCTGCGCTCGACGGCGTCGGGGGTGAGCTGCGTGCCGCCCCTCAGCAGTTCGAGCATCTCGGTGAAGAGCCGGGAGACCAGGTCAGTCTCGGCCTCCGGGCCGGTCACGGTGATCTCGTTGCCGCGGACATGGATGTCGAGGTCGTCGCCGAACGCGCCCTCGATCGCGTGGAGGAGCTCATCCCGGGAGCCGAGCAGGCTCACCATCGAATGGTCGTCCGGCACCACGATCTTGATCTGGGAACGCGAGCCGTCCTGGTCGTCGCGTCCCGTCCGGGGCGAGGCGGGGGTTGACCTCGTGTGAGTTGATTCGACCATCAGCCGGGCCTTGCGGCCTCTCCGACCTGCCTTCTGTCTGCTCCGGGTGTCCAGGTGTGTCGGTTCCATCGTACTGGCCGCCCCCGACACGACGCCGTTGGATTTTCCGCGTGGCGGCCCGGAGCGGGCGCGCGGGCCGGGAACGCAGGTCGGGCGGGCCGGGGTCAGCCGGGCGGCCAGTTGAGGCCACGGCCGCCGAGAAGGTGCGCGTGCACGTGGAACACGGTCTGGCCGGCCTGCGCGCCGGTGTTGAACACGACGCGGTACCCGGTCTCGGCGATGCCCTCGTCGGCGGCGACCTGGTGGGCCTCGCGCACCAGCTCGGCGAGCAGCCCGGCGTCGGACGCGGCGAGCTCCGCGACGGTGGGGTGGTGGTCCCGCGGGATGACCAGCACGTGCGTCGGCGCCTGCGGGTTGATGTCGCGGAACGCCACCGTCCCCGCCGACTCCCGGACGATCTTGGCCGGCACGTCCCCGGAAACGATCTTGCAGAACAGGCAGTCGGTCATCTGTCTCCCCTCGCGCGCGGCGGCCCGTCGTCCCTCGCGGGCGCGCCTTCCCTCGCGGGCGCACCGTGACCGCCCCGGAATCCTATCGAGACGCGCGCGGACGTCGCTTGCAGCGTCCGGCACTCGATAGAGTTATTCGCCGATCGGCCTTCCATTGCAGGCGGCGTTGCGACCGTCCAATGGTTAAGGTTGTCAGCTCAAGGCGTACCCCCCGGTCCGCAGCGCTCGGCGTCAGGCACACCGCATGGCGCCAGGCATCGCGGCGCGTTCGGACCGGAGCCGGGAGCGCCCGACCACGCCGCTCCGCAGGACCATCCGAATGGACGGCCGGGGGACGGCAAAGGCGGCGGATAGGTGACCGAGGCAAACCAGGACATGCCCTTTCGTAAACCGGGCGACGAGGGTACGCGTCCCACTGACGTGACCGAGACCCTCGTGGCCAGGGGCACGGCGGGCGCGGTGGCCGTCGCCTGGGACGCCGATCAGGCGGTGACGGCGCTCTACAGCGCCAACTACCGCTCGCTGGTGCGGCTGGCAGCCATGCTCGTCCGGGACGCGGGGACGGCCGAGGAGGTCGTCCAGGACGCGTTCGTCGCGATGCACGGCGGCTGGCGGCGCCTGCGCGACCCGGACAAAGCCCTGTCGTACCTGCGCCAGTCGGTGGTCAACCGGTCACGGTCGGTGCTCCGGCACCGCGCCGTCGTCGAGAAGTACGCCCCGAAGGGCCTGCCGGACGCGCCGAGCGCGGAGGCCGGGGCGATCGGGGAGCTGGAACGCTCGGCGGTGATCGACGCGCTGTCCCGGCTGCCCGCACGCCAGCGGGAGGCGCTCGTCCTCCGCTACTACGCCGACCTGTCCGAGGCGGAGATCGCCAACACGATGGGCATCTCCCGCGGCGCCGTGAAAAGCCACACGGCCCGCGGAATGACCGCGCTACGCAACGTCCTGGAGCAATTCTCATGACCACCCACCCCGACGACGAGCACGGCGAGGTCCTCCGCCGCGCCCTGCACGCGGAGGCGGAGACGGTCAACCCCGCGGGCGACGGTCTGGAGCGCATCCGGGCCCGCATCACCGACGGCCACAGCCGCCGGTTCGGTCTCGGACGTTTCGGCCTCGCCCGCTACGGGCTCGGGTTCGATCGGTTCACGGTCAACTGGGCGCGGGGCGTCCTCGCCGTGGCGGCCGCCGTGGCTATCGCGGGGCTGGGCGTGACCGCACCGCAGACCTTCGACCTCATCCAGCAGTCGGTCGGCAGCAACGGACCGGCCGACGGCAACCGCGACCCCGCCGGCGGCGAGCGCACCGACGCGGGCGGCGACCCGCAGTTCCCCGACCCGGCATCGCCCGGCGCCGGCGCGTCCGGCGACCCGAGCGCCTCGGCGTCGCCGAGCGCCAGCACCTCGCAGGGGATCTCGGCCTGCCGCATCCCGCAGCCCCCGGCCGGCACACCCACGGCGGCGGCCTCGCCGGGCGCGGAGGCCACGCCCGCGCCGTCGACCACGCCGTGCCCGGGCCAGTCCGCGTCGCAGACGCCGAGCACGTCGCCGACGCCGACCACGTCCACGCCGGACCCGGGCGACCCCACCGACGAGCCGACCCCGACCGTCACCACCGAGCCCGCCCAGCCCCCCGGCTCGGCGGGCTCCTGACGGGCCGGGTCACCAGCGGCCGGGTCACCAGCGGCCGGTCGCCGCCAGCAGGACCGCGACGGCCGCCACTCCGGCCGTCGACGTGCGCAGGACGGTCGGGCCGAGCCGCGTGGGTCGTCCGCCGGCTTCGGCGAAGCGCTCCAGTTCGTCCTCGGTGATCCCGCCCTCGGGGCCCACCACGACCACGATCTCGCCCTCCGCGGGCGGCTCGGCGGCGCTGAGCGGCGCGTCGGCCTCCTCGTGCAGGACGAGCGCCAGGGACGCCGCCGCGATCCGTCCGGCCACCTCACCCGTGGACGCCAGGCCGGCGATCTCGGGGAAGCGGCTGCGGCGCGCCTGCTTGCCGGCCTCGCGGGCGGTCCCGCGCCAGCGGGCGAGGGCCTTCTCGCGGCGTTCGGGACGCCACTGCGTGACGCACCGCGCCGCCGACCACGGGACGATCTCGTCCACGCCGGCCTCGGTCATCGTCTCGACGGCCAGTTCGCCCCGCTCGCCCTTCGGGAGGGCCTGGACGACCACGATGCGGGGCGAGGGCGCCGGCCGCCGGTGCAGGGCCAGCACGTCCAGCGTGAGGGACGCGCGGCCCGCGTCGGCGACGACGCATTCGGCGAGGAGGCCCGCGCCGTCGGTCAGGTCGACGCGCTCACCGGGCCGCAGCCGCCGCACGGTCGCCGCGTGCCGCCCCTCGGGCCCGTCGAGGACGACGCCGCCGCGTTCCAGCGCGTCCGTCGCGGCGAGGAAGACCGGCGGGCTCATGCGCGCCCCCTGTCAGTGTCACTGGTCGCCATGCTCGGAGGTCCGGTCGCCATGCTCGAAGGTGCCGCGGCGGCCTTCCTCGTAGGCCGCCGCCGCTGCTCTTCAGTGCTGGTTGAAGACGTCCTTGAGGCGGGAGAACATGCCGCGCTGGCCCGGGGCGAACTTGCCCGGCGGGCGTTCCTCGCCGCGCAGCGCGGCGAGCTGCCGCAGCAGTTCCTCCTGCTCCTCGTCGAGCCGGTTCGGCGTCTCCACGTTCACGTGGATCATCAGGTCGCCGCGGCCGCTCTCGTTGAGGTGCCGGACGCCCCGGTTGTACAGCGTGATGACCTGCCCGGACTGCGTGCCGGGCTTGATGTCGACGCTCTCGGCGGCGTCCAGGGTCTCGATGGTGACGCTGGTGCCGAGCGCCGCCGCCGTCATCGGGATCTCGACCGTGCAGTGCAGGTCGTCGCCCTCCCGCTCGAAGATCGGGTGGGGCTTCTCCACGATCTGCAGGAACAGGTCGCCGGGCGGGCCGCCGCCCGGGCCGACCTCGCCCTCCCCGGCGAGCTGGATGTGGATGCCGTTCTCCACGCCCGCCGGGATCTTGACCTTGACGGTCCGGCGGGTGCGGACGCGGCCGTCCCCGGAGCACTCGGTGCACGGGTTGCGGATCACCGAGCCGAACCCGCCGCACGCCGGGCAGGGCCGGGCCGTCATGACCTGGCCGAGGAACGAGCGCTGGACCTGCTGCACCTCGCCGCGCCCGTGGCACGTCTCGCACGTCTCCGGGTGGGTGCCGGGCGCGCAGCCCGACCCCTCGCAGCCGGTGCAGACCACGGCGGTGTCGATGGACAGCTCGCGGGTCGTGCCGAACGCGGTCTCGCCGAGGTCGAGCTCCACCGGCAGCGTCGCGTTCCGGCCGCGCCGCGCCCGGGACCGGGGGCCCCTGGACGTCGCGGTGCCGAAGAACGCGTCCATGATGTCGCTGAACGGGAACCCGGCGCCGCCGAAGCCGCCGGCGCCCGCCCCGCCGCCGGGCGCGAACGGGTCGGCGCCCAGGTCGTACATCTCGCGCTTCTTCGGGTCGGAGAGCACCTCGTACGCCTGGGTGATCTCCTTGAACCTGTCCTGGGTCTCCGGATCCGGGTTGACGTCCGGGTGGAGCTCCCGCGCGAGCCGGCGATAGGCCCTCTTGACCTCGTCGGCGCTGGCGTCCCGCCGGACGCCCAGGGTCGCGTAGTAGTCGTTGGCCACTTACGACCCCGCCAGGATCTGTCCCACGTAGCGTGCCACTGCCCGTACCGCTCCCATCGTGCTGGGGTAATCCATGCGTGTAGGCCCGAGCACTCCCAGCCGGGCCAGAGTGAGGTCGCCCACGCCGTAGTCGGCGGCGACGACCGAGGTCGACCGGAGCCCCAGATCGGGGTTCTCGGTGCCGATCCGCACCGTAACCTTAGAGGAATCGCCGGTCTCGCCGAGCAGCCGCATCAGCACCACCTGCTCTTCGAGCGCCACGAGAACCTCCCTCAGGCTCTGCGAGAAGTCCACCGCGGCGAGGTTGGCCGCACCGGCGAAAACGATCTTCTCTTCGTGCTTCTCGACGAGGGTCTCCAGCAGCACCGACAGCACCGCCGCGGCGAGCGGACGGTCGTCCGGGCCCACCTTGTCGGGCAGGTCCGCGACCGCGGTCGGCACGTCGCCGAGACCCAGCCCGTCGAGGCACGTGTTGAGCAACGCCCGCAGGTGCCCGATCGATTCCTCCGACACCGAACCCGGCTTGCTCTGGGGGGACGACCCACCGGACCCCCCGGAACCGCGCGGCGGGGCCTCGATGAGGCGCTGCTCGACCCGGCCGGTGTTGGTGATCAGGACGAGCAGCAGCCGCCCCTCCGCGACCGGGACCAGCTCGACGTGCCGCACCGACGAGCGCGTCAGCGACGGGTACTGCACGACGGCGACCTGCCGGGTGAGCTGCGCGAGCAGCCGCACCGTCCGGCCGACGACGTCGTCGAGGTCGTAGGCCCCGGACAGGAACGTCTCGATCGCGCGCCGCTCGGCGATCGACAGCGGCTTGATCGTGGACAGCCGGTCGACGAACAGCCGGTAGCCCTTGTCGGTGGGGACGCGTCCGGCGCTGGTGTGCGGCTGGGTGATGTACCCCTGCTCCTCCAGCACCGCCATGTCGTTGCGGATGGTGGCGGGGGAAACGCCGAGGTTGTGCCGGTCCGCGAGCGCCTTCGAGCCCACCGGCTCGTTGGTGGAGACGAAGTCCTCCACGATGGCACGCAGGACTGCGAGCTTCCGGTCGTCCAGCACCTGGTCACCTCCTTCGTCCCGCCGGGCCCGTGGCCGCCGGCGCCCCCGCGCCGCTGGCACTCCATACTCCCGAGTGCCAATTGTACGGCCCGCGGGCCCCGGTCTGGAGTGCTCGCGCGGACTCGCCGCACGGCGGCGCGATCCTATCCGTTCCGGACACAGGCTCCCATTCCTGTAGGACGCGCCCGCCCCACCCCCGGAGGA
>NZ_VCKW01000217.1 GCF_005889715.1 Actinomadura soli
CCCCCACACCCCCATCGCCCGGCTCGTCACCCGCCTCAACGACGAACACACCCGCCTGGCCCAGCTCCACACCATCCACGCCGACCAACACCACCACGAAGGCATGGACCCCACCATGAACGACCACGTCTCGGTACCGGCAGCACTCACCACCTCCTACAACGCCCTGCCCAACGACGACGCCAAACGGGTGTACCGGCTGCTCAGCATCCACCCCGGCTCCGACCTGACCCTTGACCTCGCCGCAGCTGCCGCCGACCTTGAGCACCCGCAGGCCGAGCAGTTGCTGGAAACGCTCACCGGCGCCCAACTCCTCCATCAGTACTCGCCCGGCCGGTACCGCTACCACGACCTGACCCGGCAACACGCCCGCGACACCAGCGAGACGACCGACCCTAAATCCACCCGAGATGCCGTCGTCGACCGCATCACCACCCGGATGCTGCAGGTCGCGGTCGCCGCCCAGCTGACCATCAACCCCGACCGTTGGTACCTGGGCCGGTACTTCACCCAGCCGCCCGTGATCGCCTTCTCCGACACCGTCGCAGCGTTGGACTGGCTGGAAACCGAGCGCGACAACCTGCTCGCCCTCCTCCACCACGCGCACCTGTACGGCGGCCACATCAGCGCGTGGGAGATCGCCGAGGCGATGTGGGGGCTATTCGTCCACCGCAAACACTACGGGCTCTTCGAGCAATTCCACCGGATCGGGCTGGCCGCCGCCGAAGACGCCCAGGACGTCCGGGCGCAGGCCCGCATGCTCGAAGGGCTGGCCGCCTACCACAACAACCGCGGCACCCACCCCGCCGCCATCACCCTCGCCCAACGCGCCCTCGCCCTGGAACGCGAGGCCGACCACCCGATCGGGGAGGCCTCCGCGCTGGACATGCTCGGCGTCGCGCAAATGGCCACCGGCCAACTCGGCCCTGCCGCCGAAACCTTCACCCGGGCCCGCGACATCCACCGCCACATCAGCCACCCGCGCGGCGCCGCGCTCATGACCCGCCACCTCGGCGAAGTCGCCGCCCGGACCGGCCACCACCACCGCGCCACCGAACACTACGACGAAGCCATCAGCTACTTCGCCGCGCACCACGAGCCCTACCTGCACGCCCGCGCGCTCACCGGCCGCGCCGACAGCCACCTGGACCTCGGCCGGCTCGACGACGCCGACACCGACCTACACGCAGCGCTCTCCCTCACCCAGCAAGTCGACGCCCGACACGAAACCGCCAACATCCACGCCCTCCTGGCCCGCCTCGCCGAGCTGCGCGGCGACCCCGAAACCCGAACCCACCACCTCCACCAGGCGCTCGACCTGTACCAGCAGCTCGGTGCCCCACAAGCCACCCACATCGCCGCCCAACTCGCCCAACGATCCCCAAGCGCAGATCTCGACCACCCTTCAACCGAGGAACCCCGGTAGCCCAGCGACCTGAGCAGTTACTACTGCCCTACCAGCCACGGTGGCACCAGGTCACTTGGCGGGGAGTTCGTCAGAGCAGACCCGAACGTGCACCATGCTGAGACGCCACGCGTGTGATCACGACTTGGGTGAGTAGTCGTCAGAGAACAGACGACCACTCACCCAATCCGCACCATCGTTGATCGGGGGGTACGGCGTCCCTTCAACGCCGCGTCCCCTTGAACACGCCGACAATCTCGTCCACATGAAGGCCGGGCCGGGGTGGACGCCTGGGACTTTCCGCAACAACGAGGACGGTCCACCACCGGGAGCTCTTATGTCCCCAGCGGGGAGCCCTGGTTTCCACCACCGGGAGGAAGTGATGTCCAACGACAAGAGGCGGCATGCCTGCCAGAAGAGGAGGAACAGCCACATGACCGAGGTCTGATTCGCCACCTAGGGAGCAGTCCATCGGGTCGTTCGGTGGCGTATCCGGTGACCGATACCTCAGTGGGATCCCAGGTGCAACACAGCGCTCAACACCTTCGGCCCGATGAGTACCTTTGCCAGCCTCTCCCTCCATCCTGACGAGCGTTCCACACCGGATAGGCTTGCAGTGTCGAGCATAACCGAGCCTCCGAGTGCGACCTTCACGTGGGCAGACCGCCCATTTGCGAAGGTTGCTGACGTGGCATGCCTCGGTGACGGAAGCCACCTAGGCCGTGCCAACCCCAAACGGCCTGCGCCTCCGAGCACGTGTTGCTGCCCCGCTGGGACCGGCCGTTTCCTGCGGAGCCCGCCGCCTGGACAATCAATACCGGGGACAACGCACGCCCATCTATTGAACAAGAGTGTCCCTGCCCGGCTTCGCGCCGTACCACCTGATCGTGACGGCAGAGACTCCAATACAGTTAATGATCCCTCCCTCAGCGTTCAGACCGGTACCTGTCGATTACGTTGGCCGCTAGGCGGCCACGCCCATTGACCGGAATGCCACGTCGCTTTGCCCATTCGCGGATCTCAGCGGCGCTTTCCGGCCTAGAAACTGAGGCCGAATTTCTCCTTCCTCTTGCCGCTTTCAACCTACGACCGCTCTCCATGAAAGGATACAGCGTACTGCGAAGTTCAGCAGCGTTCCTCTCGTTGAGATCGATTTCGTACGTACTGCCGTCAATGCCGAATGACACGGTGTCGACTGCCTCACTACCATCGATGTCGTCAGCCATGGTGACCACTATCTTTTGAGCCATGTTGATCCCCTTCGGTCCTTGTCCCCCATCGACATCAACCGTACCCTATTCCGCACAAAGCCTTTTCGAGAGCGACAAAGGCCAGCCCAACCACACCGGCGATCGCGCACATCCAATCACGATATCCGCAGGCGGATAGGACTTCTCCTGACAGTTACAACTCGCGAACACCACCTATCCTTCCTGCATTTTTCACTACTCGAATGCATGAGCGAACAGCTCCCGTTCGGACGAAACAAGCAAGGGAGTCGACCTACCATCCTTCACCGAATTGATTGGCAGAGCCAAAGGGGCTGGATTCCAATTTCCATCTCCGGAATCAAAGACCGCTCCCGCGTCTTAGAGATCAAGCCACCATAACTGAGGCAACTATCTCGTCCAACACACCGCTGACGCTCATGAACACCGCGGCAGTGATGCAGTGAGGAGACAATGCGGCACTCACGCCGCTGATATCCGACTCCGATCGTTCTCCGCGGCTCACAAGTCGTGGGTAAACGCGCCACTGATCACCAACCGCTCCGCAGGGACACAGCCCCTGCAACTAACCCCTACCGGTCGAACACACGTAGGCGCCGATGCGGGCAAGAAACTTTACCTTTGTCTTCCTCCGCAGCTCCGGTAATGATGACATAATTGCACGTGCAGGCAGGCCCTAGCTGCGTGCAGGTTCGCGTCATACTGTCGGATACCCCCGGCTATGCGCCGACCGGAATGCGGTGGGGCGCGCCGAGCGGTGAATTTGGGGGCCATGTGCTGTCGGTGCGTGTCGCTCGGACACAGAATTACCCCATGAAGCTGAGTGAGAAGAGCGTAACGGCACCAGTTCCGCGCCGTCCCTGAATCTTCGGGCAGCGCCTGCACCCGGCTACCAAGCTCCAGCGTCGCCGCATGGTCGTGAACGTCCCCACGCCGCCCGAACATCTGCGAGGACAGCGCCCCAGGCGTCGAATCGCCGCGACCGCCGCCACGTCGGCGTCCCGTGGCACTATACGGGCGCTGCTCCGACAGTGGAGGTCAGCGGTGCCCGCCACCGGACCTGCGTGGTCTCTTATGGTGGGCATCTCGTCTTGCTCTGAGCGGGTTCGTCACGGTGTGCCGCTCGATTATTGAGCTATGCGGCTTGAGCTGGGGCTATGCGGCATGATGGTATTCGTTGATCACGCCCGTGACGACGGGTCTTCGCCGGATGGATCTCAGGTCGTTTGCTTCAGCCGGGGTCCTGGCGGGCTGGCATTCGGCATCTGGAGGTCGTTGCCGGCGGGCTTGGTGGGGCCGGTGGCCGTTGTAGTGGGTCAGGTACTCGCCGAGCACCAAGGCCAGGTGCCGCTCCCCCAGGATCAACACCCGGTCCAGCAGTTCACGGCGAAGGGTTCCGATGACGCGCTCGCAGATGGCGTTCATACGAGGTGTCCGTGGCAAGGTCCTCACGACCTTGAGCCCTTCGGTCTTGAGCACCTCATCGAACGCAGCGGTGAAGACCGGATCGCGGTCGTGGATCAAGAACCGCAGCGCGCCGATACGATCCCCCAACTCCATCGCCAGGTTGCGGGCTTGCTGCACCGTCCACGCCCCCGTCGGGCACGCGGTCACCCCAGCTAGATGCACTCTGCGGGTGCCGTGCTCGATGAACACCAGCACATAGAGCCGCTTGAGCAGCACCGTCTCCACCACCAGGAAGTCACAGGCGATGATTCCGTGCGCTTGAGCGGCCAGGAACTGCCGCCAGGTCGGCCCCGCCCGACGCGGTGCCGGATCGATGTCGGCCGCATGCAGGATCTCCCACACCGTGGACGCCGCAATCGTGTAGCCGAGACGGGCCACCTCGCCTTGGATCCGCCGATGCCCCCACGCCGGGTTCTCCCGCGCCATCCGCAAGATCAGCGTTCTGATCGACGCACCCTTGCGGGGGCGACCTGGACGGCGCCGGTCGGTGAAGGTCCACTTACGGGCGACGAGGTCACGGTGCCAGCGCAGGATCGTCGCCGGAACAACCGGAAAGAGTTCGGCCCACCGCCGACGCGGCACCAGATGGGACAACGCCGCAATCCAGAGCCGGTCGCCATGATCCCAGCGCGGACGACCTGCGACCTGACGGCGCAGCACCTGGTTCTCGTGACGCAGCACTAGCAACTCGACGTCCTTGGACATATCAGACCGGACCAGCATCACCAACAGGCCGAGCAGGCTCCGGACCAACCGGTACAGCACAGACAACAACACCCCGAGATGGTCGCAGCGACTCCTACGGCCCCGCAGCAAAATCCCAGCTCACAGCATGAAACTAAGTATTCGAGCGGTACAGGGCCGGTTGAACTCTTGGGCTTTGTCTGGCGAACGGCCAGGACCGAGTCCTATTGCAGATCACGGGGTTGGAGGGATAGTGCGTCTACGTTCGCTATCGGCGAGAACTCACCGTTCTGCCGAACGACGCCACCAATCGTCAGGACGGCTCCATTGGCCTCGGCGGCGCAGTCATGTGATGCTCGGGCGATGGGAAGCAGGATCTTCAGCAGTGTCCACCGGCCCGTGCCGAGGTCAAGGACCTCGGTGGTACGCCTGGGGCCGACAAGGGCGCCGGCGGGGGAGAACTCGGCTCCGCCGACGACGGTGAGGATCCGTCGTTTCCCGACCGTCGTCTCGACCGCGCAGGTCAGGGAACGAGCCTCGATCATCGGGTTCATGGTGCGCCATCTGTTGGTCCTGGGGTCGTAGCGCTCCACCGTGGTCAGCGACTTGACCTGTTCTGCTGACCCGCTCACCCGATTGTCGCCCCCGATCGCATACAGGTAACCTCTCGCAGCCACCAGCTTGAACCTTTCCCGGGCCGTGGGCATAGGGGCGACGGAACTCCAGGTACGCTTCCCAGGGTCGTAGACGATCACCGAGTTCGTGAACTGGGATCCGGGGATTTCCCCGCCGGCCACGTAAAGCAGACCACCAAGGGCTGCCGCTGCGGGGCCACCGCGTGGCTGGGGAAGGCGAAGACTCCTGGCCCAGCGGCCCGACTCCGGGTCGTAGGTCTCCACGGCGTCCGACGGACCAGATTTAGTGAAGCCACCGACCGCGTACACCAGCCCACCTACCTCGGCGGTAGCTAGGTTGGCGCGCGCAGTAGGCAGGCGCGCCAGGTAACGCCAGGTCCCAGTGCCCTGTGTACGGCGGGCTTCGACGACATCCAGATCCTGGTCCCTGAGCGGGTCAGCCCCGCCTATGGCCAGAATGTCCCTGCCCACCGTCGTCACGCTCAGCGCGTCGCGCGCCTGCTGGAGTGCGGGCCTGGCAGTCCATTGACTCCGCCGGCCCGCCTCGCCTGGGGCCGGCTCAGGGCCAGGGCCGGATCTGGCTGGTGCGGCCAGGACACCGACAAGCATCGCAGGAATCAAACCCAGCCCCAAGAATCGACCAAATCGCCGCACGCCGGCAAGGGTCGCCATCCAGCCCAACATGTCGCCGCCCTCTCAGGTCACATCCAGCCCACAGGCCTCGGCAGAACTCATTCGCGACGCCGTACTCACACTCGACCGCACGCGTGTCGGACATCTTGTTGCGTCCCAGGCGGCCTTCGCGAACAGGAAATTCAGTATGCGCTTCCATTGCTTCGGAAAACAAGAATTGATCGCGACAAGTACTATCAAGCGACCTGCGCTCACAGGCGCCGTATCCCAGAGATCAGACGCAGCAGAACATCTTTTCTCGGCAGACCTGCGCATACCGATTCGCGGTCTTTGGTTCAGGTGCCGGAGGCCGTGTGGGCGGCGAGGATGTAGTTGGGGTGGCGGTCGAGGTTGTTGCGGGCTCGGTCGTAGCGCATGGTGGTGCGCGCGTCTGCGTGGCGTGCGGCGATCTGCACGTCGCGCAGGTCGACGCCGGCGTCGAGCGTGGTGGTCACGAAGGTGCGGCGGAGCATGTGGGGGTGCATCCGCGGCAACCGGACGACGGATTGGGCCTCGAGTCGGCGCGGGCGGCGGGTGGTGGCGTGCCGATCCATTCGGGTCCCGCGGGTGTTGAGCAGGATCGGCCCGCTGGTCCGGTCGCGGGTGGCGTGGTCGATGGCTCTGCCGACTGCCGGCGGGAGGGGTATCAGTACGATCCGGGTGCCCTTGCCGATCACGCGTAGGACTCGGTGGCCGTGTTCCTCGCCCAGGTCGTCGATGTCGGCACCGGTGGCCTCGAAGATCCGTAACCCGAGGAACCCGAGCATCGCGACCAGCGCGAAGTAGTTGTGCTTGGCCGAGGCGCGCGCAGCTGACAGCAGAGCCTCGAACTGCAGATGGGACAATCCGAGCGTTGGCGATTCCGGCGCTACGTTCGGGCGACGGACATGGTCGGCGGGCGAGTGTTCCAGAATTCCGTCGCTCACGCAGGTCCGGTAGAAGCCGACCACTACTGACAGCCGCCGGGACACGGTCAAGGGCCGGAACCGGCGGACCTCCTGTAGCCAGCGCACGTACATCTCCACATGCGCGCGCCGTACCGCTAAGGGGCTCCAGCTGCCGTTCGGCGCACAGGTCAGGTGGATCCGCAGGTCCGACTCGGTGTGCATGCGTGAGTCACCCTTGTATTGGGCCAAGTAGGCGAGCGTCGCCAACCGCAGGATGTCCCCACCTGCGTTTTCCAGCGCCACGCGCTCCCAGAAGCTCATCGAACGAAGTCCTGCCTTCGACGTTGCGCCCGCACCGGGCGCAAGACCAGACCAGCCACACGCGGCATGAGCGGACAAGGTGCGCGGGTCATTCGGCGGCAACCTCTACGACTCAAGTGGTTCGAAGGGGCTACGTTGCTTTGATGACTTGGTTGACCGATACCCGGAACGTCTATGACGCCCTCGCGGTCGGCTACGCCGACGAGACCCGCGACCTGCTCGACAGGCTGCTGCATGTTCGCGCGGGGGTAGTGCTGTTCGCCGACCTGGTCCGCGCGATCGACGGCGGGCCCGTCGCCGACGTGGGCTGCGGGCCGGGGCACACCACCGCCCTGCTGCGAGAACTGGGCGCGGACGCGTTCGGCATCGACCTGTCACCCGCGATGATCGAGATCGCCCGCCGCGAGCACCCCGGGACGCGGTTCGAGGTCGGTTCGATGACCGACCTGGAGCTCGCCGACGGCTCTCTGGCCGGTGTGCTCGCGTGGTGGTCGCTGATCTACATCCCCGACGAGGCGGTGCCGGGCGTGCTCGGACAGTTCCACCGGGTCCTGCGGCCGGGCGGGCTGCTGGCCGTAGGCTTCCACGTCGGCGACGAGTCAAAGATCGAGACGAGCGGTGACGGCGACCAGCCCGTCCAGGCGTATGTGCACCACCGCCAACCGCCCCGCGTAGCCGACTGGCTCCGCCAGGCGGGCTTCACCATCGAGGCGCAGCACCTGCTGAACCCCGACGAGCCGAAGCCGGGCGCGATCCTATTCGCCCGCCGCCCCGCGGCCCCCCGGTAACCACCGCCAGCGTGCTTGCCCGCCACTAGCGCGTCCGACCGGCGGCATGTGAGTGCGCTCGTGGGGGAAACGGTATCTGTAAGCGGCAGTCCGCGTCAGTTGCGTGTTGGCTCCGTGCCTTTCATGACGAGCTGGTCGTCACAGGCCATGAGCAGGGATTCATGGGAGTGGTTCGTAGAACGAGTCGACGGCGGGTTGGCCGGTGTAGTTGGGGCCGGCTTGATCGTCGGCTCCGAGATAGCGGTACGGGAACCGGATCTGTGCGCATCCGCGGCGGGAGATGCGGCGGCGGGCGGAATCGTACGCGAACCCTTGGGAGCGCAATTGGGCGGTGAGCCGTCGGCCTGTGGGTGTGCCGTCCGCACGGCGGACCGAGCGGGTGTCGAAGTTGGCGATGAAGAGCCCGTCGCTGGTGAGCCAGGATGCTATGCGGCTGAGGACCTCCAGTTTGTCGCCCACGTAGTGCAGCCCATGCACGCAAGTGATCAGGTCAAAGCAGCCGTCAGGGACCCACTGGTTCACCGAGCCGCTGATCAGGCGCAGAGATGGAGAAAAGCTGCCTGAGACAAAATGGTCCGCGAGGTCCAGTCCGATGATCTCGGCCTCTGCAGTCAGGCCACGAGCGGCGAGGAGCCCGGCTGCTTCGGCCAGCGCCCGCCCGCTCCCGCAGCACACGTCCAGCCACCGTACGGGCGTTGCCGCCCTGGCGCGGGTGCTCAACTCGGCCATGACGTCGATGCCGAGTTCCCGACCGTAACCGTAGGAGCCGCTGAGGGACCGTTCGCGATTCATCAGGCAGTTCGCCACGACCGACGATCTCACCAGCGCGTTCTCATCGAGCAACCGCGTCACTCCGGCATTGTGGCCCATCAACGCATGAAGCGCGCCATGTCCACCCGCCGTGGTCGGCCACCTCCCCGGTCGGCGGCACGAGAGGGCGTTCCGGGACGCCTGCCGCTCCTGAATCCGGACCCACTGTTGAGCGAACACCCCCGGGAGTGTCCGTACACCGCCCGACAGGCTCGGTGCCCGATCATTGACGACATGACGAAGCTGATCGCCCTCTCCCGCCTGTGCTCGCGCCGACCGACCCCGGGCAGAGCGACCTGCTCGTCCACTTCTGCGGCCGAAGGGAGGGCTCACAGTTCAACCCGGCCGCGCCCGACACCATCAAGCAGATGCCCTCCAGCAACGCCTGAACCCGATCCTGCACAGCCAGACCCTCATGGTCTTCCCGCCGTTCTGCCCCGACGGGATGCCCGCCGTCTGCTTCTCTGAGAGCCCCGGCCTCCACCTCCTCCGCATGCTCAACAAGCGCGGAATGAAGCCCTTGGGCGTGGTGCTGAAGCGGGCCGACGTCATCGCTGCCGGGCGGCGGCGGAATCGCCTACCCGCCCGAGAGCGTCCACGACACCTGGGCTTCCGAGACGAAGATGCGGTCAGGCGTAGGGGGTACGGCGAAGCTCGTAGAGCCGGAAGCCTTCCTCGACCATCCACACCGCGGCGAAGGTAGTCCAGAACAGGTTGCGGATGTTGCCGGTGATCCGGGTCATGGCCATGTCCCGGCCCCGCAGGGTGGCTCGGGCCATGACCTCCTTGTCCAACAGGCCCCGCGTGCCGTACTGGTCACCGTGGGCCAGCGAGCTGCAACCGCTCCAGACCACCTCGGCCAGATCGGCGCCGATGCCAGCGAGCTCGCCGGCATCGCGGACGATGAAGCTGTAGGTTGGCGCCTGCTTCAGCTCCTGGTGGGCTTCGTCGGCGGTGACTTTGAGAGCAGCGGCGAGCAGGTCGTTCACCCGCATCAGCGCATCATCCTTCGTTGTGGTCGCGGGCTGGTTGACCAGCTCCCGCATACGGTACGAACCCTTGACCTCTTTGCGCTGGAGCGCGAGGCGGCGGGTCACCCGGGTTGGGCGGTCCTTGGGGCCGA
Organism: Actinomadura soli; assembly: GCF_005889715.1. Classification (GTDB taxonomy): domain Bacteria; phylum Actinomycetota; class Actinomycetes; order Streptosporangiales; family Streptosporangiaceae; genus Spirillospora; species Spirillospora soli. The sequence continues at coordinate 10,022 of NZ_VCKW01000217.1, forward strand.
GCAGCCAGACCGCGCGGGCGCCGTTCTCGATCGCGCCGCGCACCAGGGAGGACTGGGCGTGGGTCTGGATGCGAGCCTCGACGTGGCCGTTGACGGGCGGCCCGAAGACCGAAGTGCGAAGGCACTCGAGGTGATCGGTCGCTACCGTGAGGGCGTGCCAGGCGTACCCGGAAAGCTCGAACGGGTGGGTCTTGGCGTCGTCGCCGGCCAGCGGGCTGCGCCCGGCGACGTCGGAGGCGTTGGGGTCCGCGCCCATCTGCTCTCGTCGTTGTTGGGCTCTTTCGAGGAGGGCGCCCAGCTTGCTCAAGTCCCGCTTTTCGTCGCTGTTCACGGAAAGTAACCGTACGCAGGTCAGCTTGGCCTAGCGACAGATCTACCGCGCACGACGGAACCGGCATGGATGCCCGTCCGCCGCGCCCGCGCCGCCGTCCTGTATTTCGGTAGAGCGGTCTCGGCCGCCAATGGTCCCAGACCCCCGGCCCACGGGGACCGGTCCGGTCCCGGGGAACCCCGGGCTCCGATCGCCGGTCAGGTGACACACGATCGCGCTTGGGGTTCGCCCTCATCGATGGGCGAGTCCGACCGGTCTTCCTCCACCTCGTCCGCGCGGGATCGTCCGCACAATACAACTCGCGAGGTACCGGAGGCCTGTCTTGAATCATGCGGTTCTCGCCATAAGGCCCTCAAGATGCGGTGTCGCGAGATACCGTTGTCGGCCATGCGAATCAGTCAACTTACGGTCCAAAACTTCCGAAATCTGGCGAACATTAACCTCAGGCTCGAAGCGGGCGCAGTGATTGTTGGGGAGAACCGCTCCGGCAAGAGCAACCTGCTCCACGCCCTCCGCTTGGTGCTCGACCCGACCATGCCCAATAGTGACCGCCGCCTACGTCGAGAAGATTTCTGGGACGGGCTAGGGAAGGACGCCAACGACTACGATCCGCAAGCAGCCGGAGAAAGTATCACTATTTCGGTCGAAATTACCGACTTCGAGGATGAGCCAACAGCGCTGGTCGCGCTCAAGGGTGCCCTGCTAAAGACCGACCCCATACGCGCTCGTCTTACCTTCCGTTGGGGCCCGGCAGACACCGTTGAGGAGGGTGCTCAGGCGCCGTACCGCTGGTCGATCGTTGGAGGCGAGAACGAGGCGCAGGTCGGGGGAGATGTTCGTGAGTACCTCTTCATCGCCTACCTTCATGCGCTCCGCGACGTTCAATCAGATATCCGCAACTGGAGGCGATCACCGCTCCGGAGACTCCTGGAGGCAGCGGCGGCAGCGGCACCAAAGGAGGCGCTCGGAGGCGTTGAGCAGGCCATGACTGAGGCAAACGCCCAGTTGAATCAACTGGAGGTAATCGAGCAGCTCGGTACCAGAATCAGCGCGCGGACCCTTGACATGGTGGGCGACCAACATGCCCTTGAAACGAGCCTAGCTGCGGCCCCTCCGGACCCCGTTCGTCTGATCCGGGGGATGAAGCTTTTCGTCGACGGACCCGCGCAGCGCGATCTGGGCAGCGCCAGTCTCGGCACACTGAACGTGCTGTACTTGGCGCTGCTGGAGCTTGGGCTCGATCAGCAACTCCTGGAGAACGAGATCGCCCACGCCGTGATTGCTGTCGACGAGCCGGAAGCCCACCTTCACCCCCATCTGCAGCGCCTCGTCTTCCGGCGGCTGCTCAACGAAACGCCGCGTACTATCACCAAGATCGTGACAACTCAGTCGCCGTACATCGCGAGTGTCGCGCCGCCACGGAGCCTCCTAGTCTTGCGCACCACCGGTGACCAAACCCTTGCCGCCGCAGCTGCCGATGCCTCGCTCACAGAGCTCGAATGGGATGACATCGGCCGCTACCTGGACGCGACACGCGCCGAGCTGGTTTTCGCGCGCAGGGTCCTGTTCGTCGAAGGCTATGCCGAGCAGGTCATGGTGCCAGCCCTCGCTCGCGGCCTCGACCTGGAGCTCGACAAGCTCGGAGTCACCGTCTGCGCGATCCACGGTACGCACTTCTCCACGTACGTGCGGTTCGCAGCAGCACTCGGTATCCCCTGGGCAGTCGTCACTGACGGCGATCCGGGCGACGACGAGGACGCCGACAGCCCGCCGGCGGGTCAGGTTCGGGCGACTAGACTGGTGGAGACAATCGGTGCCGCTGGCTCGCCCGAACAGCACGGCATCTTCTGCGGCACAACCACCTTTGAGTACGACCTCTTCCAGGCTTCCGCTGAGAATCAGGCAACCTGTCGCATGGTGCTCGCCGACCTCGTCACGCCCAGGCAGCAGGTCGTGCTCGAAACTTGGCAGAGCACCACGCCAGACTGCGCCGAGTTCTTGAAGATGATCGAGCGCGCGGGCGGCAAGGGCCGCTTTGCGCAGCGGCTCGCACTGCGCAAGCTCACCGCACCAGAATACGTCGCGGCCGCACTGCAATACCTGAAGGCCTGATGAGCAAACTTACGGAATCAATCGCTGACCTGAAAGCGAACGCCGGGCAGTGGCAGGCGTTCCGAACTGAGGGGCACTGTGTTGTCCTCGCACCTCCCGGCAGCGGCAAGACCAAACTGCTGACTACGCGCGTTGCCTATGACCTCGCGAATCGCATACCGCGTCCGCAGGGAGCCGCTTGCATCACACTCACCAACCCCGCAGCTGATCAGTTGCGTGAACGCATCACCGACCTGGGAGTCGAGTCTCGTTCGACACTCTTTGTCGGGACGGTGCATGGGTTTGCTTTCAGGCGCATCATCGCCCCGTTCGCGCGCGCTGCAGGGAGATCCGATGCCGCAAATCTCCAAGTCGCGGACCCCAGGCTCGCACGTAGGTTGCTGGATCAGGTCGTTGATCGCCATTTCGAAAGGCACGAGAAGCGCGAGCGGAGGCTGGCAAAGTCCACGATCGAGCACAACCGCAAGCAGCTAGCAACTGATCAACAATGGTTGCGATCTGAGCAGAGGATAGTCCAGGCAGGACGCAAGTACGAACAAGAGCTGCGCCAGCTCGGCCTCATGGACTTCGACGACATTGTGCGCTTCGCAGTGGAGCTCGTCGAGGGCGATGAGACCGTTCGAAAAGCGCTTGTCGCCTGCTACCCGCACCTCTACGTCGACGAGTACCAAGACCTTGCGCCAGGACTCGACCGACTCGTACGTGCACTGTGCTTCGACTACCGAACGCCCGTCGACTTGTTTGCCGTGGGTGACCCGGACCAAGCCATCTTCGGTTTCACCGGCACCCGGCCCGAACTCCTAATCGAACTCGCAGCGCGGCCGGGCGTCACGCGAGTACCGCTCACCGTGAACTACCGGTGCGGCATCGAGATCATTCGCTGTGCCAACCGCCTACTCGCCGACCCTGACCGGGAGATTACTGGCCAACGATCCGGAGGCCGCGTCGAAGCACACCACGAGCCCGGCGGCTTCTCCGCCCAGGTCAACGCTGCGGCACAAATCGTCCGCACTGCTACCGCTTCCGGAACCCCACTGCACGAGGTGGTGGTCCTCTGCGCCACCAACACAAACTGCGAATCGGCGGCTGCGGGCCTGCGCGCGCAGGGTCTCCCCGTGTACGTCCGCGGTTCGGAGTATGACCGCACCCCAGCCACGCAACTCATCGAAGGTCTGGCTGCTTGGACCACGCTGGGGCGCGAACGCAGCGGTCACCGCCTGAGCGATCTGCTCTACGGGTGGCGGGACGCCATGGGAAATCAATGGAGCAAGCGAGGCGAATCCAAGCTTGTAGAGAAGATGCTGGAGCTGCGTAAGAAGGTGGATGCGCCGGCGACGCAGCTGATCGACGACCTTGAGCTCCTTGGATTCACCAGTGCGCTCGAGAAGGTGAGGCGGGGGGACGACGTGGCCTCAATTGGGGACATGGTGGTGGCACTCACGAACGGCAGCCTCAGAGGTCACACGATCACCGAACTTGGCGAGCGGGCCCGCAATGTGGATCGAATCGAAGTCACCACAATGACATCAGGTAAGGGGCTCGAGTTTGACGTTGTCGTCATTCTCGGCGCCGAAGATGGTGTCATCCCATTCTTCGCCTCAGCTGAAGGCTCCAAAGAGATGAACGAAGATCGCCGAAAGTTTTACGTTTCGATCACGCGAGCTCGCGAAGCCGTCGATATCTTCTACTCCGGATTCACGGTCACGCAATACGGCACAAGAAAGTACAATCCGCCGAGCAGGTTCATCAGGCAACTTGGGATCATCACCTAATGGCGGTGCATCGGTCAGGCCGGGAAGGCAGGATCGGTGGCTGATGAAGCCGACCGGTGGGTGAGCACTGTTCATCACCAGGCCCGCTGTGCGAGGTCGAGGGCTAGATCGTGCCCCCAC
>NZ_VCKW01000218.1 GCF_005889715.1 Actinomadura soli
GCCCGTGGCGACGACGCTCGCGTGGATGGGGTTCGGCGGGATCGCGGTGACGGCGGTGCTGCTCGCCGAGCACATCGGGGCCGCACCGAGCGCGGGCGGACGGCTGCTCGTCGCGATGGCGGTCGGCTCCCTGATCGGGTCGCTGGCGTCCAGCCGGTGGCTCACGCCCAGGCACGCGGAGCCGGTCATGCTCGCCGGGCTCGTCGCGTTCGGGGCCGCCCTCGCCGCCCTCGCCGTCACGCCGTCGGTGGCGTGGGCGACGGCCGCCTGCGTCACCGCGGGTCTCAGTGAGGGGCCGGTGTTCGCGGCGACGCTGATGCTCCGGCAGCGGGAGGCGCCGCCCGGGCGGCTCGGCCAGGTCAACACGACGGCGGGCAGCCTCAAGATCGCCGCCTCGGCGGTCGGCGCCGCGCTGACCGCCGCGTCCGCCGCCGCGATCGGGCCCGTCGGGCTGGTGCTGGCGATCGCCGCGTTCCAGTTCGCGGGGGCTGGGGCGGGGTTCCTTCTGCTGCGTGTTCCCGCAGGTGGAAAACCTGTCGACGGGGCGAGGTCCGGCTCGTAGCCTTCGAACCATGTTCCTCGCAGCCGGCACCCGGACGCTCGCAGGCCTGGTCCTGCTGAGCGCGGTGCCGGCTGCCTTCGACGGCGAGCGAAGCTGACCCCTCTCCGTCCCACCCTTCCGGAGAACCAGCGGAGGGGGGTGGCCCAAGCGGGTTCTCACCGGATCCACCAGTGAGGACAGGACCATGGCCAAGCAGCTGTACGAGCGCGACAAGCCGCACGTCAACATCGGCACGATGGGGCACGTCGACCACGGCAAGACGACCCTGACCGCGGCGATCACGAAGGTGCTCGCCGAGCGCGGGATGGCGTCCGCCGTGCCGTTCGACCGGATCGACCGGTCCCCGGAGGAGCGCGACCGCGGCATCACCATCAACGTCGCGCACGTCCACTACGCCACCGCGACCAGGCACTACGCCCACGTCGACATGCCCGGCCACGCCGACTACGTGAAGAACATGATCACGGGGGCGGCGCAGGTGGACGGGGCCGTGCTCGTCGTGTCCGCGCAGGACGGGGCGATGCCGCAGACGCGGGAGCACATCGTCCTGGCCCGGCAGGTCGGCGTCCGGCACGTGGTCGTCGCGCTCAACAAGGCCGACATGGTCGAGGACGCCGAGCTGCTCGACCTCGTCGAGCTGGAGGTCAGGGAGCTGCTGTCGGAGTACGGGTTCCCCGGGGACGAGATACCGGTCGTCCGGGTGTCCGGGCTGCGGGCGCTGGAGGGCGACCCGTACTGGACGGCCCGGATCGTCGACCTCCTCGACGCGATCGACGCGTACGTGCCGGTGCCGGAGAGGGTGCTCGACAGGCCGTTCCTCCTGCCGGTCGAGAGCGTCCTCACGATCACCGGGCGCGGCACGGTCGTGACCGGTGTCGTGGCGCAGGGTCTGCTGCGTGTCGGCGAATCCGTCGAGGTCGTCGGGTTCGGGGAGCCGTTCCGCACGGTCGCGACCGGGCTGGAGACGTTCGGCCAGTCGATGGACCACGCCGAGGCGGGCGACAACGCCGCCGTGCTGCTGCGCGGCGTCCGGCGGGACCAGGTCCGGCGCGGCCAGGTCGTCAGTGCCCCGGGCGCGATCCGGCCGCACCTGCGGTTCCGGGCGAAGGTCCGGGTGCTGACGGCCGACGAGGGCGGTCGGAGCAGGCCGTTCTTCCACGGCTACCGGCCCCAGTTCCACTTCCGGACGACGGACGTGGTCGGCGGCGTCGACCTCGGCGGCGACGGCCGCATGGCGATGCCCGGCGACTCGGTCGAGATGGCCGTGGACCTGGGCAGGCCCGTCGCGATGACCGAGGGCCTCGGCTTCGCCATCCGCGAGGGCAACCGGACGGTCGGCGCGGGCACGGTCACCGGTCTGCTCGACTAGCGCTCCAGGGGGCCCGGCGAGGCTTTCGCCGGGCCCCCCGGGGACGCGTTCGGGCGGAACCGCTGGCGAAAAGCGATCTTGTTGTGGTGGGATTCCGACATCGTCCCCGGCTGACCCCCCACCTGGAGAACGTGTGCGATCCCCCCGCGCCCTGATTCCCCTTCTCTCGATCTGCGCCGCCGGCGCGGTCGTCGCCGCGGCCCTGACCGGCGCGAGCATCGAGGGCCTGCAGGGCGACGGCGGCCCCGCCCCGGCCGCCCATGCCGACGGCGCGGCGCCGCGTCCGGACGCCGTCACGATCAACGCGATGACCTGGAACGTCTGCGGCGGCGCGGAGCCGGGCTGCCCGCTCGGAGCCGACCCGGCGGCGCTCGCCGGGCAGGCCGCGCAGCGGATGCGCACCACCGAGGTCGGCGGACGGAAGGTCGCGGCGAACGCCGTCCTGCTGCAGGAGGTCTGCGAGGGGCATGTGCGCGCCTTCAAGAAGACCACGGGGCTGTCCGGGTGGGCGTGGGCCTTCGCCGCGCCGACCAAGGGCCCGTCCTGTGCGCGGGGGGAGGGCCGCCTGGGCGTTGCCATCGGCACCGCGGCTCCGCTCGCCGGGACGGAACGGTCCGAAATTCCTTCGCCTGCCGCGGGCGCGCCAGTCGCCTTGTGCGGGGAGGTCCCGTCCTGGACGACCCGGGTGTGCGTCACGCAGCTCAGCCCGTCCGAGGACGCCACGTGGCGCCGCAAGCAGGCCGCCGCCCTCGCCGCCCTCGCCGGCAGCGGACGGGTTCTGGTCGGCGGTGATCTCGGCGCCGCGCCGGAGAGCCCGGCATTCGATCCGCTGTACCGGGCGTACGCGGAATGCGACCAGTCGGGGCAGTCCCGCGCAGGTGCCATGACGCGCCAGGACTGGACGGGCGCCGCGGTGGAGAAGAGCGACTACCTCTTCATCACCCGGTCCGCCGCCGTTTCCTGCAGTGTTCCCGCCGAGCGGGTGAGGACGTCCGACCACCGTCCCATGTCAGCGGTGATCCGCTTTCCGTAGGCTTCGCCGGGCATGATTGACGTCCGCCCCTCGACCCCGGACACGGCATGTCACAGACCCTCGCGCCCGTCCTGATCACCCTCCTGACGCTGAGCGGAGGGTGGCTGGTGTCCACGCGCGTCACCGATCGATGGGACCGGATCAAGAAGCAGCGGGAGATCGACCTCGCGTCGATGCTGGAGTTCCAGCGCGTCTACGGCGAGTTCTTCGCCACCTGGAAATGCTGGGACACGATCAAACGGTACGGGGCCGGCCCCGCGCCGCCGGAGGACGCGGCATGGCAGTGCCTGCAGCGGGCGGCGTCGATCGAGGGCGCCATCGAGGCCCTGCTGGCGAAGGTGGCCGGCGACCGGCAGCTCTCCGATCAGGACATCGAGGTCCTCGGCCGGATGCGGCAGGGGTTCCAGAGCCTGCGCAAGGCGATCAGGGAGGACCGCAATCTGGACTGGCGCGAGACGGCGAACTACCAGTCGTTCAAGTCACTGGCCGCCTACACCGCCAGCCTGATGGCCGATCTCGGGAGCCGGGGGCCCAAGCCGGACCGGGAGACCGCGACGGCCAACTTCCTGCGGATCACCGATGTCGTCCACGAGGACGGCTGGGGGTCACGGCCGCTGGGACGGGGCCAGGATGTCGGCTAGGACCGGCTCCCGGAAGCGCCGGCCCTTGTGCGGCTTCTGGGAGACGCCCTCGACCGGCGCCACGGACTCCTTGGTCATGTTGCTCTCATGCACGCGGGCGAACAGCCGGTCGAGGGGAAGGCCGAGTGAGATCGCGGCGCCGAAGGTGATGTAGAGCAGGTCGCAGATCTCCCGGGCCGATTTCTCGATGTCCCCGAGCCGAATGGCCTCGGCCACCTCCGCCGCTTCCTGTTCGATGTCGCCGGCGAGGCGCTCGACCTCCCGCTTGCTCTCCGGAACCGCGGGACAGTCGCTGATGAGCAACTGCTTGGCGGCATGGAAATCGCGTACCAGCGCCAGCGCCTCGTCGAACATTCCAGCCGGCGGAGTTTCATCGTCCATATTTGCTCATATCTCTATCAGTACCTTGAGGGACTCTTTCGCCGCCGCGTCGACATCGGTGATCCGGTCCATCAGGGTGGGGTGGACCAGCAACCGTATGATCTTGGTGCTGTGGTCGAATTTGTCGCCCCGCAGATTGCCGAGGGTCGGCACCATCTCAAGGAGGTTGACACCGCCTTCTCTGGCGGTCGCCTTCTGGCTGTTCTCCCCCGGGTAGACCAGAACCCGGCCGCCGAGGTTCTCGCGGTCCCTGAACGGGACATCGATGAGAATCTCGCCGGGCCGCGGTGCTGGATCGCACTGCGGGGCGAGCGCCTCGGAAAGCCGATTGTAGAGGTCATGGTACTCGAAGGGATTGGTGCCGCGGAGCTTGTTGTAGAGGAGCGGGGAACCGGCCGAGCCCATCGTGATCTCAAGGAGCCGGCGGTATTCTCCGCGCAGCCCCGAGGCCGATGTGGGCAGCAGGCATTCGAGCGGATTGACCTCCGAGTCGCCGAACACCTCGGTGAATCTCTTGCTCAGCCAGTACGTCGCCTCGCGCTCGTCCTTGAACAGGGTCTCCTGGAAATACTCCTCGAAGGAGAACTTGTGCTCGGCCATGAGGCTGAGGACGACGTGCTTGAACATGGCCATGATGGAACGGTTGGCGGCATGCCAGTAGGCCTTCACGAGCAGATGCTGGCGCACCTCGACGGCGGCCGCCGCCGCGGGGACGCCGCGCTCGGAGATTCCGATGAAGGCCGTCTCGGCGTCATAGTCCCGCTCGCTCGGGCAGCGCAGCGCGCTCGCGATGCTCGGCACATCGATGCTCTGTCCGAAACTCAGCCCGGTCATGATCGAGTCGTCGACGAGGTACGCCAGCTTGCAGGCGTCGATGGGCGACGAGAGGAGCGCCGACAGCAGCGCCGCGCTCTCGTCCTCGTGCGGGCCTTCGCCGCCGATGCTCTGCATCCGCTCGACGACGTCGGCGGTCAGTTTCTGTTCGAGGAGCTCCGGGAACGTCCGGCCCTTCGAATCCCGCACCTCCAGTGCGATCTTGAATATCTCGCCGACGCGTCCGGTCGGCTCGCGCGTGCCGACCAGGGCGGGGAACAGTTCCACCCGTGACGGCGGGATGCTGTCCGATATGCGCGACCTGATGCCGTAGTTCTTGACCGCGGCGATGTCCTCGAATATCTGGGAGAGCGGATAGTGGGCGACATCGTGCAGGAGGGCCCGGAAGAGGGCGGCTTCGATATCGGTCTTCGTGCACCACTTGCGCGCCCGCTCGTCGGCCAGCAGCCCGTTCATCAGCTGCCGGGTGGCGTTGTAGGTGTTCAGGGCGTGCAGATACCGGGAATGCCGGGCCCCGGCGTAGACGAAGTACGCGAGTTCGAGTTGCGGGAGTTCGTGCAGCCGCCAGAGCATCGGGTGCCAGCGGATGGTCTCCACGCGGTCGGTGAGCGCGACGCGCCCCTGCGTGGTGGTGGTGAAGTTCGTTCCGTTCGGGATCGCCGCGAGTTCCGGCACCCCCAGCGGGGCCAGGCTCGACGGGTCGAGCTGGCGCATCATCCGGCCCAGGTCCTTCGCGCTCAGGGTGCGGTAGCGCGAGTTCGCGGGGTCGGTGAGCATCTGGCTGATCTCTTTGAGGACGGTCAGCGTCCGCGCGCTGACCGCGCAGCGCTGGGCGGAGAGCAGCCCTTCCAGGTCGAGCAGGGTGACGCCGAAGGCGTACAGGTCGATATGCGGAAAGTGCTCGCGCAGCACCGCCCGCCGGACGCGGTTTCCCGAGTTGGCGCCGAGGGCGAAGCGTATCTCCGGCGGCAGGAACCGCTCCGTCCCGAAGAGATAGGTGAACTCGCCGTCGTCGTCGCGATCCGGGTGGCCGAACACCTTGCCCAGCCCGAGGTCGAGAATGACCGCGCGCGGTCCGCCGTTCGTCTCGACCACCACGTTGGTGGGCTTCATGTCGCAGTGCATCACCTGGCGGCCGTGCAGGAACTCAAGCCCGGTCAGCGTCTGGCCGAGGACGCTCATCAGGTTCTCGTCGGTGACGCCCGGTTCCCGCACATACTGGTCGAGCGTCTTCCCTTCGATGTAGTCCGTCACCACATAGGGAATCTGCGCCGATTCGGCCCGGACGACGCCGTAGTCGAGGAGCTTGATCACATTTTGGTGCGTGACCGCCGACAGGATGGCCGCCTCGTTCTCGAAGTTCTCGATGAAGACGTCCTTGGACACCCTGCTGCGGAGCGCCGGTTTGGGGTCCATGACCTTGAGCGCGCGCTTCAGGGTCAGGTTCTTGAGAATGCGAAAGACCTTGCTGGAGCCGCCGCCGTCCATGGGCTTCGCCGTCCCGATCTCGCAGGGCCGCCATTGATCGTCGGCCAGATGGTGCGTCGGGTTCTGGTCAAGGTATGCCTGGACGGCTGTGCGAACTTTGCTTCGCGCCACGCTGGAACCCCGTAATCACCTGAGGGCTATGCCGGTGTTCCGTCCATGATGCCAGTCTTGCTAACTACAGGGCAGGTCCGGTGCTTTTGGGGTGCCGGTAATGCACGCATGTGCATATCCGATAGCGACTGAAGATCGAAATGGCGGCATGCGCGTGGATTGCCGTCCATCGGCCGTAGCGGGCCTACGTTCTCTTGAGGAACAGCCCGTTTTTGGGCGTACGGCTCGCGAAGCCGTTGCCGGGCCGGTCAGTGGACCTGGCGGTCCTGACCTTCCCAGTAAGGGGCGCGGAGTTCGCGTTTGAGGATCTTGCCGGTCGGGTTGCGGGGAATGGCGTCGCGGCGCTCGACCGTCGTGGGGCACTTGAAGTGCGCGAGGCGGTCGCGGCAGAAGTCGATGATGTCCTTCTCGGTCACGTCCTGCTCGGTCACGTCCGGGGAGAGGACGACGATCGCCTTGGGCGTCTCGCCCCACTTGGAGTCCGGGACGCCGATGACCGCGCAGTCGGTGATGTCGGGATGTCCCATCAGGATGTTCTCGACCTCGGCCGGGTAGATGTTCTCGCCACCCGAAATGATCATGTCCTTGACGCGGTCGTGGATGTAGAGGTAGCCGTCCTCGTCCAGGTAGCCGGCGTCGCCCGTCCGGAACCAGTTGTCGCCGGACAGCGCGGCGGCGGTCGCCTCGGGCATGCGCCAGTAGCCCTTCATGTTCTGGGGCGTCCGGCACAGGATCTCGCCGACCTGGCCCGTGGGCAGCTCCTCCAGCGTCGCCGGGTCGACGATCTTGAGGGTGCAGCCGGCGTTGGGCAGGCCCGCGCTGCGCAGCCGGTGCGCGTTCGGGCCGTCCGGGTCGTGGTCGGCGGCGGGCAGCGTCACGATCGCCCCGCTGACCTCCGTCAGCCCGTACACCTGCATGAAGTCGCTGTCCGGGAGCATCCGCATCGCGCCGCGCAGGACGTCCTCGCTGATCGGCGACGCGCCGTACAGCATGAGCCGGAGGCTGGACATGTCGCAGGCGGTCACGTCCGGGATCAGCGGCATGAACTGCAGCAGGACCGGGACGAGGAAGATGTGCGTGACCCGGTTCCGCTCGATGCCCTGCGCGATCAGCGTCGGGTCGGGCTCGCGGACGATGACGCCGGTGATGCCGTTGAAGATCGCGGAGAGGGTGAGGATGTTGCCCGCCACGTGGTACATCGGCATCGCGATCATGAGGATGGACGTGTCCTCGACGTTCCACGAGTCGGTGGTCGCGGTCAGCGCGGCGAAGTAGTTGTCGTGCGACAGCATCACGCCCTTGGGCAGGCCCGTGGTGCCCGACGAGTACAGCTGGGCGAACACGTCCGCGGTGTCGGTGACGTACCCCGGCTCCGGCGGGGCGTCGGGCGCGGCGCCGATCCAGGTGGCGTAGTCCTCGTAGCCGTGGCCGGAGCCGTCGATGACGACCATGTGGGTCGTGTGCTCCAGCTGTTCCGCGATCGCGTCCAGGACGGGCACGAAGTCCGCGCCGACGATGAAGACCTTCGCCTGCGCGTCGTTGACGATGTAGGCGACCTCGTCCGGCGCGAGCCGGTAGTTCACCGGGACCTGGACGGCGCCGATCCGCGGCGCGCCGAAAAGCTGCTCCGCGTACTCGATCGAGTTCTTGTCGAGGATCGCGACCCGGTCGCCGTACCCGACGCCGCCGGCGGCGAGCGCGGCGGCGACCCGGTCGGCGCGCCGGTCGAAGTCGGCGTAGGTGATCTCGGTGTCGCCCGCGATGTAGGCGACACGATCGGGATGCGAGCGCGCCCGCTCGCGCAGCGTCTCCGTCAGACCCGGCACGGTTGGTCCCTTCGCCGATGACCGCCTGGTTGCTCCGGCATCATGCGTTCACCGGCGAGACCACGGCAAGGGCTTGCTAACGGCTTTTGGACATCTTGGAAACGGCTGTCACGGCGAGCACCACCAGAACCGCGACGAAGCCGATGAAGAAGAAGAACTTCAGCATCGACAGGATCGCGCCGATGGCGGCCATCGCGAGCCAGATCGCAAGGATGACACCGAGGACGGTGAGGATCGTCTTACCCATGACCTCACCGTATGCGCTCGTCCAGCAAAGGTCATCACCCTCCGGGACGACCCTGGACGGCTCACCCCCCGCCGAACGGCGGAGCACCACCCTGAGGCCCACCAGGGGCCGGACCCTGACCTGGGCCGGGGACGGGCGGCGCCTGATACGGCGCCCCCTGGTACGGCGCCTGCGCCGCCTGGCCGGGCATCGCCTGGCCGGGGCCGTGGCCGCCGGGCTGGCCAAATGGCTGCCCTGTCGCCTGGCCGAAAGGCTGCCCCGGCGCTCGGCCGAAATGCGGGCCGCCGGGCTGGCCGGGCGCTTGCCCGAAGTGCTGTCCTGGCGCTTGGCCGAAGGGGTGGCCTGGGGGCTGGCCGAAGGGGTGGCCGGGCGGTCGGCGCGGCGCGAGGCTGCTCGCGACCATCAGCACCCGCAGCCCGCCGACCGCCCCGGCCGCCAGCGGCGCCAGCAGGTCCCAGGCGTCGAAGCGCGGCTTCAGCACGTCGATGACGGTGTCGCCGGAGACCCCGCCGTGGGTGACCATGTAGAGGAGGAGCCCCGCCGAGATGCCGACGAAGAGCGCGACCAGGGCGGCGAGCGCCGCGACGATCGGCGCGATCGGGCCGCGCGGGCGGGTGAGCATCAGCCCGGCCGCCGTGAAGAGGCCGACGATGACGCACTGCAGCGCGTAGAAGGCGGTGGAGTGCCGGATGTGCGCCAGCACGTCCGTCTCGTAGACGGCGGCGAACGTCATGATCGTGCCGATGACGGTGGCGACCGCGCCGCCGAGAAGGACCAGGGCGATGGTGCCGCCGACGGGGGTGGCGGTGCGGGTCGGAGCGGCCATCGGGCCATTGAAGCGGCGATCGTCCGTATTGCGAAGCCATCCGGCGCGTGTCGTGATCAGGTCTTACAGGGTGATGACGGACGGGCCGGAACGGCCGGGGCGGCCGTAGCGTGAGGATGTGAACTCCGTGTCCCATGCCGGCCGCGTCCTGGTGGTCGACGACGACCCGACCGTGGCGGAGGTCGTCGCCCGCTACCTCGCCCGCGACGGGCACGAGGTGGTGTGCGTCGCGGACGGCCCCGCGGCGCTGCGCAGGGCCAGGTCCCTGGACGATCCGCCGGACCTCGTCGTCCTCGACCTGATGCTGCCCGGGATGGGCGGCCTTGAGGTGTGCCGGAGGCTCCGCGAGACGTCCACGGTCCCGATCGTGATGCTGACGGCGCTCGGCGCGGAGACCGACCGGCTCGTCGGCCTGGAGACCGGCGCGGACGACTACGTGACGAAGCCGTTCAGCCCGCGCGAGCTGGCCCTGCGGGTCCGGTCCGTGCTGCGGCGGGCGCGGGGGGCGCTCGTCCCGTCCGGGCCGTCCGGGCCGCTCCGCGACGCCGACCTGGTCGTGGACGTCAGCGCGCACGAGGCCGGGCTGCGCGGCGAGCACCTCTCGCTCACGTCCCGCGAGTTCGACCTGCTGGCGTTCCTGCTCCGCCACCCCCGGCAGGCGTTCACCCGCGAGCAGCTGCTCGAACAGGTCTGGGACTGGACGTTCGGGGACTCCTCCACCGTCACCGTGCACGTCCGGCGGCTCCGCGAGAAGATCGAGGACGATCCGACCGCGCCCCGCCGCATCGTCACCGTCTGGGGCGTCGGCTACCGCTACGAGCCCGCCGACCCGGGCGGGTCAGCCGAGCCCGCCGAGCCCGCGGATGGCTCTGAGGACCCCTCATGATCCCGTTCGATGCCCTCCTCGTCGTGGCCCTCTACGCGACCCTCGCGGCGCTCGCCGTCGCGGCCGTCGCGCTCGGCGTCCTGTACGCGCTGCGCGGCCGGTCGGTCGCGACGCAGCTGATCGTGGTGGGCGCGGCGACCGTGCTGGCGACCGTCTCCGGCATCCTGGTGATCTCCTTCCTGATGCTGATCAACGACCATGACCGCTCGGTCGTCCTCGCGGTGGTGATCTCCGCCGGGCTGGTCGCGCTGGGCGTGTCGGTCCTGCTCGGGCGCCGCCTCGTGGCCGCGAACCGGACGCTGGTGGAGGCCGTCCGCGCCGACCGGTTCCGGCCGCCGTCCGGGCGCCTGCCCGCCGAGCTGGCCGAGCTGTCGCGCGAGCTGGAGGCCGCCTACGACCGGCTCGCCGCGTCCCATGAGCGCGAGCAGGCCCTGGAGACCAGCCGCCGCGAGCTGGTCGCCTGGGTGAGCCACGACCTCCGCACGCCGCTGGCCGGGCTCCGCGCGATGGCCGAGGCCCTGGAGGACGAGGTCGTCGCCGACCAGGACACCGTCCAGCGCTACCACGGGCGCATCCGCGTCGAGGTGGAGCGGCTCACCGAGATGGTGGACGACCTGTTCGAGCTGTCCCGCATCCACGCCGGGGCGCTGCGCCTGTCCCGGCAGCGGGTCGGCCTGGCGGACCTGGTCGCCGAGGCGGTCGCGGGCGCGGAGGCGCTGGCCCGCGCGAAGGGCGTCCGGCTGCACGGCGACGTCCGTGAGGGCCTGCCCGTCCAGGTGGACGCGGGCGAGCTCGGCCGGGCGCTCCGCAACCTCGTCGTCAACGCGATCAGGCACACGCCGAGCGACGGCGCCGTCGAGGTCATCGGTGAGGTGCGCGGCGGCGAGGCCCGGGTGACCGTGGCGGACGCCTGCGGCGGCATCCCCGAGGACGACCTGCCGCGCGTGTTCGACGTCGCGTTCCGCGGCGAGGCGGCGCGCACGCCGGGCGGCGGCGCGGGGCTCGGCCTCGCCATCGCCCGCGGCATCGTCGAGGCCCACGCCGGGGAGATCGGCGTCGCCAACGAAGGTCTCGGCTGCCGCTTCGAGGTCCGCCTCCCCTTGACGGTCTGAGCTCAGAGCCGGGGCGAACCGGGCGCACCGCCCGGATCAGGCCGCCGGGATCAGGCTGCCGGGATCGGGATCTCCACCCTGGACGTCCGCGGGACGGGGTCGCGCCACGCGCCCGACAGCAGCACGCTGAGCGTGTACACGTGCCAGATCTGCTTCGACCACCGGCGGCCGGTCGTGTCGGCCAGCACGTCCGCCATCGCCTGCCGGTCGACGAGCTCGAACAGGGCCGCGGGGCCGTCCATGATCTGTTCGGTGAACAGCCGGCGGAACGCCTCGTCGCGGGACAGCCGCCAGTTGAAGGACGCCGTCCGGCCCCGCGGGGCGAGCGCGGCGCGCGTCCGCCACGCCCGGCGGCCGCTGAGCCGCGGGCGCCGCTCCCGGTCGAACCGCCACCGCTTGCCCTCCGGCGGGATCTGGACGAGCCCGGGCGCCAGCTCCCGCAGGAGTAAGAAGAACGGCTCCTCGCTGCGCCGCCACGACGCCGGCAGGGCCAGCACGTCCCGGATGACCTTGTTGTCGAGGAACGGGTGGTAGTACGGCGAGTTCATCAGCACCGCGCTGTGCGACCCGACGATCCAGCGTCCCGTCCGGTAGTACAGGTACAGCTTGTCCAGGACGTCGAAGCCGTCCCGCTCCGCCCGGTCGGTCCAGCGGGCGTGCTCGGCGGCGGCGAGCGCGTTCGCCGCAGGCGTCATGATCGGCTCCGCCGCGCGGAAGATCAGCCGGACCCGCGCGAGCAGCCCGTCGGTGCTGATGTCGTCCTGGTCGTACAGGAAACCGCCGCGGAACGTCTCCCCGCCCGACCCGGACGTCCGCGGGACGGGGCTGTACCGGCGGTACGCGGTCACCTGCTCGTAGGCCGAGTTCATCCCCTCGCACATGCGGACGACGTGATGCGCGCGCGCGAACGGATGCGGGACGGCCACGGTGTCGCGGCTCGGCTCCGGGCCCGCCAGGCTCACGTGGTGCTCGACGCCGAGCGCCGCCGCGACCCGGCCGCCGAGGAGCACGTCCGGGTCGTCGGCGAACCCGTGGGTGGACGCGCTGAACCGCACCCCCGCCGCCGACAGTGCCGCCGCCATCAGCCTGCTGTCCCGGCCACCGGACAGCGACAGCGTCACCGCCTCGCGGTGCCGTGCCAGCGGCGCCGCCGCGGCGGCGAGCGACTCCGCGAGCGGCCGCACGGCCTTCGCGCGGCCGGTCGCCTCGCGCGGGACCGGCCCCGTCCGCGGTATCGGCAGCCGGCGTATCACGGTCGGCTCGCCCGGCACGGCCTCGAACACGGTCGCCGCCGGGAGGGCCGTCACCCCGCGGAACGGGGTGTCGTCGTTGGTGAAGAACCCGTGCCGGACGAGCGGGTGGAGCGACTCCACCGCGAGGTCGACGGACGGTTCCGCGAGTCCCGTCTCCAGCGCCCGCGCCACCAGATGGACGAGCAGCGCACGGCTCCCGGCGATCCGGACGCCCCGCGCCTCGGTGTGGTAGACGGGGCAGACCCGGGCGATCGCCGTCGCCGCGGTGACGCCGTCGTCGCCGGCCCGGAAGGCGGAGAAGACGCCGCCCAGCTCGGCGGTGACGTCCCCGAGGTCGTCCTTGGCGAGCAGGGCGTCCGCGTCGCGTCCCGGGTCGGTGAGGTAGCCGCAGTACCCGAGGACGCGGCCGGGCCTGCCGGTGAGGATGCCGGGCAGCAGCTCGTGCTCGGGCTCGTTCGACCAGCCGAGGAGCGCCGCGCCGCCGCCGGGCGCGGTCCAGGAGGCGGACGACACCACGCCCGCCGGGACGGGGAACGCCTCGCCGACGGCGCGGTGCGCGGCCTCGAAGAGCAGTGGCGCGAGCCGTTCACGGCCGCGGCGGGCGGACAGAGCGAGATAGACGCGCACGAGCACTCCCCACGCGGGCGGGACCCTACGACATCCGGTCCTCTCACCCGGCGGGACGAAATCCGGACGACGGTCGTGCGGCCACTCGGTGAACAGATCACTATTTCTGTAACGCAGAGTGACTAGATGGTTGCGCTCACTGGTCGAGGGTCTCGGCCATCGCGCGGAACGTCGGGCAGGGCCAACGGGACATGCAGGCGCGGCACCGCCGGATGGGGCTGCCGGGATCGCTGGTGATGCCGCCCGCCTCCTGCGGGCGGTGCAGGTCGAGCAGCCGGACGCCGAGGTCGGCGAACGCGATGACCTCCTCGCGGGCGCCGGAGAGGAAGGCGATGTCCTCGCGGGACAGGCGCGTCTTGATGGGGACGAAGCCGCCCTTGTTCACCAGCCGGCTCAGATACTGGGTGGACGAACGCCACGAGCTGGACTTCGCCGAACGCGCCCGGATCGTCTCCAGGCGTTCGCGCAGCCGGGTCTCCCTCGGATCCGTCTTCATGCGCGATGCACCCCCCTCACGCATGTGCCCCTGCCGCTGTCGCACTGGTCCAGCCTCCCCTACTCCCGGGCTCCGCGAGACGGGAACCGTTGAGTTCGCCCGGACCAGGGTTCCGGTACCGGCGCCGCCCGGCACGGCCCGGCACGACGGTGAAATCGCAATATCACGGTGCGTAGTTCCCAAAGCGTACGGGACCGTCCGAGCGGCGACACGCCCGCCCCGCAGGGGACTTGGCGAACTGTCTGGCCCGCGGGCCGTTCCCGAGATAGTGTGCCGGACGTGGAGCTAAACGTCTCGACCGCGTCTCAGGAGGGTCACGCCGTCGTCACGGCGACCGGTGAACTCGACCTCTACACCGCGCCCAGGCTGCAGGCGGCCCTCGCGGGCCTCCTGCGCGAGCAGGTCGACCGTATCGTGGTCGACCTGAGCGGCGTCGAGTTCTGCGACTCGACCGGCATGAACGTGCTGCTCGCGGCCATGAAGCGGCTCAAGGAACAGGGCGGCTCGCTCGAACTCGCCGCCCCGCGCCCCGCCGTCCGGCGC
>NZ_VCKW01000219.1 GCF_005889715.1 Actinomadura soli
CATCGGGCCCGTGCGCGATCAGTCCGTGCCGGCCGGGGGCGGGAGGGCCACCTGCACCTGGGTGGTGGTGCCCGCGGCGACGAACAGGCCGCGGCCGGTGGGGCCGCCGAGCGGGGCGTTGCGGGGGAGGCGCAGGCCGAAGAGGTCGCCGTCGCCCGGGGACTCGACCGACAGCAGCACGCCGGACCGGGAACGGCGGGCCTCCGAGAGGAAACCGCGGTGGCCGTGGCCCAGGTCGGCGGTGGCTCCGCCGATGACGACGGCGTGCGCGCCGTCGCGGGCGGTGCGGAGGACGTGGCGGAGGGCGTCGTCGAGGCCGGTCCGGTCGAGGAGTTCGGCGTCGTCGACGACCACGGCGTAGCGGTGCTCGTCGCCGATGGCGGCGACCAGGTCGCCCGCTTCGGCACCGGACGTCAGCAGGCCGAGGACGCCCGGGTGACCGGACAGCAGGCGCAGCGGCGACCGGCGGGGCGTGACCAGCACGACGGGGACGAGGCCGCCGCCGACCGCGGGGTCGAGGAGCGAGTGGACGATCGTCCGGAGCGTGGTGGAGCGGCCGGAGCGGGGCGGCCCCGCGACGGTGAAGCCCGGCCCGTCGTTGAGCAGGTCCACGCCCACGGGCGCGAGGGTGTCGCCGCCGACGCCGACCAGCGCCCACAGCGCGGACGGCGCGAGGAACTCGCGGTCCAGCGACATCGCCTCGCGGTAGGTGACGCGGTCGGGCAGCTCGTCCACGCGCAGGGGGCGACGGCGGCGGGGCAGGCGCCCGTAGCGGGACACGCAGGTCCGGGCGATCTCCTGGAGGGCGGCGGCCTGCCCGGCGCCGGACGGGTCGTCCCCCAGCAGCGCGATCTGCGACTCGTGCGGCGCGGCGCCCGGTACGGCCGGTTCGAGGGCGCGGCCGGGCGGCATCGCCCCGGGGACCTGCCTGTCCTGGAGGCCGCCGTAGCCGTAGTCGTCCGGGTCGTCCATGCGGAGGAGGAGGCGGCGGCCGAACGCGCTGGAGATCTGCCCGCCGAGGCCGGAGCGGTCGCCGGTGACCACGGCGCGCAGGCCCACGGCGGCGCCCTCGTCCAGGAGCGCGATCACTTGGTCGACCAGGCGGCCCTGGTCGTAGTGCTCGAACGCGCCGAGGAACCCCTCCCAGCCGTCGAGCAGCAGCACCATCCAGGGGAGGCGGTCGGTGGCGGCGACGGAGGCGCGCTGCTCGGCGAGGGACGCGAAGCCCGCCTCGGCGAGGACGTTCCGGCGGCGCGCCGCCTCGGCGGTGAGCGCGGTGAGGAGCCGTTCGCAGCGGTCGAGCCGGTCGCGGGCGATGACCGCGCCGCAGTGCGGGAGCGAGGTCAGCGGGAGCAGCGCGTTCGCGCCGCAGTCGATGGCGTACAGGTGCGCGTCGTAGGGGGAGCAGGCGGCGGCGAGGGACCCGGCGATGGTCCGCAGGGCGGTGGAGCGGCCCGACCGGGCCGACCCGGCGATGTACAGGTGGCCGCCGGACGCGAGGTCCAGGGCCAGGTCCTCGCGGGACTGGACGGCGGGCAGGTCGGTCACGCCGAACGGGATCGGCGGGACGTCCACGACGGAGCCGCCCGCGGCGTTCCGGGGCGTCAGCGTGAACCGCTCCGGCAGCGGGTTCAGCCACGGCGACGGCTCCCGCAGGATGCCCGCGCGGCGGGCGGCCTCGTCGATCGCCTGGACGAGCACGCCGAGGTCGGTGGCGTCGTCGTCCTCGCCCGGGAGGGCCTTGCGGGGGTCGGGCAGCGGATGCCCGAGGCTCTGCCAGGGGAGCGGGACGACGGTGGCCCCGCGTCCGGTGGTCCCGGCCCCGGGACGGCGGCCCCCGACCCGCGCCACCTGCACGGCCAGCGGCGGCGACTCGCCGGAGCGGACGTAGCAGCGCCCGGGGGTGGACTTGGAGATCCGCGCCGCCTCCGGTGAACCGAGGACCTCGGTGGACTCGTCCGGGCCGGTGAGGCGCAGCGCGATCCGCAGATCGGCATCGGCGAGGATTCCGGCGGCCTCGGCGGGACGGCGGGTGGCGAGCACCAGATGGACGCCGAGCGGGCGCCCGCGCCGGCCGATGTCCACCAGACCGGTCACGAAACCGGGCACCTCGGCTGCCATGGCGGCGAACTCGTCCACGACCAGCACGAGACGCGGTACGGACGGCAGGTCGGGCCTTCCGGGACGCAGCCCGTCGTAGCCGTCGATGTCCTTGGCGCCCGCGTCGAGGAGGACCTCCTCCCGCCGCCGGAGTTCCGCCGCGAGCGACTCCAGGGTGCGTTCGGCGGTGTGCCCGTCCAGGCCGGTGACCACGCCGATCGTGTGGGGGAGGCGGGCGCACTCCCTGAACCGCGCGCCGCCGCCCTCGGAGCCGATCAGGACGAACGCCATCTCGTCGGGCCGGTTCGCGGCGGCGAGGGAGGCGATGAGCGTCCGCAGCAGCTCGGACGTGCCCGCGCCGGTGGTCCCCGCGACGAGGGCGTGCGGCCCGTCCGCGCGCAGGTCGATCTCGTACGGCCGGCGTGAGGGGCCGGCGCCGATGGGGACGCGTGCCGTCCGGCCTCCGGTGCGCGTCCACGACCGGAGGATGTGGTCGGCGGTGGGCTCCGGCATGTCGAGGACGTCCAGGAGCCGCACCCTGGCCGGAACGGGGTCCGCGGCGACCTCGCGCGGCACGTCCCGGACGGGGGCCAGCGCACGCGCCACCCGGTCGGTCCAGGTGGGAGAGACCTGGTCGGCCAGGACGGGGAAGTCGTATCCCGGGCCCCGGAGGCGGACCGTCGCGGGGTGCTGCGGGTCCCCCACGGCGGCGGCGCGGCACTCCTCGGGGAGCAGGCGCTCCTCGTCGTCCACGCAGATCGCGTACAGGCCGTGCTCGGCGCCGCGCGCCAGGAGCATCGGCATCCCCGGGATGCGGCGCAGCGTGCGGGCCCCGTCCAGCACGAGCAGGATGTCGTAAGGGACCGGTTCCGCCTGGTCGGCGGCGCGGCGGCGTTCGGTGAGGCGGATCGCCAGTTCGGTGACGCGGTGCGCGGACGACTCGGGATCGGTGCCGACGAGGGCGACGCAGTCCTCGCCCTCGCGGGGCGAGCAGTGCGGGAGCCACCGCACCCAGTTCCACTCGTCCCCGGCGTCCGGGTCGGCGGACAGGACGACGATGGCCAGGTCGCGGGGGCTGTGCAGCGCGGCGGCCTGCGCGACCATCCACCGCGCCAGCGCGCGGGACGCGCGGCGCGAACCCGACACCCCGACGACGCCCAGCTCGGCCAGCGGCATCGTGACCGGCACCATGCGGGCGGCCACGGACGGGAGCCGTGCCGCATCACCAGCGAGATCGCCGGTGAGCTCGATTCGGGCGGGCAGGTCGGCGAGGCCGATCCGCAGCCGCAGGACGTCGGGGTCGCCGCGGCGGCGTTCCCACAGCCGCCGCCGGGGCCCGGTCGCGGTGAGCAGCACCTCGGCCGGGTCGGGGTGCAGGGCGCGCCGTTCGGCCTCGTCCTCGCGGCGCAGCCGGTCCAGCTCGGCGTCGAACTCGGCGGACCGCCGCTCGAACTCCTTCAGCGACCTGCGCCCGAACACCCGGAGCCGGTCGAGCGGCCCCTGCTCGGGCGGCGGCGGGACCGCCAGCCTCCTGACCTGGTGCGCGGGCCGCGGACGGGGCGGCCGGTCGAACGCGAGACCGCCCTCCGGCAGGGGCTCCAGGTGCGCGTCGGGCGCGCCGCTCGGCCCGAGCGCGAGGACGCTGGAGCCCACCCGCAGCAGGCCGCCCGCCGGCCACATCGCCTTCGCGGCCAGCGGCGCCCCGTCGAGGGCGGCGGCGCCCCGCATCGTCAGCTCGGACGCCTCGACCTGAACGGCCTCCCGCCCCACCGTGAGCCGCAGCGACCGCGCGGGCACGGACGGATCGTCCAGGACCACGTCCACGTCCCGGCCGGACCCGATCGTGCTGACCCCGAGGCCGAGCCGGTGCACCGATCCGGCCGCCGGGCCGCCGACGACGCGCACCTCGACCAGCCCGGTCGGCTCGGCGAGGACGGTGGCGGCCGCGCCGCGCCGCTCCACCGCGACGACGGCGCCGTCCCGCAGCTCCTTGACGGCGAGGGCCTCCGGGTCGAGCATCCGCCCGTCCATCCACAGGGCCCGCCATGGACGTCCCGCCCGTTCGCCGGGGTTCGCCGAGCGCGGGGCCCGGCCGTCGAAAAGGGCGGTGAGCGACTGGGCGACGCCGTCCACCGTGGCTTCGTCGCCGACGTCCATCACGACATCGCGCGGCCCTCCGCCGGTGAGTGCCGTGAACGAGATCCGCATCCGAGCCACCCTCCGACGCCCTCAGGACAAGGGCTCAGCTTAATTACTCGCGGGCGCCTGCTCCCGGTGGGCGGCGATGATCGTCTTGAGGGCGTCGTCCAGCGGGGTGGGCGCCATCCCGAACGTGGACTCGAAAGCCGAGGAGTCCAGGACGTACGGCTTGTCGAACTGGTACCGCGTCTCCCGCAGCTCCTTGATCAGCGGCGAGAACAGCCCGATCGCGTTGAAGACGGGCCGCGGCAGCCCCGAGACGCGCGGTGCCGGAGCTCCGGCGATCTCGCACAGCCGCTCGGCGACGTCGAGCGTGGCGACGGCGGGGCCGGTCGGGACGTGCCAGGCCCGCCCCAGCGCGCGCTCGTCCGTCCCGGCGATGGCGAGGGCCTCGGCGACGTCCGGCAGGTACGTCCAGGCGTGCGGGACGGACGGGTCGCTGAGGAACGACACGCGCTTGCCCGCCAGCAGCGGCTTCACGAACCGGACCTCCCCGATGTACGCCTGGTCGGTGCTTCCCGGCCCGTAGTAGTCGGAGCCGCGCAGCTCGGTCATCCGGATGCGGCCCTCCTGGTGCGCGGCGAGCGCGTCGCGCCACATCCTGGCGCGCACCCGGCCCTTGGTGCCGGTCGCGGCGAGCGGCAGGTCCTCGGTCATCGGACCGTCCACCGGCCCGTAGACGTACAGGTTGCTCAGCGTCACCAGGACGGCCCCGGTGGCCTCGGCGGTGCCCAGGAAGGACGCCGCCATCGGCGGCCAGTCCTGCGTCCAGCGGATATAGCGCGGGTTGACGCAGTTGTAGAGCGCTTCGGCGTTCTTGGCTACCTCGGTCAGCCGGGCCTGGTCGGCGACGTCGGCGGCCACCTTCTCGACGCCGTCCGGCCCCGAGCCGGACCGGGTCACGACGACGACGTCATGCCCGCGCTCGACGAGCCGTCCGGCCAGGTGGGCCCCGACCTGCCCCGCTCCGACGATCACATGCTTGCCCATGGTTCTCTCCTTCTCGCCGGCACCGTGTTAGGTGCTCCGTTACGAGAGCAATGCTCTCTCTGGAGAGCGGTGGTGTCAAGAGCAGTGCTCTCGTTTTGGTGCGACGCTCTGCTAGCATCGGGGCATGAGCGCGGTTCGTACGGCACGGGAACGGGTGAGGGCGGAGCTGATCCGCGAGATCACGCAGACCGCCAGGCGGCATCTGGCCACCGAGGGCGCGGCGGGGCTGTCGCTGCGCGCGGTCGCCCGCGAGCTGGGCATGGTGTCCTCGGCGATCTACCGGTACGTCCCGAGCCGCGACGACCTGCTCACCATGCTGATCATCGACGGGTACAACGCGGTCGGCGAGGCGGTCGAGCGCGCCGACGCCCGCTGCGCGAAGGGCGGCGCCGACGACTTCGCCGGACGCTGGCTCGCCGTGTGCCGGGCCGTCCGGGAGTGGGCGCTGGCGCACCCGCACGAGTACGCCCTGCTGTACGGGTCGCCCGTCCCCGGCTACAAGGCGCCGGACGACACCGTCGCCGCCGCCGTCCGCGACACGGTCGTCTTCGCCCGCATCGTCACCGAGGCGCACGCCGCCGGGGCCATCGACCCGGACGGGCCGTTCCCGCCGGCACCGCTCTCGATCGCGGGCGACCTGGGCCGGGTGCGCGCCATCGTCGACATGGACGTCCCCGATGACGTGATCGCACGCGCCCTCACGGCATGGGCCGGCCTGTACGGGACGGTCGGGTTCGAGGTGTTCGGCCAATACGACAACGTGATCGGCGAATCGGCACGGGCCGGCTACTTCGACCACACCATGGCGCTGCTGGGACGACTGATCGGCCTGAAACCCTGAGCCGCGGGCCGCGTCCAGGGCGGGCCGCATGGTGGTCAGTGACGGATGTGACTGATGGTAAAAACCCAAGTGACCTACGATTTCGCAGGTCAACGCACCCAGGCCCGAGATGGGACGGCACGCGTTCACCGAATCCATTGACGTGACCTTGCCGCCCCCGCAAGCATGGATCGCTCGGTGACGCGGAGACCCCGTGAGACGGGGTCTGCGGGAGGGCGAGAGGGAGCGCGTGGAGGCCCGATGACCGCAGCGAAGCGAGGATCTTCGGGCCGACCTTCCGGGAGCCCGGGGGTCGCCCCCCAGAAGGGCAGGGCGCGATGAAGTCCAACCAGGCGACCATCTCCGGCGGGGCGGCGGGGCTCGGCGGTACCGGGCTCGGCACGTCCGGCGGGCAGCGGCTCCCCTCGTCCCCGCGCGAACGCAAACCGGCCCTGGCGGCGCTCGCGCTGCTGCTCATCCTGGGCGGCGCCCTCGCCAGCGCGTACCTCGTGATGGCGAGCGGCGAGCGCGTGTCGGCGATCCGGATCGCCCAGCCGGTCGCGGCCGGGCAGCCGATCCCGGCGAGCGCGCTCGAAGAGGTCCAGGTCGGCGACACGGGCATCCAGTACCTCGCCTGGTCTGAGCGGGCCAAGGTGACCCGCCACATCGCGGCCGTCCCGCTGGTCAGGGGCGCGCTGCTGACCAACTCCATGATCAGCCCGGCGGACGCCCCGTCGAGCGGGCGCCTGATCGTCGGGCTCGCGCTGAAACCCGGCCAGTTCCCGTCCGGCGCCGACGTCGGGCTCAGCGTCGGCAGGCACGTCATGCTCTACGCGGTCGGCGGCGCGACGAACGGGGGGCCGCGTCCCGGAACGGTCCTGTCCCAGGACGCGATCGTGGTCGGCATGAGCGGTGACGACGGCGGGAGCGGCGGCCTCGGCGGCA
This sequence comes from Actinomadura soli, assembly GCF_005889715.1. GTDB lineage: Bacteria > Actinomycetota > Actinomycetes > Streptosporangiales > Streptosporangiaceae > Spirillospora > Spirillospora soli. The sequence continues at coordinate 7,055 of NZ_VCKW01000219.1, forward strand.
CCCGGTTGCGCTCCGAGCAGACCACCGTGAGCGTCGCCGTCCCGCCCGCGGACGCGCCGCTGGTCACGCAGGCCGCCTCCGCCGGGACGATCGCGGTCGCGCTGATCCCCGCCGGGACGAACGCCGCCCCGCCGCCCGCCACGCCCGGGAAGCCCGGCGACCAGCAGCAGACCCCGCCCGCGGGCGGCAACCAGAACCCGGGCGGCACCCCCGGCGGGCAGAACCCCGGCGGGAGTCAGGGCCCTGGCGGCACCGTGCCGATCCCGGGGAACAGCGGCGCGCCGCCCGCAGGCACGGGCGGTAACTGACGGTGGCTCTCATCGCGCTCGCTGCCGACAAGGGGGCGCCGGGCGTCACGACGGCCGCCGTCGCCCTCGGCGCCGTGTGGCCGCGCCCCGTGCTGGTCGCGGAGTGCGACCAGGCGGGCGGCGACCTCGTGTACCGGCTGCCCGCCGCGGCCCCGGACGACGGGGACGGCGACGGCGGGATGCTCAACCCGTCCCGCGGGCTGCTCAGCCTCGCCGCCACCGCCCGCCGCGGCCTGCGGCCCGACCAGATCGCCGAGCACTGCCAGCGGCTCGTCGGCGGCCTCGACGTGCTCGTCGGGATCACCAACGCCGAGCAGGCGCAGGCGATGACGTGGCTGTGGGGCCCGCTCGGCCGCGCGTTCGCCGGTCTCGCGCCCGTCGACGTGATCGCCGACTGCGGGCGGCTCGGCGCGGACACGCCGCTGCTCGGCCTGATGCACGAGGCCGACCTCGTCGTGCTGCTCACCCGCGCCACCCTGGAGCAGGTCGCGCACCTGCGCGAACGCGTCGCGGCGCTGACGGCGGAGATGCGCGGCGGCCCGCCCGTCGGCGTGCTCGTCCTCGCCGACCCGCGCGACTTCCGCGGCTCGATCGCCGAGGTCGACCGCATCCTCGCCAGCGCGAGGGGCCGCGGCCACGCCCCGGATCCGGCGCAGGGCCCGCCGCCGCCGGACGTGACCGTCCTCGGCGGCCTGGCCCTTGACCCGAAGGGCGCCGAGCTCCTCTCCGGGCGTTGGGGCGGGCGCCTGGACCGTTCGCTGCTGATCCGCTCCGCCCGCGAGGTCGCGGGCGACCTCGTCGGGCGCCTCCCGTCGGGCCGGCCGCTCGCGCTGCCGCCGCCGTCCGCGCAGCCTTCCTCACCCGCGCCCGCGGCACCGCCCGCGCAGTCACCGGCACCGGCGGAAGGGAGGCGCTAGATGGACCACGGGCTCGTCAAACGCCTCCGCCAGGAGGTCGGCGACCGGCTGGCGCAGCAGCGCAGGCTGGACGCGGCGAACGGGCTGCAGCCGATGTCCGGCGAGGACGAGCGGCAGTTCGCCCGCGCGCTCATCGGCCAGGTGCTGGAGGAGTTCGCGCGCGGCGAGATCACGTCCGGGCGCCGTCCGCCGAACGCCGAAGAGGAGGAGGCGCTCGCCGCCGGGGTGCACGCGGCGCTGTTCGGCGTCGGCCGGCTCCAGCCCCTGCTGGAGGACCCGGAGATCGAGAACATCGACGTCAACGGCTGCGACCGCGTGTTCATCGGCTACGCCGACGGGCGCGAGGTGATGGGCGAGCCGGTCGCGGAGAGCGACGAGGAGCTGGTCGAGCTGATCCAGATCCTCGCCGCGTACAGCGGGCTGTCGTCGCGCCCGTTCGACACCGCGAACCCGCAGCTCGACCTGCGGCTGCCGGACGGCTCCCGGCTCTCGGCGATCATGGACGTGACCGTCCGCCCGGCACTGTCGATCCGGCGCGCCCGGCTCGGCAAGGTGTTCCTCGCCGACCTCGTCGGCAACGGCACGTTCTCGCAGGAGATCGGGCTGTTCTTCCGCGCCGCCGTGCTCGCCCGCAAGAACATCATGATCGCCGGGGCGACGAACGCGGGGAAGACGACGCTGCTGCGCGCCGTCGCGAACGAGATCCCGGCGCACGAGCGGCTCATCACCGTCGAGCGGGCCCTGGAGCTCGGCCTGGACGCCTTCCCCGAGCTGCACCCGAACTGCGTCGCGTTCGAGCAGCGGCTGCCGAACTCCGAGGGGCAGGGCGCGATCACGATGGCGGAGCTGGTCCGCCGGTCGCTGCGCATGAACCCGTCCCGCGTGATCGTCGGGGAGGTGCTCGGCGACGAGATCGTCACGATGCTGAACGCGATGACGCAGGGCAACGACGGGTCGCTGTCGACGATCCACGCGAACTCGTCCGTCGAGGTCTTCAACCGCATCGCCACGTACGCGATCCAGTCGGACGAGCGCCTGCCGGTCGAGGCGACCCACATGCTGATCGCGGGCGCGATCGACTTCGTCGTGTTCATCGAGAAGCGCAACGAGTACTCCTCCGGCGGGCGGCTGCGCCGCTACGTGTCCAGCGTCCGGGAGGTCACCGGCGTGGACGGGCGGGTCCTGTCGTCGGAGGTGTTCGCGCTCGGGTCCGCCGGGTACGCCGTCCCGGCCGCGCCGATCTCGTGCGTCGACGAACTCGCCCAGTACGGCTACGACCCGTCCGCCGGAGGCTGGTGATGTACGCGCCGGACGTTCTCCTCGCCATCGTCGCGGGCGCGGCGGCGGGCGGCGGGCTGATCCTGCTGGTCGCCGCGCTGCGCGGGCTGCCGGTGCGGTCCGGGCCCGTTCGCGGGCGCAGCCGCGAGGACCTCGTCCGGACGCTCACGACCCGCAGCGCCGTCGCCGTCATCGTCGGCATGGCCGTGCTGATCGTGACGCGCTGGCCGATCGCCGCCGCCGGGACCGCCGCGCTCGTGCTCGCCTGGAGCGGCCTCGCGGGCGGCGCCGCCGAGGAGCGCAAGTCCATGGCACGCCTGGAGGGCCTCGCCGCCTGGACGGAGTCGCTCCGCGACACCATCGCCGGGGCCGTCGGCCTCGAACAGGCCATCCCCGCCTCGCAGCGCGCCGCCGCGCCCGCGCTGCAGCAGCCGCTCCGCAACCTCGTCGACCGGCTGCACACCCGCGTCCCGATGCCGGAGGCGCTGCGCCGGTTCGCCGACGACCTGGACGACCCGTCCGCCGACCTGGTGATCGCCGCGCTGATCCTGAACGCCAAGCTCCGCGGCCCCGGCCTGCGCGACATGCTGAGCGCGCTCGCGAACTCGGCCCGCGCCGAGCTGGACATGCGGCGCCGCGTCGAGGCCGACCGGCGGTCCACCCGGCGCAGCGTCCGGATCGTCGTCGCCGTGTCCGTCGGGACCGCCCTCGCCCTGGCCGTGTTCAACCACTCGTACGTCGAGCCGTACGACGATCTCCTCGGGCAGCTCGTCCTGTGCATCGTCGTCGCCCTGTACGGCGCCGCGTTCCTGTGGCTGCGGCGGCTGTCGAAGTACGAGCTGCCGGGACGGTTCCTCAGCGAGCCGCGCAAGACCGTCCAGCCGGGCGTGCCGGACGAGGTGCCGAGCACGGTCGCGGGCTGGCAGGGCGACGGCCCCGGCCCGCAAGAGCTTCCGCCGCGCGGACGGCACACCCCATCGAAGGCGGGGGACGCGGGAGGCGGTGGCGCGCCGTGAACGGGCTGAACGCGGCGATGATCGCGGGCGCGGTCATCGGGCTCGGCCTGTACGTCCTCGTCCGGGCGCTGTTCCCGCAGCGGCCCGGCCTCGCCGCCCGGATGGCCGCGCTCGACGCCACCCGCCGCCGCGACCTGGAGGAGCAGCAGGCCGGACGGCTCTCCCCGACGCTCGACAAGGTCGGCGGCGTCCGCGCCAGGATCGGACGGGAGCTGGCGCGGGTCTGCGAGGCGCGCGGCTGGCGGCTGCGCGGCGTCCGCGCCGACCTCGCCATCACCGAGCGGTCCCTGGAGGGCTTCCTCGCGACGAAGTTCCTGCTCCCCGCAGGCGCGCTGCTGTTCATCCCGCTGATCGTCGCGTACTTCACGCTGCTCGGGCTCGGCTCGTCCGTCGCCGTCCCGGTCTGGATCTGCGTGCTGTTCGCCGCGATCTTCTTCTTCTTTCCCGACCTGCAGCTCCGGCAGGAGGCGCAGGCCCGCAGGCAGGACTTCCGGCACGTCGTCGGCGCGTTCCTCGACCTGGTCTCGATGAACCTCGCCGGTGGACGCGGCGTCCCCGAGGCGCTGATGACCGCGTCGAACATCGGGGAGGGCTGGGCGATGCACCGCATCCGCGACGCCCTGTCCAACGCCCGTATCACCGGGCAGACGCCGTGGCAGTCGCTCGGCCGGCTCGGCGAGGAGCTCGACATCACCGAGCTGCGCGACCTCGCCGGGGCGCTCGCGCTCGTCGCCGACGACGGCGCGCAGATCCGCAAGTCGCTCGCCGCCCGCGCCGCCTCGATGCGCAGCCGCGAGCTGTCGGAGCTGGAGGGCAAGGCGGGCGAGCGGTCCCAGTCGATGCTGGTCGCGCAGCTGTTCCTGTGCGCCGGATTCCTGATCTTCCTGGCCTACCCGGCCCTGATCCGGGTGCTCGCCTCATGACGCCGCCCGCTCCCGACCCTGCAGCCGACACCGCCCAGACGGCCCACTGGAGGTCCCACGATGAGTCAGCACAACCCTTTCAACGATCCGTTCGTCGCCTATCTGCGCGCCATGGCGAGCGCGCGGCTCGCCCGGCTCCGCTCCGAGGAGGAGCGCAGCAAGGGCGCGTCCGCCATCGAGTGGGCGATCATCACCGCGATCCTGGCGCTGCTCGCCATCACGATCGGCGCGGTCATCACCAAGAAGGTCACGGACAAGGCCAACACGATCAACACCGGCTGACGCGCCTGCTCCGCTCCGACAGCGGGGTGTCGTCGATGGAGTGGGCGCTGCTCACCCCCGTCCTCATCCTGTTGATGCTGGTCGTCGTGCAGTTCGCCATGGTGTTCCACGCCCGCCATGTCGCGCTCGCGGCGGCGCAGTCGGGCGCCCGCGTCGCGCGGACCTCCCCCGTCGGCGGCGGCTGGGAGGGCTCCGCCGCCGCGAAGGCCGCGGGCGACGCGCGCGCCATCGGCCCCGAGCTGCTGGACGGCCTCGACGTCCGGACGGGCGAGGCCGGGGACGAGCGCTGGGTCGAGGTCAGCGGGACCGCGGTGTCGGTCATCCCGTTCATGAAGTTCCACGTCACGCAGCGCTCGCAGGGACCGATCGAATGCTTCCGCCCCGACGTCGGCGACGGCACCGCGTGCGAGCAGGGGGCCGGGCCGTGAGACTCCCGGACCGCGGATCGATGTCCCTGGAGATGGTGCTGGTCACCCCCATCTTCGTCGCGTTCCTGCTCTTCCTCGCCGCCGCCGGCCGGATGGTGGACGCGCAGAGCCAGGTGGACGGCGCCGCACGGGACGCGGTGCGCGCGGCGTCCATCGCCCGCAGCGCCCCGTCCGCGCAGGCGTTCGCCGCCGAGACCGCCGCCGCCGGGCTCAGGAACAGCAGATGGTGCGCCGGCGGGCCGAGCGTGGTGACCGACGTGTCCGACTGGCGGCCCGGCGGCCGCGTCGGCGTGACGATCACCTGCGACGTCGACCTCGGCGACCTCTCGTTCATCGGGCTGCCCGGCACCAAACGCCTCCAGGGCGACGCGGTCGCCCCCATCGACACGTTCACGTTCCGGGGCACCGACACCGGAGACGGCGAATGAGACGGCTCATCACGCGCTTCCGCCGACCCGCGCGTTTCAGTCGACCCGCCGAGCGGGACCGGGGGACGATCGCGCTGTACACGGTGCTGTTCACACCCATCGTCCTCCTCCTCGCCGGGCTGCTGGTGGACGGCGGCCTCGCCATCCACGCACGCCAGCGCGCCGCGGACATGGCCGAGCAGGCCGCCCGCGCCGGCGCCGACCAGATCGACACCGACGAGCTCCGGCGGACGGGCGAACCCGTCCTCGATCCCGGCCGGGCCCGTGCCGCCGCGTGCGACCTGCTCGCCGCCTACCGCGACGAGGTCACCGCCTCCCAGTGCGACGCCGACGAGGAGGAGGTGGCCGTGACCGTCCAGATCACCGTCCGGCCGCAGCTTCTCGGGATCATCCCCGGCTTCAGCGAGTTCCAGATGACGTCAGGCGCGACCGCGCATCCGGTCACCGGAGGCCCAGGCCCGGGAGGGATCGAACCGTGAGCGGCGGCCGAAACAGTCTTACGATGAGTGCGACGTCCAAGCGCACGGCAGGCGGCGACCGGCGAACGGCAGGGGCGCGATGGTGACAGGACAAGGGCAGCGGCCCCCAGCCGGTGCCGGGGGGTCGTCCTCCCACAGGAGACCGGTCCGGGTCCGGCGGCGCAGCGCGGGCGAGGTGCTCGCCGGGATCTGCGCCCTCGCCGCGCTGACGGTGCTGATGGCGGGCGTCCCGTTCGCGCTGCTGACCCTGTTCGGGTCGCCGCTGCCGGACGACATGCCGGGGGCGTCCGACCTGACGGACAGGGTTGGGCCCGGCGCGCTCATCGGCATCCTGGTCGCGCTGGTGTGGCTCGCGTGGGTCCAGCTCGCGGTGTGCGTGGTCGTCGAGGTGTACGCGGGCGTCCGCGGCGTCGGCGTCCCGGCGCGGGTGCCGCTGGCGGGCGGGACGCAGTCGCTGGTGCACCGTCTCGTCGTGGCCGCGCTGCTGCTGTTCTCCGCCACGTCGGTGATCGTGCCCGCGTTCTCGCACGGCGGCCTGTCGCAGCGGCCCCCGGCGCAGACGCAGGCGCAGGAGTACGCCCCGGCCGCGGCCCCGGCCTCGGCCGTGCCGCAGCGGACGGTCGTCACCGACCCGGCCGAGACGTCCGTCACCGACAGCCTGATCGACGAGTCGGCCACCACCAAGATCTACCGGGTGCAGCCGCCGGAGGGACGCCACCACGAGAGCCTCTGGGAGATCGCCGAGAAGTGCCTGGGCGAGGGCCGCCGGTACAAGGAGATCTTCGCGCTCAACAAGAACCACATCCAGCCGGACGGGACGCGGCTCACCATCGCCAGCCTGATCCGTCCGGGCTGGGTCCTGGAGATGCCGGCGGACGCCAAGGGCGCCAAGGTCATCCCGGCCAAGGACCTCAAGGACTACTACCGGTACGGCCACGCCGTCCCCGACAAGCCCGACAAGCCCGAGAAGCCGGAGCGGCCCGTCCAGCGGGAGAAGCCCGCGCAACCGGAGACGCCCGAGAAGCCGGAGAAGCCGGAGAAGCCCGCGCAGCCGGAGCAGCCGCGCGAGTCGGCCCCGGCCACCCCGACACC
>NZ_VCKW01000021.1 GCF_005889715.1 Actinomadura soli
CACCTGCGCCCCCGGCCCCCGGCGCCGCCCACCGAGAAATCACGGTGAATCGGAAACCCACATCTCCCGGGCGGTATCGTCGCGAAAGGTCCACACTGAATATCGGCGCGTCCGGCCAGGGAAAGGCAGTCGAGCATGGTCGTGGTCGCGGAGGCCATCCGTACGCTGTCCGCGTCCCACCGCGAGATCCTGAACGAGACGGTGCTGCGCAGGCGGACCGTGAACGAGGCCGCCGACGTGCTCGGGCTCCCCGTCGAAACGGTCAAGTCACGCGTCTACTACGCGCTCCGGGCGCTGCGGATCGCCCTGGAGGAGCGGGGGGTGGCGACGTGACCGCCGAGGCCGTGCACACCGATGTCGGGGCCTACGCGCTGGGCCTGCTGGAGCCCGACGACGCGAGGGCCTTCGAAGACCATCTCGCCACGTGCGGCCGCTGCTCCGCCGAACTCGCCGGCTTCGCCGCGATTTCGGACCTGCTCACCGGGCTCGGACCGGTCGAGGACGATCCGCCGTCCGCCCCGGCGGCCGGAGCCCCCGACCGCATGCGTCGCCGCGACAGGGCGCGCGGGCCCGCCGGTGGCGACGTCCCGAGCATCCGCCTCCTGGTCGCCGCCGCCGCGATCCTCCTCTTCACGGTCGGGGTCACCGTCGGGGCGACCGGGGGCGGCGACGATCCGGTCCCCGCCGACCTGCGCGGCTGGGGCGAGATCCGGTCGGCCGGCAACGCGAAGTCCGGGCTGGAGGCCGTCGCGGCGGTGCAGAGCAAGGGCTGGGGGACGCATGTGGCCCTCGACCTCGGCAACCTGAAGGGCCCGCTCACCTGCCGCCTCATCGCCGTCTCCACCAAGGGCGAGGAGAGCGAGGTGACCGGCTGGGCGGTCCCGGCGCGGGGGTACGGCGCGCTCGGCTCGCCCGACCACCTCCAGGTGCACGGCGGAATCGCGATCCCGCGCGCCGACCTGGAACGCCTCGTCGTGCGGGCCGACGGCGTCGGAGACCTGCTGAGCATCCCCACCTGACGGACGCGCGGCGCCACGTCGTCCAGCGCACCGGTACGGCCGAATCGAAACCGAATTCCGGTCGCGTCCAGAATGGCCTGTGAAATCGGGCGGATCCGTGCGACGCGACGGACCCGCCCGGCCCGGACATTACGTTTCGCGCCTCACGCCTCGCGCTTGATGAGCTTGCCGTCGACGCCGACGACGAACCATTCGCCGTCGACGCCCTGACCGTCGAGGTCGCCCGGCTGCGCGTCACCCGCGTAGTAGTAGAGAGGCCAATCACCATAGGTGGCCTGGAAGGTGCCTTCCGACCGCTGATAGTGCTTTACCAGCGACCGCTCGACGCCTTCACCGAGGGTGACCTTCACCTTGCCCGCGAGCGCGGGCCACGTGGCGATGCACTCACCCTCGCAGACACTCGTCCCGGCCTTGTCCTTGGTGAACGCGTACAGGCTTCGTCCCGACCGGTCGGTGATGATCGGCCCGAGATCGGACTGGCCGACTCTTATGCCCGCGGCCTCGCCGACCTTCTTCGCCGCCTGCTCGGATCCGGCGCTCTCCTTCCCGGACCCGCCGCCGCATCCGGCGAGCCCGATGACGGCGATCACACCGAGCAGAACAATGCGTGAGCGCATGAGAATACTCCCTAGGAAATGGGGGGTGAGTGATGCGTACCATCCCGCTACACGTTGAGTACGCCGGGCCGGGTTCAATCAGATTCTTTTTTCTTTTACTGAACCGGCCCCGAAGATCTCGTCGTACACCGGGTCGATCCTCAGTCGGACACACACGTTCACTCACCAGGAAGGGATCGACTAATGCGCAAGAGCCTCATCTCGCTGCCGATCACTGCGATCTCGCTGACGCTGCTGGGGGCCGTCCCGGCGCACGCGGCCCACCCCACGACGCCCGGCACCGCCGCCACCCCGGCACCAGGTCAGGAGCACGGGGCCGGTCATGGTGCGCCCGCACCGACCGGCGCCCCGCCCGCCGATCCGTCGGCCGCACCGTCAGGCGGCCCCGCCCCGGGCGCGCGAACCTCACAGCCGCAGACCGGCCAGGGGCAGGAGACCCCGTCCCAGGGCAACGGCGCGCCGAGCAGGGGACGCGGCAAGGCGGTCTTCCTGGCGGCCAGGCTCTCGGGCGCCAACGAGGTCCCGGCCTCCGCGGGCGACGCGGACGGGAGCGGCACCGCCCTCGTCCGCGTGCAGGGCAACCGGGTGACCTTCGCCCTGAGCTGGAACGGCATCACCGCCCCGACGCTCGGGCACATCCACCGGGGCGGGGCCGGTGTCAACGGCGACGTCGCGGTGCCGCTGTTCACCAGCGCGATGCCGGCGACCGTGACGGCGGCGGCGGGCGCCGTCACCGTTCCGGACCCCACGATCGCGGACGGCCTCCGGAACAACCCGGGCAACTGGTACGTGAACCTGCACACCGCGGAGAACCCGAAGGGCGCCGTCCGCGCCCAGCTCACGCCGCTCGGCGGCAGGAGCGACATCCTGAGGCTGCTCAAGACCGGCGGCAAGCGCGCCTTCCTGTCCGGTGACCAGGAGGTGCCGGTCAAGGGCGGCCCCGCGGTCGGCGACCCGGACGCCAGGGCGGTCGCCTTCGTCCGGCCCTCGCCCGTCCGGTCCTCGGCGGGCGGCGGCTCGGTCCGCTTCTCCATGGCCTGGATCGGCGTCACGCCCAGCCTCGCCCACATCCACCGCGGCGGGTTCGGGACCAACGGCCCGGTCACCGTCAACCTCTTCACCACCGCCGTGCCGAGCACGATCTTCGCGGTGTCGGGCACCGCGACCGGCGTCGATCCCGGCGTCGTCCAGGGCATCAGGACGAACCCGCGCAACTGGTACGCCAACCTCCACAGCACCGAGTTCCCGGGCGGCGCCGTCCGCGGGCAGCTCAACGACTGACCGGCGCCCTCAGGCGAAGGGCCTCCCAAGCGAACGCGGCCGGGGCGTGGAGAATCACTCCACGCCCCGGCCGCTTTCCGTCCGTGGGACGATCCGCCGTCCGCGGCTCGTCGTGTCCGGCGGTCGCATCCGCCTGCGCGGGGGCGCGCGCGAGAACGAAACGCCCGGCACGGTGCGAAGACCGTGCCGGGCGCGCTGCCGTACGCCGGGTCAGATCGGGATGGTGAGCAGGGTCCCTCCGCCCTCGATCTTCACCTCGAAGCGGTCGAGGTTCGCACGCTGGATCGGGGTGCCGCCGTGGGTGATCAGCGGTTGCGGCGAGCCGGGCAGTCCGTAGCCCTTCTCCGGGACCTGCCAGCCGGTGACGACCGTCCGTTCACCGGTGCGGGACACCGCCTCCAACCGGCACCTGAGGGGGCCGCGGACGCCCTTCAGCTCCAGCCCGACGTGCGTGCCCCAGCCCACGGAACTCAAGCCCACCAGGCCGCTCACACCCGTCCTGGCATCGGAGCCGGAGTGGCGCTCACCGGACACGACCAGCGCCTGGGCCGGACCGTGCTGGTGCCCGCCCCCGGGGAGCCCGTCGCCGCGGAGGCCGGTGCCCACGGTGACGCCCGCGCCGATCAGCACGGCGGCGGCCGCGGCGCCGATCACGTATGTCCCACGCCGCCGGCGGCGCTCGGAACGCCGTTGGCGGCGCAGGAGATCGATCACCTCGGCCGGAGGCCGCTCCGATTCGGCCTCCGAGGGGGGCTCCGTCGCGCCGCTCGCGCCGTCGACCTCGGTCTCGCGTTCCAGGCCGTGGACGGCGTCGCTGAACTCGCCGAGGCCGGAGAGCGCCTCGGCCATGCCGCTCATCTCGCGGAGCTCCTCCGCGCACGAGTCGCACTGTGCGAGATGCGCCTCGAAGGCGCGGCGATCGTCCTCCTCAAGCAGCCCAAGGGCGTAAGCGCCGATATCGGTGTGCTCGATCTGCGAGGTCATGCCGTCACCCCCCTTTCCTCCAAAGCGACGCGCAACGCGCGCAACGCGTAGTAGACGCGGGACTTGACCGTCCCCACCGGAATGCCCAGCACCTCGGCCGCCTGGTTGACGGAACGGTCGCGCAGCACGGTCTCGGTCAACACCTCCCGATGGGGAGCCGACAGCGCCTTCAACGCCTCCGACACGACGACCTTGCGCAGGAGACCGTCCATCTGGTCCGCGGTCGGCAGGTGCTCAAGGGCACCGTCGCCGACCTCGGGCGGCCGGATGTCCCGGGACCGCCGATGATCGATCACGATACGCCGGGCGACCGTGGCCAGCCAGGGCATGAGGGATCCGGTCGAGCGGTCGAGCCGGTCCGCGCCCTTCCACGCCCTGATGAAGGTCTCCTGGACGACGTCCTCGGCCCACTGCCGGTCGCCCGCGGTGAGCCGCATGACGAAGCTCGTCAGCGGCCTGCGGTACTCGCGGTACAGCTCCGCGACGATGCGTTCGTCATCGGTTTCGGGGGCGGTCCGGGGAAATCGAACGAGGTTTCTGAACCCGCCGGTGGTTCCTGGTGCTGCCATGGCCGAGGGTCTCCGGGTCTTAGAGGGTTGGCCCTAGAGGGACAGACGGTCAGCAGACCGTACGAGTCCGGCCGGACGCCCGGTTCAACGGCTTTGAGACTTTCTTAAGGTCCTCTTAGGCTCCCGGCGCTCCCACCGGTGCGGCACAGCCCGTTGACCTCGGCATCCTCGATACACCCGGCCCCCGCCCGGCATCGGCCGCTTAAGGCCAGGGGAAGCTGCGGCTACCGGCCGGGGAGTTTCCGGCGGAAGTCGGCGGGGGCGTGCCCGTACCAGCGGTGGAAGGCCCGGCGCAGCGCCCGGACGTCGGAGTAGCCGACGCGGGCGGCGATCGCGTCGATGTTGAGCCGGGTGTCCCGAAGCAGCCGGGTGGCCTCCGCCTGGCGGACCTTCTCCACTTGCTCGCGCCAGCTGGTGCCTTCCTGGTGCAGCCGCCGCTGGAGAGATCGGCTGGACGAACGGGTTGATGGCGCCTTCCCTGAGCAGGGAGTCACGTCGCCCGCCGAGGCGATTGCGGACCGCCTTCACGAAAACGATCCCTTCTCGCACTCGACCAGGGCCGTCAGGTCCGAACTGAATCCACGCGAGGTGGGCCGAACGTCGCCCAGCACGCCGGCATGCGGATGGACCAGAGCCGCGAACTCCTTCCCGGAAAGTCCGCCGCTCATACTCCACGTCCTCTTGCCCGTTGCCGGTGAGAGGCCCATTGCCGGGCGAGCGAGAGATTGGCGGGGACATGTGGAGCGAGACGGCCGGCACTGAGACGTGCCCATCGTTCTGCCGACAGATGCGCATACAGATCGATGGACACCGGGTCGGCGTCCGCCCATGACGGGAACTGCGCGGCCCATTGCTCGGCTTCGCTGGGAACATGGCCTGCGTGGATCAACCAGGGGATGACCTGGCCGACCTCCACCCACGGAGCGCCTCGGGACGCGAACGCCCAATCCACTACGACCACGCGCTGATCCGCCGTGATGAGCAAGTTGTGCGGGTTGAGGTCGGTGTGCAGCAGAGCATCCCCGGCAAGCGACGACACATCGTCCGCGAGAGCGTCCCAACGCCGTTCAACCCTCATGACCACGGCGTCCGGGCATCGAATGGCCTGAAGCCGATGGATCGTCTCCGCCAACGCGTCTGGATCGGAATGACCCGGCGAGTAGTCCACGTGGCGACCCTCGATGTACTCGAATCCCACAGCGAACCACCCCCCGGCTTCGACCGTCCACAACAGCCGGGGGGCGAACTCGGGCACGCACGGGTTGATCGCGGCTTCCCTGCGCAGCGCGCGGACCTGCCGACCGTCCTCGCTCCGTGAGCCCTTCGGAGCAGCCTTGACAAAAGTCCGTCCCAAGGCCCCTGTCACGGTGACGGCCAGATCGGCATTGCTCCCGCCACGGACCGATTGCACCAAGCGGATTCCGCCGGTCCGCTCAGCAATCGCATCCCGAACCTGCCCAGGCAACCGGGTCGCTCGCCGTCGCGCATCCGTCAGCGTGCCCGGTGGGTGACCCAAGTGCGGCCCGCTCGTGCGGCTTTGGCTCTGAAGCCGCGCGCGGTCTCCTGGCTGGCTGTCAGGAGATTCCCGGCGTGCAGGTCGTAGTGCAGCAAGATCTCTCCCGTCAGCGATTCCACGGAAAGTGCCGCAATCGCCTCGGCGTATACGCCCCACTGAGGCCCGTCGAGCTTCTTGGCCAGTAGGGCGGTGGCCCTCTCCTGGAGCATCTCAAGGTTCATCGTGACGCTCGGAAGAGCGCCGCCCGTCCCTCCGAGTCGCGAGAGAGCGTCGAGCACACCGGGCAGATCCGGCGACGCGGGCGATAGGTCGGCGCTCCGGGCCCCATCGATGAATTCAAACACCAGCAGGACCCATCCTCCACATTCACCCGACCACAGCATCCGCGGAGCCGGGACGCTTGGCGCGAGCGCCAGGTTGGCCGCACGCTCACGCCTATAGGGGCGGACGGCGTGGTCGTTGGCAGGAATGCCCTTGAGGAAGACGCTGCCTCGGCCTTCGGTGTGCAGCCTCGCTGCCACTCCTGGCATGATGCCGCGCTCTGCCGACTCGGCTTTGACCACCGCTCCGCATCGTTCCTCAACAGCCGTCCGCGCTGCCTCAGAAAGGTCGTCCCACACAAGCCTCCGCACGCTTATACGAGCCTCGGGAGTCGTGACAGCCCTGATGACACTGGCTGCAGTCGCCCGCCGACGCCCAGAGGTCGATGTCCACCGGCAGACTCGCCGCCCGCATGGCCTCCACCGTGGTGCCGATGGACGCTCTCTCATCGTCCGCCGTTCCGCCACAGGTGCGCTCATCGTTGGGCGTGTGGTGGATGAAGCGTCCCGCCACGCGGTGGCAGAACTCGGCATATTCGCGGGTGTAGAGGATAAACGCGTGCCATCCGATGTCCACGGCCTGCGACGGGGCGAGTCCTGCACCAGGGTTGAGGGCACACGCCTTGAGGAAGGCCAGTGCCTGTGCCAGGACGCGGCCGGCGTCCTCACTGCTCATGTGCTCTTCGTGAACAATCCGGTCCACGAGTCGACGGAACAGATCCGGGCTGATCGATCTCTTGAAGTCGGTGACGGACGGCGTGGGATGCGCTGCCATGAGGACCACGGGTCACCCTCCCGTTCGGTTGACGCGGCTCATACGCCGCCGGGGTCTGACTGTTCGTGGCAAGAACGTAGAAAGTCGTCCGTCGCCCACGCCAGCAACTTGCAGCAACTTGCGTGCGAACTCATAGGGCGGCGATGGCCGCAGTGATCAAGTTGCGGGCCCTCTCGCCGTGAACGGCCATCGAGGACAGTTCGGAGAAAGTTCTGCGGTACAGGTCCAGCTCGCCCGTCTGTTGCACTGTGATCTTCGCGGAGACGGTCTCCATGACGACCTGCTTCCCGTCCAGGATCCAGAAACCTTCGACCGGCCACATACTCCGGAAAACGGTGAACGGAATTATGCCCAACGAAACCGAGGGTAGTGCCATCACATCGAGGAGATGGCCGAGTTGCCCCGCCATAAGGTCGGCATTGCCGATGCTGGTGCGCAACACAGATTCCTCGATCACGACCGCGAAGCGGTGGTCGCCGGTGTAGAGCAGCCGCTCACGTTCGACCCTCGCCAGTGCCGCTTCGTCGCCATCATCCGGGGTCGAGAAGAACTCGGCTATCCGAGTGAGCAATGCGCGGGCATAGCCGTGTGTCTGGAAGAAGCCGGGAACGACCCCGGGTTCGTAGATCCAGAAGTTCGACGTCTGCTCCCACAGTGGGATCACGGCCGCCTGAAGCCGCTTCAGGCCGCCCCGCTGCATACGCCGCCACTCGATGTACGCCGAGTCGAGTTGACGGTTCATCGAGACGAGTTCAGCAACATCCTGCTCGGCAGCACCACATGCTGCGCACCATGCTTTGATATCGGAATCCGCGATGGCCTGCCTGCCGCTCTGAATTCGGCTGCTCTTGGACTCGTGCCAGCCGCACATGGAAGCCACCTCCCGGGCGGAGAGGCCGGAATCCAGACGGATCTCCCGCAGCCGGGCAGCCAGCGCGTCCCTGGCCTGCTGGACTGAAGATGAAGGGTGCATGTCAGCGCGTCAGGAAGGTCGGTAGTCCCCGTGATCGACCGCCCGCTCCCACACGGCCGCGAATGCGGCGGAGCACTGCGAAATGAGCGCATGGTCGGTGGTCACCTCGTTGTCGGCCCATTCGCCGTCACCGTTGAAGTGATTCCATACGAGGACGGCGGAATCAAACACCCAGAAGTCTGAGGGAGGCGTCACAAGGCCGGCGGTCATGTGACGAGGCAGCCACCGCACCTGCTCCCCCGCTGCAAGGTTAACCTGGGCCGTACATTCCCAGAGCCAGCGACTATAGCGAGAGAGCGGTTCGGAGACAATTCGCGCTCTCCGTACCTCGACCCCTCTTGAGACCGCCTCGCCGATCGTTATATCCACCACTAATCATTGGCGTCAGTGAACACGTTGCCGGTTTCAAGCCACTCGTGAACGAGGCGTCCGCCATGTAAGCGTCGCGCGACTCAAGATGGACCGCTGAATGATCAGCTGCAGCGAGAATGTCTTCAAACCTCTCGTTGGTCAGCGGGGTCCCCATCAAGAGCCTCCAATGCTTTCATGATCACCGGCTTCATCCGGGCGGGAATTCGCACCGACGACTCGTTGTGCCGTGCGGCTGTGGGAAGAGATTTCAGCCAGCACGGCCGCATCGGTCTCCGTCCACCCCTGGAACACGAGTTCGCCTCTGGCATGGTCCACGAAGACAGCGGGAGAACCCTGGTTCCTGCTGGTGTCGTCCTTGCCGTAGAACTCCAGAGTCATGTCGACCCCAGATCGGGCACATGCGTCGACTTGCATGCAGCTTCGTCAAGCGTCCGCTCCATCGGCTGCATCGTCAAGGCTCTGGCACGAGTCGCTGGTCTTACGCTGCCGCAGCGATCAGTGAAGCAGGCAAGCTCCCGTCTGAGCGCTCCGGCGAGACTCTGCGCAAAGAAGGCGCGCTAGACGCCGTGTTCGCCCTGCTTGATGCTGCGGCTGAATGCCTGCCAGGCGGAGCGCGGAACGAGCAGTACCGGCCCGTGCGGGTCCTTGCTGTCCCTCATCGCCACCGCGCCATTGACGGGAGCGATCTCCACGCACGCACCGTCCTGCTGGCTGTGCCTGCTGGTGCGCCAGCCCGCGCTGGAAAGATCTGGGCTAGTCATCCCTGGTCGTAGCGGCCGGCTCGGGCTTGGGCGATGAAGGCGACCCACGCTTGCGGGGTGAGGGTGAGGTGGGCCTTGTGCGGCGCCTTGCTGTCTCGGACGGCGATGCTCGCGTCCAAGGTGGCGACTTCTACGCACTGGCCGGTGCTGCTACTGCGAACGCTCTTCCGCCATGTCGCGCTTGCCGGGCCCGGTGTCGTCATGTCGCGCCTCGGTCGTACCGGCCGGCCTTCGCCTCGGTGACGAAAGCGCCCCATGCCTGCGGGTTGAAGGTGAAGTGCCCGGCGTCGGGGGCTTTGCTGTCCCGCACGCCGAGGCTCAGGGTCAGATCGGCGACCTCGACACAGTTGCCGTTGCTACCGCTGTGGCTGCTCTTGCGCCATGCGACAGATGCCATGTCACTGATGGCCATAGCTCGGCGCACCTCCCCGCCGTATGTCGACTATCGGTCGTAGCGTCCAGATTGCACCTGAACGATGAGAATTGCCCACGCCTGCGGGGTGAGGGTGGGGTGGCCCCCATGCGGCGCTTTGCTGTCCCGCACGCCGACGCCCGCGTCGAGGCCCGATCGCCTCAGCGAAGGTCATGATGACGAAGGAGCCGATCATGCCTGGGTGGCTCCCTGCGTCGAATGGGATCACCTGGAGATTCAGTACGAGCGGCAAGTTGGAGACTGGTGAGGTCTGGTTACAGGCGGATGATCGTGGTTTTGAGTTGGGAGTAGTGGTCGATGGCGGCCAGACCTTTCTCCCTGCCCCAGCCGCTGTGCTTGTAGCCGCCGAACGGGGTTTCGACGCCTCCGGCCTGGTACTCGTTGATGAATACCTGGCCTGCCTCTAGGCGGCGGGACAGGGCGAGTGCGCGGCCTATGTCGCGGGTGTAGACGCCGGCGGCGAGGCCGTAGTCGGTGCCGTTGGCGATTTCGAGTGCCTCGTCGTCGGTGGTGAACGGTAGGACGCAGACGACCGGGCCGAATATCTCTTCGTTGGCGATCCGCATGTTCGGGCTTACGTCCGTGAACACGGTGGGCTGGACGAAATAGCCTCGGACCAGGTCGTCGTCGGTGTAGCGGCTTCCACCGGTCACGGTGGCGGCCCCCTCTTGGGTGCCGATGTCGATGTAGCCGAGGACGCGGTCTAGTTGGGTCTGGGAGATCAGCGGGCCCAGCATCGGGTCTCGCATGCCTGGCCCGACTGTCACTTTGGCCAGGGCGGTGGCTATGCGGTCTAGCACGTCGTCTAGAGCGTCGGCATGGACGAGTAGGCGGGTCGCGGCGGAGCAGATCTGGCCCGCGTTGTGGGTCATGGTGCGCAGGACGCTGGCGGCGACGGCGTCCATGTCGGCGTCGGGGAAGATGATGTTCGCCGATTTGCCGCCGAGTTCCAGGCCTACGGGGACGATGCGGTCGGCGGCGGTTTTCGCGACCAGGCGCCCTGTTTCGACCGAGCCTGTGAAGGAGATGCGGCGGACGAGGGGGTGCTCGACCAGGGCTTGGCCTGCCTCTTCGCCTAGGCCGGTGACGACGTTCAGGATGCCGGGTGGGAGCCCGGCCTCCAGGGCCAGTTTGCCTAGGCGGACGGCGGTCAGCGGGGTCTCTTCGGCCGGTTTGAGCACCACTGCGTTGCCGACCGTCAGGGCGGGGGCGGCGGCGCGGGCGGCCTGGTTCAGCGGGGCGTTCCACGGGACGATGACGCCCACCACGCCGTACGGCTCCTTGGTGGTGACGGCCATGTGTTCGGCGTCGAGGGGGAGGTGGCTTCCCTCGATCTTGTCGCAGATCCCGGCGTAGTACTCGAAGTAGCGGGCGGCCAGTTCGACGTCCCGTTTGCCCTGGCTGATCGGCTTGCCGGAGTCGAGGGTCTCCAGCATCGCGAGCTGGTCCACGTCGTCGAGGAGGAGGCGGCCTAGGCGGGCGAGGGCGCGGGCCCGCTCGTGCGGCTTGCGGCGCGACCATTCCGGTGCGCGGTACGCCTGGTGCGCGGAGGTCACCGCGGCGTCCACGTCGGCGGCGGCGCCGCGGGGGACCTCGGCGAGGGGTTCTCCGGTGGACGGGTCGTAGGTGGTCAGCCACTCTCCCGACCAGGCGGGGACGGCCCGGCCTGCGATGATCATGCTGTGCCGGTCGGGGACGACGGTCCGGGGCGGCGGGCTCATCTCGGGCTCCCTAGGGCGTCGGCGGCGGACATGGCGGCGGTGAACTCAGCGAGGGACGGGGCCGTCGCCAGACCTCGGAGGGCGTCCAGCAGGCGCTCGGCCTCCTTCGTGCCGGTCACGTCGCGGACGCAGTCGCGGAACTTGGCATCCACGTCCTCCGGGGGCATCGGGTTGCCGGGGCTTCCGATGTTGTGGTGGAGGTGCTCCTCGTGGCGGGTGCCGTCGTCCAGCTCGACGCGGACGCCGCCGGGGAACGCGGCCGGGTATTCGGCGTACTCCACGACCTCGTAGTCGACGCGGCGGGCGACGTCCAGGACGGCGGGGTCGGACAGGCGCTCGGGACGGAAGCTGTCCACGCCGAGTACGCCGTCGACGACCGTGAGGGCCATGGCGAAGGGGAGGCTGAACCGGGCGTCGTAGACGGTACGCGGCGTGTGCTTGTCAGCGAGGGGCTCGCAGACCAGGTGCAGATATGCGGACGGGACCAGTGCCGTGAACCGGCGGACGTCTTCGGGGCGTAGGGCCAGGCGGTCGCGGAGTGTGCGCCAGGCGTCGACGCTGGCGTGGATGCAGTGTCCGGCCGGATAGGGCTTGGTGGAGACGGTGGTCCCCGTCCACTGCTCGCCTAGGCCGGAAAAGGCGGAGGCCGTGGACTTCACCTCGACGGCCGCGAACGCCTTGAGCAGACCCGCCGGGCCCTCCAGGACGGTGGCCGGGCCCGTGGCGCCGTGCCGGGCGAGCTTCGCGGCGGTCACCGCGCCCTTGGCCGCCCAGCCCGGATGCATCTGCTTGGCGTCGGAGCCGTCCGAGAAGAACTCCATCAAGCCTGCAGCCATGCTCCCGGCGAGCCCGGCGGCGCTGACGGCCTCCGTCATGGAGAGGCCGAGCAGCCGGGCGGCGACTGCGGTGGCCGGGATGATGCCTAGGACGGAGGTCGGGTGGAAGCCGCGTTGCTGGAGCGGCTTGCCTGGTGCCAGGGTGCCCAGGCGGGCGGCCAGCTCGTAGCCGATGGTGGCTGCGGCCAGGACGTCCCGGCCGGACGCGCCGGTCTCCTCGCCGACCGCGAGCGCGGTGGGGACGATCACCACGCTCGGATGGATCATCGAGGCGGTGTGCGTGTCGTCGTAGTCCATGCCGTGCGCGAGCATGCCGTTGGCGAAGCAGGCGTCGGTGGCGCGGGAACGCCGTCCGCCCGAGGCCCATATCGAGGCGGGGCCGGGGGCGGGCTCCTCCAGCGCCAGCCGCGCGGCCGCCGTGGCCAGGCCCCGTCCGGCGCAGGCCAGGGCCACTCCGACGGTGTCGGTGAAGCGGAGGGACGTCCAGTCGAGCACCTCGCCGGGGACGTCGGCGGAGGGGTGGCCGAGCGCGAAGCCGAGCATCCGCTCGGTCAGGGTGGCCGGTTCCCGGGGGCCGGCCATCAGACGGGCGGGTGCGCGAGGCCGCGCTCGGCGAAGTCGGACGGGTACCGGTAGTGGACGGCCCGGTAGCCCTCGCTCTCCGGGTCGATGTCCACGTCGATGACCGTGGGGGCGCCGCTGTCCAGGGCCTTGCGGAGCGCGTCCTTGATCTCCCCGGGCGCGCGGACGCGGACGCCCTGCGCGCCCATCACCCGGGCCCAGTCCGCGAAGTCGATCTCGTGCCGCTTCCCGTCGGCCTCGTCGACGTAGTCGGTGAGCGAGTGGCGGCCGTAGATCCTCAGCATCTGCTCGCGCTCGATCTGGAGCGTGCCGTTGCTGAGCACGACCACGACGATGGGGACGCCCTGTTCGACGGCCGTGAGCAGGGCCGAGCCGGTCATCGTGAACGAACCGTCACCGAGGATGGCGATGGTGGGTTTGTCGGGGCGGGCGAGCGCGGCGCCCACTGCGCCCGGAAGCGTCCAGCCCATGCGGTGGAAGAAGCCGGAGTGGATGTAGTGGCGGCTCAACGCGCGCAGGAACGGCGGCCCGAATGAGAGGGAGTGGCCGGTGTCGAACAGGACGGTGGCGTCCGGGGCCTGTTCGGCGACGACGTCCGACAGGTCGGAGAACACGCGCGCGTAGCCCATCGGGGCGGCGTCCGAGGTGCGGAGCGGCGCGACCTCCGCCTCCCATTTGTCGCGGAGTTGCCCGAGGTGCTCCAGCCAGGCCGTGCGGTCGGCCTGGGGGCGCGGCTCCAGGGCGGTGGCGAGGCCGAGAAGGGCCGTCCGGGCGTCGGAGACGATCGCGACGTCGGTCGGGTAGACGCGGGCCAGTTCGCCGTCGTCGATGTCGATGTGGACGAGCTTGGTCGAGCCCGGGATGTCGTGCAGCGTCCAGCCGCCGGTGTCGATGTCGCCGAACCTGGTGCCGACGCCGATGAGGACGTCGCATTCGCGGGCCGCCTGGTTGGCCTGGAGGGTTCCGGCGCGTCCGACGCAGCCGAGTGAGAGCGGGTGGTCCTCGGGGATCGCGCCCTTGCCGGGCGTCGCCGTCTCGACCGGGATGGAGAAGCGTTCGGCCAGGTCGGCCAGCTCCTTCCAAGCCCGTGCGTTGTGGATGCCGCTGCTGACCGACAGGAGCGGGCGCTCGGCGGACGCGATCAGGTCGGCGGCCTCGTCGAGGGCCTGCGGGTCGGGGCCCGGGCGGGCGATGCGCGTCCATCGGGCCAGGTCGGGGATGCCGCGCAGCTCGATCTCGGTGTGCTGGATGTCGAACGGGAGCTGCACGACTACCGGGCCGGGACGGCCGGTGATCGCGGTCTTGTAGGCGCGGAGCACCATCTCCAGCGCGTTGTCGGGACGCGTGACGCTGAACGACGCCTTCGTCAGCGGCTTGAGGGTGAGGGGCCACTCCTCGGGGCCGTAGCGGTAGACCTCCTCGATGCCGCCGCGTCCGTACCACTGCGTGGCTCCCCCGCCCGCCAGCACGAGCAGCGCGGACGAGTCGAAGAACGCGGACGCGACCGCCGGGGTGATGTTGGCGCTGCCAGGCCCGACCGACGTGGTGACGACCGCCATGGGGGGCTCGCGGCGGCTGCGCCAGTAGCAGTCCGCCATGTGGACGGCGTGGTCCTCGCTGCGGGCGGCGATGGTGCGGATCCGGGTCTCGTGGACGAGCGAGTCGAGGAGCTTCCAGTTGCCGTGGCCGTTGTAGCCGAAGCAGAACTCCGTGCCCGCCGACTCCAGTGCCTTCGCGATCGCCGTGGCCAGTTGCATCCGCACCGCGACGCACCTCCGTATCCGAAGCCGAAGCAAACAGAGAATATAGTATAGAAAATTGAGCGTTCTAGACAGGGCCGTGGGGAAGGACGCCGGTGAGGGCGCTCATCGACGGCAGCGACGGCACCGCGCGGACCGACTCGATCGCCGCCTCCGTCCCGTCCCAGGCGGGCAGCGCGAAGGCGGCGCAGTCGCGGAACTTCGCCGCCACGTCCGCGAAGTCCATCGGTGCTCGCGGGTGGCCCTTCACCACCGTCGCCCGCTTGGTGATCGCTTCGCCGTCGCGCAGCCTGACCGTGACGTGCGCCGGCATGGGCAGCGCGCCCCGGTTCGCCGGCCGCTCTCCGTCCAGGTCGGGCTTGATGACCACGCGGTCGGCGACGTCCAGGACGCGCGGGTCGTCCAGCGCCGCCGGGACGAAGTGCTCGGGGCCGACGCGGCCGTGCACGGCGGCCACCGCCACCGCGTACGGCATGCTGAACTGGGCCGCGGCCTGCGTGGACGGGCGACGTTTCGCGCCGTCGGGCGCGCAGGCCAGGTCGTACGCCTCGCGGTCGGTGACGTCCACCTCGATCGCCTCGATCCGGCCGGTCGCGCCGTCCAGGTCCCGTATCGCGTCGAGGGTCGCCGCGATGGAGGTGTGCGTGAACTTGCAGCACGGGTACAGCGGCTTGATGCTCGACTCCAGGACGCGCCATTCGGTGCCCAGGCCCGTGGTTATCTCGTCCGGGTCGTACCGGCCCCGGTGGTTGGTGAAGTAGTAGCCGAACCTGCCCTCCAGGACGTCGATGTCCGGGGCGGCTCCGGTGATGCCGCGTTCGGCCATCACCGCCGCCAGCACACCGGCCTGCGCGGACAGGCCCTGCCCAAGGCTCACCGTGTGCGCCCCGGCCAGGAACGCCTGCTGCTTCCCGCAGAGCATCGACAGCGCGATCCCCATCGCGTGGCGGGTCCGTTCCCCGGACAATCCCATGAGGCGGGCGGACGTCAGGGCGGCGCCGAACGTTCCGCACTCGTACGTCCTGGACGCGCCGGTGACGGTGAACGACTCGCGCGGCGCCAGCGCCATCCGGCACACCGCCTCCGCGCCGATGGCGATGGCGGTCAGGAACTCGCGGCCGCTCACCGTCCGGCGGCCGGCCGCCTCCACCGCCTCCGTGACGGCCAGCGCGGCGGGCACGACGCTCCCGCTGACGTGGCAGAAGGCGTGTTCGAGGACGTCGTCGAGGTCCCACGCGCGGGCGCAGGTCGCGTTGGCCAGCGC
This sequence comes from Actinomadura soli, assembly GCF_005889715.1. Lineage (GTDB taxonomy): Bacteria > Actinomycetota > Actinomycetes > Streptosporangiales > Streptosporangiaceae > Spirillospora > Spirillospora soli. Next base: position 15,784 of record NZ_VCKW01000021.1, read on the forward strand.
GGCGAGGTGGCGCGGGACGCGCTCTCCCGTGGCGTGAACCGTGGCCTCGGGCCGTCCGCCCCAATGGGTCACCAGGCCCGCGACCTGGCGCGCGCCGTCCGCGGACAGCCCGGCGATCTGCGCGGCGAGCGTGTCGAGCAGGGCGAGCCGCATCCGGTCCAGGACGGGCGGCGGGGGCGTCGTCGCCGGGTCGCGTGCCCAGGCGATCAGTGTGTCGGTCGCGGCCATCGTCACTCCGCTGGGACGAGGCCGTCGGCCAGGTCCGCCGCGATGAGGCGCGGGTCCCGCTCTTCCGGGTCACCGTAGCCGCCGCCTCCGGGCAGCTCGAAGGCCAGGACGTCACCGGGACCCAGGGTGACCTGGCTGCCGATGCCGATCTGCGTCCCGTTCAGCTCGACCCGGGCCGCGAAGCTTCCCTCGCCGCCGAGCGCGCCCCGCACCGGGACGCCGAGCCGTCCGCCGCGCAGCCCGGCCAGGACCGTCCCGCGCGGGCCGAGGTCGCCGCCGAGGACCTCGATCTCCACCCGCTGGCCCAGGCCGCCGCGATATCTGCCGCGTCCGCCCGAGCCGGGCAGCAGCGACTTGCGGCGGATCAGCAGGGGCGCGTCGCTCTCGATGATCTCGACCGGGATGTTCGCGCAGTTGGCGGGGAAGGAGATGCAGCTCAGGCCGTCCTGCGTGGCGAGCGCGCCCATGCCGCCGTGCATGGTGACGATGGTGAAGAACGTGCCGCCGTCCGCGCGCTCCCCCACGAGGTTGCAGTAGGCGAGCGGGGTGGCGCCGGACGGCGCAAGGATCCGGTCCGGGACGATCCCGCTGAGCGCCTCCATGATCAGCTCGGGCAGCATGTGCGCGATCATCGTCCGGCCCCAGGTCGCGGCCGGCCGGTACGGGTTCAGCACGCTGCCCTCCGGCGCCACGATCCGGACCGGGCGCAGCGAGCCGCCGTTGTTGGGCACGAGCGGGTCCAGCAGGCATTTGAGGATGTAGAAGGAGTACGAGCGGGTCATGTTGAGGGTGACGTTCACGGCCCTCGGCACCTGGGCGGTCGTGCCGGAGTAGTCGAGGGTCAGCTCGTCCCCCGCGATGGTGAGGCGCAGGACGACCCGCACCGGGTCGGCCAGGCCGGGGATGTCGAGGGAGATCTCGCTGGACGCCGCGCCGTCCGGGAGCGCCGTGATGGCGGCGCGCATGCTCGCCTCCGACCGGCCGGTGATCTCGGCGCTCAGCGGCTCCAGCGCCGCCAGGTCGTTCTCGGCCATGAACGCGGCGACCCGCTCCGCCATGAGCGCGTTCGCGGAGACCTGGGCGCGCAGGTCCCCGATGACCTTGTCCGGCTCGCGGACGTTGGCGCGGAGGAAGTCGAACACCATCGTCGGCTCGCCCCGCTCGTAGAGGAGCGTGAGCGGGATCTTCAGGCCCTCCTCGTACAGGTCGCGGCTCTCGATCGTGGCGTGCCGCCCGCCGACGTTGAGGTGGTGGGCGGAGCACGCGACGTACCCGGCCGGCCGGTCCCGGTGGAAGACCGGCGCGAGGACGGTGATGTCGATCAGGTGGCCGCTGCCCGTCCACGGGTCGTTCAGGATCAGGACGTCGCCGGGCCGCAGCGTCTCCATCGGGTACTCGGCCATCGCGTTCGGCACCACGAACGGCAGCACGCCCAGCAGGCCGGGCGTCGACCGCGACGAATGGACGAGCATCGTCCCCGCGCCGTCGAACACGACGCAGGCGTAGTCGAGGAAGTCGCGGATGACGCTGGAGAACGACGCGCGCACCAGCGCCGTCGCGGCCTCGTCGGTGATGCTCTGCAGCCGCCGCCACGAGGTCTCCACGCGGACGGGATCCGGCACGGTCACGCCCCCTTCAGATCGATGCTGATGATGCCGAGGTCGCCGATGGCGGCGGTGGCGTCCCGGTCGAGGACGGTGGTCGTCTCCCGCTCCTGGACGAGGGCGGGCCCGGCCACGGTCATCCCGGGCTCCAGCAGCGCCCGGTCGTACACCGGGCAGCGGACCGTCCCGCCGGGGAGGTGCACGTCGCGGTGGCCTTTCAGCGCTTCCGACACCGTGCGTCCGGTGGTGGCGGGCGTCGGGAGGCGGACGGTGCCGTCGCCGTCGAGGGTGGCGCGCAGGCGCAGGTTCATCGTCTCGACGGCCACGTCGTCGTACGAGCGGCTGTAGCGGCTCTCGTACGCGGACTTGAACTGCGCGGTCACCTCGTCCGCGGACAGGGACCGCCAGTCGTCGCCGCCCGGCAGCCCGACGCTGACCTCGAACCCCTGGCCCACGTAACGCATGTCTGCCCAGCGGGTGCAGGTGACGCGTCCGGCGTCGCCGCCCGGGAGGAACTGCGCGGCCGACTTCTCCATCTGGCGGAACAGGTCGTCCATCAGGTCGAGGTCGAGCCGGTCCGTCTTCACCTTGTAGGTCTGCGACGTCTCGAAGGTGGCGGGCGCGAGGATGAGGCCGAGCGCGGACATCACCCCGGCGGCGGGCGGGATCAGCACGCGCGGCGCGCCCAGCTTCCGCGCCAGCCCGACCACGTGCACCGGCCCGGCCCCGCCGTAGGCGACGACCGGCAGCCGGGACGGCTCCACGCCTAGCTCCGCGAGATGGACGCGGGCGGCGGCCACCATCGACTCCTGCGCCGCCTCCCGGATCGCGTGCGCGGTCGCGACGGCATCGAGCCCGAGCGGTTCACCGAGCGCGGCGACCGCGGCGGCGGCGAGGTCGGCGCGCAGCGGCATCTCGCCGCCGAGGAAGTGGTCCGGGTCGAGGTGGCCGAGGACGAGGTCGGCGTCCGTCACGGTCGGCTGGTCGCCGCCGCGCCCGTACGCCGCGGGTCCGGGCACCGAGCCCGCCGAGCGCGGGCCGACCTTGATGAGGCCGAGGCTGTCGATGTGCGCGATGCTGCCGCCGCCGGTGCCGATCTCCAGCAGGTCGAGCACCGGCGTGCAGACCGGGATGCCGGAGCCTGGACGGAAATGGGCGGTGCGGGCGACCTCGTAGTCGTGGGTCAGCGCTGCTTGGCCGTTGACGACCGCGGCGACCTTCGCGGTCGTGCCGCCCATGTCGAAGGCGAGCAGGTCGCTGATCCCGGCCCGCGCGCCGATCCTGGCGGCGGCCATCACTCCCCCGGCCGGTCCGGACTCCACGACGCGGACCGGGAACGTCCTCGCGACCTCCAGCGGGATGACGCCGCCGGTGGACTGCATGACGTAGAAGTTCCCGGCGAAGCCGCGCTCGTCCAGCGCCGAGCGGAGCCGTCGCAGGTAGCCCGCCAGCAGCGGCTGGACGTAGGCGTTCGCGACCGTCGTGCTCGTCCGCTCGTACTCGCGCACCTCCGGGAGCACCTCGGACGACAGCGACACCCACAGGTCGGGACGGCGTTCCCGGACAATCCGCGCCACCTCCCGCTCGTGGTCGCCGTCCGCGTAGGAGTGCAGCAGGCAGATCGCCACCGACTCGACGTTCTCAGCTGCGAACTCGTCCACGATGGCGCCGACCTGGCCGGTGTCGACCGGGACGAGTTCCCGGCCGCTGGCGTGCAGCCGCTCCCGGACGCCGCGCCGCAGCCGCCGGGGCACCAGCGGGCGCGGGAACGCCAGCTCCAGGTCGTAGGCGTCGTAGCGGACCTCGCGGCGGATCTCCAGCACGTCCTCGAAGCCCTCGGTCGTGAGGAGCGCGGTCGTGCCACCGGTGCGCTCGATCAGGGCGTTGATCACCAGGGTGGTGCCGTGGGCGAGGATCTCCGTCCGCTCCAGCAGGCCGGGACGCGCGGCGCGGAGCACGTCGATGCCGTCCACCACGGCGCGGGACGGATCGTCCGGTGTCGTGAGGCGCTTCTCCAGGGTGATCTGGCCTGTGTCCGCGTCCAGGACGACGAAGTCGGTGAAGGTGCCGCCTATGTCCGTGCCTATGCGGAGGGTTTCGGGGGGCGGGGTGTCGGTCATGCAGGTCCTCCGAGGGATCCGAGGCCGTGGGTCAGGGGGGCGAGGTCGGTGAACGCCCAGGCTGCGCGCAGCACCTCCTCGGACCTGGCCTGTCCCAGCACGGGCCCGCACAGGGCGCGGAACTTCGCGTCCAGGGCGTCGTCGTCCAGGGGGTTGGACGGCTCGCCGTAGGGCTGGTCGACGCGCAGGTGCAGGTCAGGGCTCCCGTCCCGGCGGATTCGTACGGCGGTCGGACGCTGCGCGGGGTAGCGCACGTCGAGCTCCTCGTCGGCCCTGACCTGGACCGCCGCCATCAGGCGGGTCACGTCGGGCGCGGCGCGGCGCTCGGCGGAGAACTGCGCGAGGCCCAGCTCGCCGTCGCAGAGCGCCGCCGCGACCGCGTACGGCATGCTCATCTGCGCGCCGAGCAGCGTCCCCACGTCGGTGCCGTCGTAGTGGGCGGCGACCGAGTACGTCTCCACCTCGACGGCGGTGACGGTGTCAGGGGGGAGTACGTGTTCGGCGCGGAGCTTCAGCACGGCGTCCACGGCGCCGTGGACGTGCCGGCAGCACGGATACGGCTTGACGGACGTCCGCCGCATGGCCCATCGCTCGCCCAGGCCGCCGAGCAGCACATCCGGGTCCCATTCGTTCTGGGCGAAGGCGGCGAAATAGCCTTCCGGGCCTTCGAGGACCGTGGGCGGCCCGTCGAGTCCCTCGGCCGCGAGGAGCGCGCACAACAGGCCGTCGCGGGCCGCCATCCCCGCGTGCAGCCGCTTGACGGGCGAGCCGTGCAGCAGGAACTCCGACAGGCCACCGGCGTGCGAACCGGCCAGCCCGAGGGCACTCGCGACGTCCGCCGGAGGCAGGCGCAGCAGCACCGAGCAGCCGGCCGCCGCGCCGAAGACCCCGGCCAGGGGCGTGTTGTGGAACCCGCGCCGCCAGGTCGCCGGGTGCGCGGCGGCCGCGACCCGGCACGCCACCTCGACGGCCACGGCGACCGCAGCGAGCGTCCGGGCGGGCTCGGAGCGCTCCTGCTCGGCCAGCGCCAGCACGGCGGGCAGCGTGGACGAGCTGGGATGGGACGCGCCCGGCGTGTAGCCGTCGTCCAGTTCGAGCGCGTGCGCGGCCGTGCCGTTGGCCAGCGCCGCCCCAGCGGCCGTCGCGGGCCCCTCGCCCACGATCGTCGCCTGCACGCCGGGATAGGCGTCCAGCACGTGGCGGCGCACCGTCGCGGCGACCGGGAAGGTGGCGCCGACCACGGCCGCCGCGAGGTAGTCGACCATCAGCCGCCGGGCCGCGTGCGCGACGTCCGGCGGCAGCGGCCCGTCCGCGACCGAGGCCGTCCACCGGGCGATCTCCCAGGTGGCGCCCTTGGCGTCCGCCGCCTGCGCCGTCATGACGGCACGCGCTGGCTGAAGCGCCGGTCGAAGATGCCCTCGGCGAGCCGGTTGCGGAGCATCTCCACCGTCCCGCCCGCGATCATCCAGCCGCGGATCCGGCGGACCAGGTACTCCAGCGGCAGCTCGGTCGAGTACCCGGACGCGCCGAGCGTCTGCAGCGCGTCGTTGGCCACCCGGAACGCCGCCTCGTTGGCGTAGAGCTTCGCCGTCGTCGCCTCCATCGGGTCCGGCGGCCCGGCCGCCGCCCCGGCGGCCGCGCGGTAGACCAGCAGGCGGGCGGCTTCGAGCTGGACGTACATGTCGGCGAACTTCCACTGCAGCCCCTGGAACTCGCACAGCGGACGTCCGAACTGCTCACGGGTCTTGGCGTGCTCCACCGCCCGCTCGAACGCCGACTGCGCCAGCGCCAGCGCCCGGACGGCGTTCCCGACCCGCTCGATCCCGAAGACGGTCATCAGGCGGCGCAGCGCGTCGCGGTCGGCGAGGACGTTGTGCCGGGGCACCCTGCACCCGTCCAGGTACGACATGCAGTGCGGCTCGCCGGACATGTAGTGCTCGGTCGCCCCGCGCGTGAAGCCCGGCGCGTCGGCGGGGACGACGACCGCGCCGATGTCCCGGCTGGACGGCCCGAACCGGCACCACAACACGAGGTGGGTGGCCTCGGGGCCGTGCGACGTCCAGCATTTCTGGCCGTCGAGCACCACCTCGTCGCCGTCATAGCGGGCGGTCGTGCGCATCTCGGTCAGCGCCGAACCGGCGCCCGGCTCGCTCATCCCGGCCGAGATCAGCGCCTCGCCGGACAGCAGCCGCGGCAGCAGCTCGGCCTTCAGCTTCGCCGAGCCCAGCATGGCGACCTGCCGGATGGCGCCGAAGTTGGTGGCCTGCACCGCGTCCCCGCTGTGCGGGCACACCTTGCTGACGGCCTCCATGACGAGCACGGCGTCGAGCAGCGTGCCGCCCTGGCCGCCGTCGCTCTCGTCGATCATGATCCCGGTGAACCCGGCGGCGGCGAGGTCGCGCGCGCTGTCCCAGGCGAACCCGCTGCGCTGGAACGCCTTCGCGGCGAACCGGTCCTCGGCGAGCCGCCGGGCCGAGTCGCGCAGGGCGCGCTGCTCCGGCGTCAGTGTGAACTCCATGAGCCCTCCCTGAGCTTGCCTGCCGCGCGCACCACCGCGACCAGGGCGTCCATCGTGCGGTCGGGGGCGTCCAGCACCGGGATCCCGGCGGCGGCGTACGTCGCCATCCCCGCGGGCGCCAGCGACTCGGCGCCGAAGCGGGCCACGTACAGCGGGATCGAGATCCGCTGCCGGACTGCCACGACCACCTTCGCGGTCAGCTCGGCGCCGGGGTCGGCGTTGGTGGTGAGCTGCACCAGCGCGGCGTCGTAGCGGGAGTCGTCCAGGGCGTGCTCCAGCACCTCGCCGAGCACCTCGGGCCGGCCGATGATCTGCGCGCTCATGTCGAGCGGGTTGACGGGGGCGACGAAGTCGGGCAGCACGCCCGCGACGCGTTCCCGGACGCCGTCCGGGAACGGGGGCAGCGCGATGCCGCCCGCCTCGGCGCCGTCCGCGATGATCGTGCAGGCGCCGCCGGACGCCGCGACGGCCAGCAGCCGGTTCCCGCGCGGCAGCCCGCCGGACGCGGCGAGGATGAGCGCGTCCTGCAGCACCCGGAGGGTCGGCACCCGGGTGGCGGACGCGGCGTCCAGGACGGCGGCGCGCAGCCGGTGCGACCCGACCAGCGCGCCGGTGTGGCTGCGGGTCGCCGCCCGCGCCCCCTGGGACCTGACCATGTTGAAGGCGAACAGCGGCTTGCCGCGGGCGGCCAGCTCCCGTCCGGCGCGGATCAGCCGGTCGCCGTCGGTGACGTTCTCCAGCAGCATGCCGACGACCTCGGTCTTCGGGTCGTGCGCGAGCCACTCCAGGTAGGCGGCGACGTCCAGGTCGGCCTCGTTGCCGAGGTGCACCCAGCGCGACAGCCCGACGCCCTGCTCCATCAGCCGGGACGCGACGCAGCTGCCGAGCGCGCCCGAGCCGCTGATCAGCGCGACCCCGCCCGCCGCCAGCTCGCCCGCCTCCAGCGCGCCGGACAGCGACGCCGCCATCCCCGTCTCCGGGACGACCACGCCCATCGAGTTCGGGCCCGCCAGCGGGATGCCCGCGTCGTGGAAGATCGCGGCGACCTCGCGCTGGAGCCGCTCGCCGTCCGCGCCCGTCTCGGCGAAGCCCGAGCTGTGCACGATCGCGGCGCCGACGCCCAGGGCCGCCGCTTCCCGGGCGACGCCGGGCACGGCCTTGGCCGGGACGGCGATGCTGACCAGGTCGGGGGCGCCGGGGACCTCGGCGAGGCTCCGGTAGCGCGGGCGTCCGCCGATCTCGCCGCCCGCCGGGTGGACGGCGTCGACCCGTCCGGTGAAGCCCTTCTCGGTCAGGTAGCGGTAGATCCGCGCGCCGGTCTTCGCGGGGTCGTCGGAGACGCCGACGACCGCGACGTGCCGGGGGCGCAGCAGCGGGTCCAGGCGCGCCGGTCCGCCGGGCCCGGCCCTCGCCGGGCGGGCGGGCGGCGCGTCGACCGTGGCCATGCGGGCGTCGACGGCGATCACGCCCTCGCCGAGGCGGCCCATCAGCACCGGGTTAAGGTCGAGTTCGCCGATGTCGGGACGCCGTTCGGCCAGCTCGGACAGCGCGACGAGGAGGCCGGCCAGCGCGGGGACGTCCAGCGCCGGGGAGCCGCGGTGCCCCGCGAGGAGGCGGTGGAGGGGGTGGCGGCGCACGAGGTCCTCGGCGGCGGCGCGGTCGAGCGGGACGAGCGCGTCCACCGCGTCGGCGACGACCTCGGTGTGGATGCCGCCCGTCCCGACGACCACCACGGCGCCGACGCCGGGCTCGCGGCGCAGCCCGGCCAGCATCTCGTGGCCCTCGTGCTGCCGCTGGACGATCAGCGGCCGGGCCCGCGCCCCCAGCCGGGACAGCAGGTCGGCGGCGGCGGCCCGCACCTCGCCGGGGCCGCTCAGGCCGAGGACGACACCGCCGTCGTCGGTCTTGTGCTCCAGACCGCCCGCCTTGAGCACGAGCGGGGTACCGGGCGGGGTGCCGAGCGCGGCGGCGGCGCGGGCGGCCTCGTCGGCGTCGGCGGCCAGTCGCGACACCGCCACGGGAATCCCGGCCTGAGCCAGCAGCGTGAAGATCTCCGGCTCGGAGAAGTCGACCATGCGCGGACCTCGTTCTGTGAGCGATGCCGTCTCTAGACTATATTCTATGTGATCTATCTGGCCCCGCGTCAACGAGCCGGGCTCGGCAGGGTTCACCACAATGGAATCGGAAGAGCGCTCCGGGTGATCCAGGGAATGAGCTCGCCTGGACACTCAATAGACTATTATCTAGATAGCTGTGTTGACTCTCGGAGGAAACAAGATGTCAAGATCGCCCGAACCGGCGGGGTCCGTGGAGAACGGCCCCCCGTTGAGCAAGACCGCGTACGTCCTCGAACGCCTGCGCCGGGAGATCGCCGACGGGGTCATCAAGCCCGGCACGAGCCTCCGTCAGACCGATGTGGCCAAACGATACGGGGTCAGTCCGACGCCCGTGCGCGAGGCGTTCCGCCTGCTGGAGGCGGAGGGAGCGCTGGAGTACGAGTCCCACCGCGGCGCCACCGTCAAGGACATGTCGCCGCAGGAGGTGGAGGACCTCTACCTCCTGCGCTCGGAGGTCGAGGGGCTCGCCACCGCCCTCGCCGTCGAGCGGATGGACGAGGCCGCGATGAACCGCATTCGCGACGCCCACCGCGAACTGCTGGACGCGATCGAGGCCGGCGACGAGTCGCGGCTCTCCGTGCTGAACCGGACGCTGCACTTCGCCATCTACGAGGCGGGGTCGTCGCTGGTGGCACTTCAGGCCGCCTCTCTGTGGGCGTTCATCCCGCCCCGGATGACCATCTGGAAGGACGCCAAGAACGCCCAGTCGCTGTCCGACGACCACGACCGGATCATCGACGCGCTCGACCGCGGCGACCCCTACGACGCGCGCCGCTTCATGGCCGAGCACATCCTGCACGCGGCCCGGCTGCGGCAGAACACCGGCTCACCGGAGTGATCCCGGAGTGATCCCGGCGTCCTCCCGTCCGACCCCCGACCGCCCGCTCGACCCCCGAGTCGCCGGCCCGACACCCCGCCCCGGACCGGCGACCCGGACAGCCGCTATCTGAAGATCGGGTTGAGCTGCCTGATCAGCCCGCCCTGCGCCTTCGTGTACTCCGCCGGCGGGATCTCCGGCCAGAACGTGAACTCGCTCATCGCCGGCATCCCCTTGGGCGGCGCGGCGCCCGGCATCACCGACGCCTTGAACATGTGCTTGGCGATGGCCTTCTGCACCTCGGGCGTGTACCACCAGGAGTAGAACAGCTTCGCCGCCTCCGCGTGCGGCGCGCCCTTGATGATCCCCATGCAGTTCAGGTGCTTGAGGTTGCCGCCGCCCGTCGGCAGCACCATCCCGATCGGCGCGCCCTTCGCCTCCGCCGCCAGGAACTGGTCCGTCGCGGACGGGACCGCGATCGACGCCTGCCCCTGCGCCAGCCGGTCGACCAGCGCCCGGGTGCCGGGCACCAGCGTCGGCTCCTGCGCGGCGAGCCGGTTCACGAAGTCCATCGTGAAGCCGTTGGCCAGCATGTACTGGACGATCTGCGCCCCGTGCCCGGGCTGCAGCGGCGAGTTGAGCGCGATCTTCCCCTTCCACTTCGGGTCGAGCAGCTCGTTCCAGCTCTTCGGGGCCTCGTCCTTCTTCACCTTCTGCGTGTTGTAGCCGATGCCGAGCACCGACAGCTCGCTGCCGAGCGCCTGGCCCGTCTCGCAGGTGAACTCCTCCGGGACGCTCTTCGCCGTGGCCGGGGTGTACGCCTGGAGCCTGCCCTGGCTTGAGTGCCGCTCCAGGTCGGTGATGGCGACCTCCAGCAGGTCGCCGACGTGCTGGTTCGCGGCGAACTCGTGGTCGAGCCTGCTCGCGAGCTGCGCGCCGAAGCCGGCCTGGGCCTGCACCTTGATCTCCGGGTACCGCTTCTCGAACAGGTCGAGGACGGGACGGGCGCTGCCGCCGCCGAGGGTCTCGCTGTAGATGACGAGCTTCTTGTGGCCGGCCTTCTTCGCCGCCTCGTAGAGGGCGTCCAGCTGCTGCTGGTTCGCCGTCCCTCCGACGCCGTCCGGGGTCAGCTCGGCGGCGTCGTCGCCGCCGCCGCACGCGGAGGAGGAGGCGGCGAGCATCGCCGCCACGATCAGCCCGCTGAGCAGCCGTCTACTTCTCATGGAGAACCTACCCTGTCGAGATTGTCCTGTTTCCCCCTGGTGGCCGGCTCGGGCGCCTCGTCATCGGCGTCCAGCACGACGATGCTCTCCGCCGGGATCCGCAGCTCCACCGCGTCGCCCGGGCTCACCGCCCGTCCGGACGGGTCGGGATCGGCGCCGCGCACCCGCAGCACCGTGCCCGCGACCTCGATGTGGTGCTCGATCTGCCCGCCGAGGTACATCGAGTCCCGGACCCGCCCGCTGACCGTGTTCGTCCGGTCCCCGGGCCGGTCGGCCGTCCCGGCGTCGGCGGGCACGACGCTCAGCGCGGTGCTGCGCACGCAGAGCCGCACCCGCCCGCGACCGGCGGCCGGGCCGCCGAAGCACCGGAGGGCGATCCCGCCGCCGTCGAGGCGGGCGACCGCCCGGTCCCCCGCGCGCTCGACGATGTCGGCGTCGAAGAAGTTCTCGTAGCCGACGAAGTCGGCGACGAACCAGGTGCGCGGACGCTCGTAGATGTCGCGCGGCGTGCCCACCTGCTGGACGCGGCCGTCCTTCATCAGGACGATCCGATCCGACAGCGACATCGCCTCGACCTGGTCGTGCGTCACGTACACGGCGGTCGTGCCCAGCTCGCGCTGGAAGTCGCGGATCCCGACCCGCATCGCGGCGCGCAACTTGGCGTCCAGGTTGGACAGCGGCTCGTCGTACAGCACCACCCGCGGCCGGCTGACCAGCGCGCGGGCCAGCGCGACCCGCTGCTGCTGGCCGCCGGACAGGCGGGTGACCGGCCGGTCCGCCAGCGCGGCCAGCCCGACCAGCTCCAGCGTCTGGTCGACCCGCCGCTGCACCTCGGGGCGCTTCACCCGGCGCCGCCGCAGCGGGTAGGCGACGTTCTGGAAGACGTTCATCTGCGGCCAGAGCGCGTAGCTCTGGAACACCATGCCGATGTCGCGCCTCTCCGGCGGCACGAAGATCTGCTCCGGGACGGACGTCACCACGTCCCCGCCGATGGTGATCTCACCCGCGTCCGGCTTCTCCAGCCCGGCGAGGCAGCGCAGGGTGGTCGTCTTGCCGCAGCCGCTGGGGCCGAGCAGGGTGAGGAACTCGCCCTCCCGCACCGACAGGCCGACGCCGTCCACGGCCGCGAGCGCGCCGTAGCGCTTGCCGAGCCCGTCGATTCCTATGGCCGCCATGTCGCCTCCCCAGTCGTCGCGTGATCGCGTGAGTTCATGAGTGCCCCCGTCCGAGGCGGCGCAGGAGCAGGCTCGCGGTCCAGCCGACGGCGAGGACGACGATGAAGCTCGCCATCATCACGCAGAAGGCGGCCCCGGCCTGTCCCGCGTCGCCGCTCTGGTACAGCGAGTACGCCTTGACCGGCAGGGTCTGGTTGTCGGGCGAGGCGAGCAGGATCGGCACGTCGAGGTTCCCGGCCGACAGCACCGCCGCGACGAACCAGCCGACGAGGAAGCTCGGCAGGATCAGCCGTCCGGTGATGACGACGAGCGTCCGGGTCGCGGACGTCCCGCAGATCCGGGCGGCCTCCTCCAGCTCGGTGCCGATCTGCGCGATCGAGCCCTCGGTCGCGCGGCTGGTGATCGGCACCGCGTGCACGGCGAGCGCGATCACCAGGATCCAGATCGTGGAGTACAGCTCGCGCAGGCCCGGCACGGCCAGGTACGCCCAGAGGATGGCGAGGCCGACGGTGATGCCGGGCAGCGCCATCAGGATCCAGACGCCCATCACCGGGACGCTCCGCAACCGCGACCTGCTGTTCTTGCCGGCATAGGTGACGACCACGGCGATCGCCGTCCCGGCCAGCCCGGCGACGCCGCTGACGATCAAGGTCGTGACCAGCGCGGACATGGTCTCCGGGTCGTCCAGCACGGCCGTGTAGTTGGCCATCGTCAGGTTGCCGTAGACGCCGAAGAACGGCTGGAGCGAGCCGACGACGAGCTGCCCGACCGGCAGCAGCACCGCGAGCAGGCCATAGAGGACGATCACCGCCGTGCACGCGTACTTCCACCGTCCGATGTCCCAGCGGGCGCGGTCGTCCGACTTGCCGGTCACCGTGACGAACGACCGCTGGCCGAGCAGCCTCCGCTGGACGAGGACGAGCCCGATGACGATCGCGACCAGCAGCATCGACAGCGCGCTCGCGCCCGCGTAGTCGGACGGCGTCACCGCCGTGACGTGCGACAGGATCTCCGTCGGGAACACGTGGATGCCGGCCGGGAGGCCGAGCAGGAGCGGGATGTCGAGCAGGCTCAGCCCGGCGGTGAACCCGAGGATCGCGATCCCGGTGATCGCCGGGGCCAGCACGGGCAGCTCCACGCGCAGGACGGTCGAGAGCCGTCCCGCGCCCGCCACCCTGGACGCCTCCTCCAGGCTCCGGTTGAGGCCCATGAACGAGCCGAGGAAGAGGAAGTAGACGATCGCGGTCAGCTTCAGCGCGGTGACGCCGATGATCCCGTACCACGACTCGACGTTGACGATGGAGTCGCCGGGAAGCAGCGGCACCTGCCGGTAGCCCGCGTTGATCAGCCCGGCGGGGTCGCGGCCCAGCATCCCCCACCCGATCGTGAAGAAGATCGTCGGGGTGGCGAAGACCAGCACCATGATGGGCGTGACGAGCCGCCGCAGCGGCGTCGTCGTGCGGGTTACGACCCAGGCGAAGAACGCGCCCATCGTCAGGCACAGCACCTGGACGGCGCCGGAGTACAGCGCCGAGTTCCTCAGCGTCCCCCAGACCTTCGAGTCCTTGTAGGCGCCGGTGATCCCGTCGGCGGAGAAGTCGCCCGGCAGGCCCGGCGCGGCGGTGCGGAACGCCCCGAAGACCAGCATCAGGAACGGGTAGATGAACAGGAACCCGACCACCAGGACCAGCAGCAGGACGACCAGCGTGTCCGCGGGCAGGAACCGGCGCCGCAGCCGGACGATCCGTCCGGCGCGGGCCGTGCCGCGCGGCAGGGTCCGGGCGGTCACCGGCGGCCACCCGGCCGGAGGGCCGCCCGGGGGGTCGGGACCGGGCGGCCCTCCCGCACCAGCTTCCGGATGTACTCCTCGCGGAGTTCCTCGAGCCTGTCCAGGGCGTCGAACGGCGACCTGGCCTCGGCCACGCAGCCGGGAAGCTCCTCGTACTCCAGCCGGCAGACCCATTCGCCGTCCGGTCCTCGCATGGCGACGACGTCCAGGATGTAGGGGATCGCCAGATAATCGTCCACGTTCATCACGGGACCGCTCTCTCTCGCCGGGCGCCGGTCAGATGCCGCCCGCGACGGACGGGTCCAGCTCGGGGTGCTCCACCCTGGCGCGGCGCAGGTTCCGGGTGCGCTCGACCCAGTCGGCGTCCTTCGGCAGGACGATGCCGCCGGAGCGCTGCTGGTAGACCTCGGGGTCGTCCACGCCCGGCGGGGTGACGCCCTGCTCCGCCAGGGCCTTCGCCGCCGCGATCAGCCGCCGCCGGACCCGGATGATCATCATGTCGGAGCTGCCGAGCCGCTCCTGCGTCCGGTCGTAGATCGGGCCCATGCTCTCCGTCACGGCGACGTCCTGGGTGGAGATGTACTCGATCCCGGTGTAGCTGTCACCGCGCCGCTGGGCGTCGCGGTCGATGAGGTAGTCGTTGCCGGCGTCCTGCTCCAGGCGGAAGCGGCCGAGCCAGCCGGTCGTGTTGGGCTTCTGCGGCGGCAGCTTCCCGGTGATCCCGACGCGCTGGCCGGGGGGCGCGAGGTAGGTGCGCTTGAGGCCGACGCTGAACTGGAGCGTGTGGTGGTCGTCCATCGGGACCCACGCACGGACGCCGACCCGCAGCCCGAGAACCCCGGTCGGGGTCATCGTGTAGAAGGGGAAAAGGAAATGGCCGATGCGCCAGTAGTAATCGTCGTCGTTTCCGGCCGGACGGTAGGCGCCGTACGTCGTCCCGAAATCGGTGTCGAGCACTTTGTAGCGGGGCGCCTGGTCCTGCAGCGCGAATTGCAGGAACGTTCCTTCGCCGACCTCGTCGGGTGAGCCGTGCCCGGTGTGCAGGAACCCGACGTGCGAGGTGTCGAGGTCGCCTTCCAGCACCTGCAGCCAGTTGCAGTCGCGGTAGCCGGCGAACGACTCCCGGTTCGCCACGTCGTCGTCGAGCTGCTCGAAGTCGGGCAGCGGCGGGGGCTCCTCGCGCGGGCCGAGGTAGGCCCACACGATGCCGCCGCGCTCGGCGCACGGGTACCCGCGCGGCTTGACCTTCCGCTTGAAGTCGCTTTCGGGGGGCTCGCTCGGCATGTCCACGCAGGCGCCGGTGACGTCGAACTTCCAGCCGTGGTAGACGCAGCGGAGGCCGTCGTCCTCGTTGCGGCCGAAGAACAGCGAGGCTCCTCGGTGCGGGCAGTTGTTGGGCAGGAGCCCGACGCATCCGGACGTGTCGCGGAAGGCGATCAGCTTCTCGCCGAGCAGCAGGACGCGGACGGGGTCGCCGTCCGGCTCGGGCAGTTCGCGCGACAGCAGGGCCGGTACCCAGTACTCCCGCATCAGCGCGCCCATCGGCGTTCCCGGGCCCACGCGGGTGATCAGGTCGTTGTTCTCGTGGCTCAGCACTGCCGGCTCCCTCCCAGTTCGCGGTCCGTGCTCCCCCGTGAACTCCGGACGGGCGCCCCCTCCCGCCAAGCTCAATGCACCATAGGCTACAGTATATAGAGTTTGCGGAACAAGGCTCTTCCGGCACGTCCGCCCCGGCGGTCCCGCACGTCAGCGCAGGCCCGCACGTCAGCGCAGGAAGGCGTCGGGGGTGAGGGGAAGGTCGCGGACGCGGACGCCGGTGGCGTGGAACGCCGCGTTGGCGATGGCCGCGGCGACGCCGACGATGCCGATCTCGCCGACGCCCTTCGCGCCGAGCTCGTTGTAGTGCGGGTCGGCCTCGTCGATCCAGACCGCGTCGACGTCCTGGACGTCCGCGTGCGCGGCGATGTGGTAGTCCGCGAGGTCGCGGGTGACGACCTGCCCGGGGCCCGGGTCCATGACGCCGTGCTCGTGCAGCGCCGCCGACAGGCCCATCACCATCCCGCCGGTGAGCTGCGAGCGGGCGGTGCGCGGGTTGACGACCCGGCCGACGGCGAAGACGCCGAGCAGCCGGGGCACGCGGATCTCTCCCGTGTCGGCGTGCACCCTGACCTCGGCGAACTGGGCGCCGAACGCGTGCAGCGCGACTTTCCCCGCGCCCGGGACGCCCGCGCCCGTCGCCCCGGCCTCGGCACCCTCCGCCGGGGCCGTGCCGTACTTCTCGCGGAAGGCGCGGGCGGCGGCGATGACGGCCGAGCCCCAGCCGCCCAGCCCCATCGACCCGGCGGCCGGTGCGGCGGCGGGCAGCGTGCTTTCGCCGAGCCGCAGGTCGACGGCGTCCAGCGGGACGGCGAGGGCATCGGCGGCGATCTGCGTCAGGGCGGTCCGGGAGCCGGTGCCGATGTCGGCGGCGGCGATGTCCACCCGGTAGCGGCCTCCGGCGAGGGCCCGGATCGCCGCGTTCGACGGGCCGATGACCGGATACGCGGGATAGGTGGCGGCGGCCACGCCGGTACCGGTCAGCCAGCCGTCGTCCAGGCGGGCGGCGGGGGCCGGGTCGCGGTCCGTCCAGCCGAAGCGGCGGGCCCCTTCCCGCAGGCAGGCGACCAGGTTCCGGGTGGAGTACGGCAGCCCGGTCTCGGGGTCGCGGCCGGGCTCGTTGCGAACGCGCAATTCGATGGGGTCGAGGCCGCAGGCGACGGCCAGCTCGTCCATCGCCGACTCCAGCGCGAACATGCCCGGTGCCTCGCCCGGCGCCCGCATCACCGTGGGGACGGAGACGTCCAGCGCGGCCAGCCGGTGCGTGGTGCGCCGGTTGGGCGCGGCGTACATGGTGCGGGTGGCGAGCGCGGTCTGCTCCGCGAACTCCACGAGCTTCGAGGTCCCGCCTACCGCGTCGTGGGCGATGGCGGTCAGGCGTCCGTCCGCGTCCGCGCCGAGCCGGATCCGCTGGACGGTCGAGGGCCGGTATCCGGAGCCCGCGAACGTCAGCCTGCGGGGCAGCGCGAACTTCACCGGACGGCCCTCGACCGTCCGGGCGGCGAGCGCGACGAGGACGTGATGCGCCTTCGGCCGCAGCTTGCTGCCGAAACCGCCCCCGACATGCGGGGAGATGACCTCGACGCGGTCCGGCGGCAGGCCGAGGACGGCCGCCATGATCTGCCGCATCCGGATGACGCCTTGCGTCGAGTCGTACAGGGTGAGGCGGTCGCCGCCGCCGTCCCGGTCCCAGCGGGCGACGGCGGTCTGCGGCTCCATCGGGACGTGGAACTGGAGCGGGGTGGAGTACGTGCGGTCGAGCGTGACCGCCGCGTCCGCCATCGCCGCGTCGACGTCGCCCGCGATGGTGTCGGTCTCCAGGCCGGTGTTGACCGTGGCCGGCGCGTACAGGTCGTCACGGCCGGGGCCCGGCTCGACGTCGTGCGGCCGGGCGTCGTACTCGACCCGCACCAGACCGGCGGCCTGGGCGGCGATCTCCGGGCGGGATGCGACGACCGCGCCGATGAGCTGGCCGCGGAAGGCCACTTCGTCGGATTGCAGCACCCACAGCTCCGCGTTCTCGTCGGACGCGAGCCGTGGGGCGTTCTCGTGCGTGAGGACGGCGACGACCCCGTCCAGGCGATCGGCGGCGGCGGTGTCGATCGCGGTGATGTGGCCGCGGGCGCTCGTGGAGGTCACGGCGGCGAGGTACAGCGGGGCCTCGACCGGCTGGTCGTAGGCGTACGGCGCCGTGCCGGTGACCTTCGCCCGTCCTTCCAGGCGCGGCACCGGCGCGCCGATGGCCCGGCTTCCCGTGGGCGCGCTGGTCATCGGGCTTCCCGCGCGGCCAGCCCGCGCAGCACCGCCGCCAGGGTGCTGCGGGCCATCGGGACCTTGAACGCGTTCCCGGGCAGCGGGCGGGCGGCGGCCAGTTCGGCGTCGGCGGCCGTCCGGAAGGACGCGCCGGTGGCGGGGGCGCCGCGCAGCGCCGCCTCGGCCCGCGACGCCCGCCACGGCCGGTGCGCGAGGCCGCCGAACGCGATGCGCGCGTCGCGCACCGTGCCGCCGGCGTCGACGTCGAGGACGGCGGCCACCGAGACCAGCGCGAACGCGTACGACGCGCGGTCGCGGACCTTGCGGTAGGCAGACGGGGCGGCGGCGGGCTCTGGCAGGTCGATCGCGGTGATCAGCTCGCCGTGGGCCAGGGCGGTGTCGCGCTCCGGGTCGTCGCCGGTGTAGAGGTCCGCGATCGGAATGGCGCGCTCTCCGTCCGGGCCCTGCACCTGGACGACGGCGTCGAGCGCGGTCAGCGCCACCGCCATGTCGGACGGGTGCACGGCCACGCACCGCTCGGACGCCCCGAGGATCGCGTGATGGCGGTTGTAACCGTGCAGCGCCGCGCAGCCCGAGCCCGGCTCGCGCTTGTTGCACGCGAGGGTCACGTCCTGGAAGTAGACGCAGCGGGTGCGTTGCAGCAGGTTGCCGCCGATGGTCGCCATGTTGCGCACCTGCCCGGACGCGCCCGCCAGCAGCGCCCGCGCGAGCATCGGGTAGCGCCGCCGGACCTCCGGGTCGGCGGCGGCGTCGGCGTTGCGGACGGTGGCGCCGATCCGCAGCCCGCCGCCGGGCAGCGGCTCGATCCGGTCGAGGGGCAGCCCGGTGACGTCGACCAGGAGGGAAGGGCCGGTGACGCCGAGCTTCATCAGGTCGACGAGGTTCGTCCCGCCGCCGAGGAACGCGGCGTCCGCGCGGGACGCCACCGTGGCCACGGCCGCGCCCGCGTCGGCCGGACGCTCGTAGTCGAAGGGATTCACCCGGACACCTCGCGGATCGCCGCGACGATGCCGGGGTAGGCGCCGCAGCGGCACAGGTTGCCGCTCATCCGCTCGCGGATCTCCTCGTCGTCCAGGACGGTCGGGCCCTCCAGGTCGCCGGTGACGTGGCTCGGCGCGCCCTTTCCGGCCTCATCGAGCATGCCCGCCGCCGAGCAGATCTGGCCCGGGGTGCAGTACCCGCACTGGAAGCCGTCGTGGTCGATGAACGCCTGCGCCAGCGGATGCGGTTCGCCGTCCGGGGACAGCCCGGCCGCGGTGGTGATCTCCGCTCCGTCGTGGGCCACCGCGAGGGCCAGGCACGCCAGGACGCGCCGTCCGTCCAGCAGGACGGTGCACGCGCCGCACTGGCCGTGGTCGCAGCCCTTCTTGGGGGACGTCACGCCGAGGTGGTCGCGCAGCGCGTCCAGCAGCGTGGTGCGCGTGTCGATGACCAGCGACCGGCTCTCGCCGTCGACCGTGAGCATGATCGACCCGGTGGACATAGGCCACAGAGTATAGAAAGTCAGTCGGCCGGGTCGAGGGTCTGGTGCTTGTCGTCCTCGGTGCGGCGGGTCAGGCCCCGCGCGGCCAGCAGCTCCAGCAGCGGGACGGCCACCCGGCGGGTGGTGCTCATGGCCTGCCGGGCGTCGCTCAGCGTGAACGGCTGGGGCAGCGCGGTCAGCACGTCGAGGGCGCGGCGGTCGACGTCCGGGAGCAGGACGATGCCGGGCGCGACGCGCAGCAGCCGGCCGACGCGTTCGGCGGCGGCCAGCTCGGCGTTGCCGAGACCCAGCTCGGCCAGCCGCTCGGCGTTCGGGGCGCCGAACGGGTCGGCGGCCAGGTCGCGCTCCAGCACCTGGACGGCCTTGTCGAGCGCGCCGGGCAAACCCGGGTCGTGTCCCGGTGGGGTGAGCAGGCCCGATTCGCAGGCGAGCCCGGCCTCCCGGGCCAGTGCGGGCACCAGGCCGGGATCGATGCCGAGGCGGCGGGCGGCGGCGGCCACCGGCAGGCCGGGTTCCAGCGGATGGCCTTCGCGGTGGTGGCGTTCGGCGTCGGCCAGGTCCGCCGCGTACTCGGCCCAGCGGCTGTCGTCCGTCCACCAGTCGCCGTGCCGGGGCGCGCCCAGCGCGGGCAGGCCCATAGCGGCCAGCTCGGCGCCGCGCCGCAGGCCGCGGCGGAGGTGGTCGTTCGCGACGTCGCCCGCCGTGCGCATCCCCGACAGCTCGGCGGCCCGTGCCCTGGCCGCGCCGCGCCTGGTCAGCGGGGGCGGGTCGACGTCGAGGACGACGAGCCCGGCGGCGATCCGGCGGCGTCCGGGGTCGCGGAGGACGGCGCGGTCGCCGTACCGCAGCGGCAGCGGCCGGTCGAACCGCAGCCGCCCGTGCGCGTCTCCGAGCGGGCGCAGCCGGCACGGGACGGCGGCGGTGCCGATGTGCATGATCAGCCGTTCCGGCAGCGGGGTCGAGGACGTCGGGCGCAGCTCCACGTCGGCGGAGTCCGCCATCCGCCACGCGCCCGGGGTGAGCAGCGGCAGCCCGCGCGGGACGTCGGCGCGGTCGACACCGCGCAGGTTGAGCGCGACCCGCGCGGTCGCGGTCACCCGGTCGCGCGGCTCGCCCAGCGCCTCGATCCCGCGCACCCGCACGGACCTGCCCTCGGTGTTGAGCAGCTCATCACCGGCCTGGACCGTCCCCGCGCCGAGCGTGGCGGTGACGACGGTGCCCGCGCCGCGGATGGAGAACGACCGGTCGGCCCACAGCCGGACGGGCGCGGCGGTGTCGGGCGCGGGCAGGCCCGCGACCAGCTCGGCGATGGCGGCGCGGACGTCGTCCAGCCCGTCCCCGGTGACCGCGCTGACCGCGACGGCCGGCAGCTCGCGCAGCGTGCTGCCGGCCATCCACTCGTGCGCCTCCTCGATCGCGGGCGCCGGATCGGCCAGGTCGGAGCGGGTGACGACGAGCACGCCGCGGGACACGTTCAGCGCGTCGAGGGCCTCCAGGTGCTCGGCGCTCTGCGGCATCCAGCCCTCGTCGGCCGCGACGACGAACAGGACGGCGGGCACCGGCCCCACCCCGGCGAGCATGGTGGCGACGAACCGCTCGTGCCCGGGGACGTCGACGAACGCGACCTCGCCCGCGCCGGGCAGCTCCGTCCAGGCGAACCCGAGGTCGATGGTGAGCCGCCGGCGGCGCTCCTCGGCCAGCCGGTCGGGCTCCATCCCGGTGAGCGCGCTGACCAGCGTGGACTTGCCGTGGTCGACGTGCCCGGCGGTGGCGATCACGTGCATGTCCTCGTCCTTCCCCGGACCGGGGCGCGGGCCCCGGTCAGCAGCGCGCGGCGCGCAGGTCGGCCTCGATCCTGGCGGTGGCGTCCAGCAGCAGCGGCAGCAGCTCGCGGCGCATCCTCGCGGCGGGGGTGCGGCTGGACGCGGCGGAGACGTTCGCGGCGGCCACCACCGTGCCGGTGGCGTCGCGGATGGGCGCGGCGATCGAGCGCAGGCCGTCCTCCAGCTCCTGGTCGACCAGCGACCAGCCCTGCTTGCGGACGCGGTTGATCTCGCGCCGCAGGACGGCCGGGTCGGTGGCCGTCCGGCCGGTGAGGGGGCGGTGCGCGGCCCGGTCGAGGCGCTCGTCCAGCTCGGGCTCGGGGAGGGCGGCGAGCAGCACCCGGCCCATGGACGTGGCGTAGGCGGGAAAGCGGGTGCCGACGCTGATCGCGACCGTCATGATGCGCGAGGTCGGGATGCGCGCCACGTAGACGATGTCGTCGCCGTCCAGCACCGACACCGACGACGACTCGTGGACCAGCGCCACGAGCCCCTCCAGGTGCGGCTCGGCGACCTCGGGGAGCGACAGCGACGACAGGTAGGCGTAGCCGAGGCGCAGCACGCGCGGCGTCAGCGAGAACCGGCGGCCGTCGCTGCGCACGTAGCCGAGGTCGGCGAGGGTGAGCAGGAACCGCCGGGCGGCGGCGCGGGTGAGGCCGGTGGCGTGCGCGACCTCGCTGAGCGTCAGCTCCGGCGTGGACGCGTCGAACGCCCGGATCACGTTGAGGCCGCGCTCCAGGGACTGGACGAAGTGCGGCCCCCGGGCCCCGGCGTCCGTCCCCCCGGCGGGCGCGTCGGGCGCTGTCATCGGATCATCGCAGGGTGGCCATTCCGTTCGGATGATGAACATGTGTGCTTCATCCGAACGGTAGCCGGGCCCCGAAGTCAGGTCAATCTGCCTGTTGACAACCTCAACACCTGAGCGGAGAATCACTATCCGAACAGATGTTCTTGATCCGAACGTCCTCGCATTGCACCGCAGCTCAGGAGAGATGTCGTCATGGCCGGTAAGATCACGGTTCTCCATCCCGAGGGCAACGCGCCCACCGTCGGCGGCAAGTCGCTCGCCCCGCGGCCCGACACCCTGGACGGCAGGACCGTGTTCCTCGTGGACGCGGGCTTCGAGAACTCCGGCGACCTCATCGAGCAGCTCGGGGCCTCGCTCCAGGAGCACCGCCCGGACATCACGACCGTGACCGTCCACCTCTCCACGCCGTTCGACCCGGCACCCGGGCTGTACGCGCGGATCGCGGAGGAGGGCGACGCCGCGATCCTCGGCGTCGGTCTTTGAAGCGGCTGCGCGCCGGCGGTCGCCGGCCACGCCACGCGGCTCGAGTCCGAGTACCGCGTCCCCACCGTCTCCGTCCACGCCGACGCGTTCGCCCGGCTGGTGGCGTCCACCAGCAGGCTGGCCGGCGTCCCCACCCTGCGGCACGCGTTCGTGCCCTCCCCCGTCCCCGGCCGCACGGCCGCCGAGCTGCGCGGATACGTCGAGGGTGACAACCCCGTCTCCGGCAACCCGTTCGCCAGGGACCTCTTCGACGGGCTGACCAGGCCGCTGGACGAGGCCGACATGGCCGGGGCGACGTTCGAGCAGACCAGGTCCCGGCTGCTGGAACCGGCCACCGAGGACGACCTGCACGCCCTCTTCCTGGAGAACGGCTGGACCGACAAGCTGCCGATCGTCCTGCCCACCGAGGAGCGCGTCGCCGCGATGCTCGCGGGGACCAGCCGCGCGCCCGGCGAGGTGGTCGGCAGGCTCCGCGCCGCCTCCACCCGCGACTACTGGGAGTTCACGGTCGAGCAGGCCGCGGTGAACGCGGTCATGGCCGGGGCCGCGCCCGAGTACCTCCCCGTGATCCTGGCGCTGCTCGGCAGCGGCTACTCGGCCCGGCACAGCAGCATCTCCTCGATGTCGGAGGCCGTCGTCGTCAACGGCCCGATCCGCGACGAGATCGGGATGAACTCCGGGATCGGCGCGCTCGGCCCCTACAGCCGGGCCAACGCCACCATCGGGCGCGCCTACGGCATCGGCTCCCAGAACCTCCAGGGCGGGTCGTCGCCCGGGATCAGCTACATGGGGTCGATCGGGAACCCGTTCTCGTTCACCAACCTCACCTTCGCCGAGAACGAGGAGCGCAGCCCCTGGGAGCCGTACCACGTCCAGCACGGCTTCGTCCCCGGCGACAGCACCGCCACCGTGTTCCGCGGCGTCCGGACGATGATCACCGCGCCGAGCGGGATCCGCGACGACTGGCGCGACCACGCCCGGACGATCTTCAACGCGACCCGCGCGTCCGGCGGCGCGGTGCTGCTGCTCGACCCGCTCGCCGCGCAGAACCTCGTCGAGCACCAGGGGTTCGCCCGCAAGGAGGATCTCATCGAGTGGATCTCCGCCACCGGGCGGCTGCCCGCGCGCCGGTGGTGGGCGCAGGGCCTGCAGGAGCTGTTCTTCGGCTACCGGGCCGAGGCGGGCGAGGAGCCCTGGGCGGGCTATCGGGCGGCCGGACCGGACGACGAGGTCCGCATCAACGTGCCCGAGGACGTCCACGTCATCGTCGTCGGCGGCCGCAGCGCCGCCACCTGGAGCGTCCTCGAAGGCATGGCCAACGGCACGAAGCTGGACCGCTCGCTGTCCGGCCGGACCGTGTCCGTCGACGAGTGGCGCTGACCGCGGAGGGTGTGCGCACCCGTGAGAGGCAACCGGCAAATGGGAGGACCAATGGAAGGCAATCGGCGCGGCCGGCGGAGCAGGCGGACACTCGCTCTGGTCGCGGGGGCCTCCGCGGTGGTGATGGCCGCCGGATGCGGCGGCTCGGGCGGCGGGTCCGGGAACGTGTCGCTGCGGATGTACGCGTCCCCGGCCGTCAAGGACGGGCTCGACCCCATCGTCAAGGAGTTCAACGACGCCAACGCGCCGCGTATCAAGATGACGGTGCAGTACGTCCCGGCGCCGAAGATCGGACCGGCGACGACCACCGAGTTGCAGGGCGGCAACCCGCCCGACATCCTCAACATCTCCCCCGGGTCGGGCGGCGGCGCGACCGGGCTGCCGCTCCACAAGCTCGCCAAGGCCCGCCGGCTGGCGGACGTCACCGCCAAGCCGTGGGCCAAGCAGGTCCCGGCGCTGCTGGCCCCCACCGTCACCTACGAGGGCAAGGTGTACGCCCTGGTCGTCGGAGTGTCCACGCACTTCATGGACTACACCGTCACCGAGCTGCGGGACTGGAGGCTCAAGCCGCCGAGCACGTTCGCCGAGCTGCTGACGCTGTGCGGGGAGATCCGCAAGCATGACAAGTACGCGCTGGTCCCGGGCGCCGCCGACCAGGCGGGCAACCGGATGCTGCTGCAGTCCTTCTCCGCCGCCAACGTCTACAGCGACGACCCGAAGTGGGACGAGAAGCGCGCCGCGGGCCAGGTCAAGTTCCAGACCACGCCCGGCTGGCGGCAGACGTTCCAGCAGATCGTCGACATGATCAACGCGGACTGCTACTACCCCGGCGGCGCGGGCCGCACCACCGAGGAGGGCAAGAACCTCCAGATCAAGAGCGACAAGGCCACGATGGGCATCGGGCCGTCGACCGCCTCGTCCTACGTCACCCGGCGCAACCCGGCGCGCAAGTGGGCGGCGGTCCCGGTGCCCGGACGCAAGCAGAGCATCCTCCCGCTGGAGGTCAGCGGGCTTTCGGTGGCGGCCAAGGGCGACCATGTCGAGGAGGCGACCACGTTCCTCGACTTCGTCGCGCAGAAACGCGATCTCTACGCGGAGAAGACCGGCGCGTTCTCTCCGGCGCAGATGGAGCGCGGCGAGCTGCCCGACTTCCTGAAGCCTTTGGAGCCGCTCGCCAAGCAGGGCCGCTACAGCCTGGGCGCCAGCACGATGTGGCCGTCGGACGCGCCCGCGCAGGCCGCGTACAAGACCATGGCGGGCCTCTACAACAAGACCCGGACCGTGGACGACGTCCTCAAGGCCATGGACGAGTCCTGGGAGGCGACCGCCGGCTGACCCCGCAAAGCCGTGATCGCCGAGCCGCCGTTCGGGGGGCGGCTCGGCGATCATGGCTGTTCCCCCTCAGCGCCAGGGATCGACCGGGACGGTCGTCTCGTAGCGGGCGGCGATCAGCTTGGACGCGTTCGCGGTCCCGCCGCCGATGACCGCGATGTTGATGTCACCGGCGTCGTAGATCTCGACGGGCTCGTCGCCGGACGCCCGGTACCTCGTGGCGTGCGGCTCCTCCCCCGCCAGCGCCAGCGGCCGGAGGATCGCCCGCACCACCCCGTTCGACCAGTACTCGCCGGCGGACATCCGGCCGTTGCGGGCCAGCCACGCGCGGACGTCGTCCTTACCGGGGAACCCGGCCTCGACGAAGTCGTTCGCGGCCGTCGGGTCCATCACCACCAGCGGCGCGAACGCCGGGTCGCAGGCCCGCAGCGCGCCGCGCAGTATCTCCTCCCAGTGCCTGCGGCGCGGAGAGGCGCCGGAGATCGTGTACCAGCCGCCGAGGAAGAGGCTCACCGCGCTCTCGTCCGGGCGGAAGCCGTGCTGGACGTGCAGCGGCTCCCACGGGCTGTCCTCCTCGTTCTCGGGGAACGCGGCGGTGTAGGCGTAGTTGTTGCCGAGCGTGCCCATGTAGGTCTCGCCGGGCACCGACCCGCCTTGCAGGTTCTGCGAGAGCAGCCCGTAGGCCCGTCCGATGGTCGCGTTGGCCCTGCTGTACGGGCCCATCGCGCCCATCCCGGTGTTCATCCCCGCCTCCAGCCTGATCGGGCCGTTGACGATCGCGATCGCCGCCATCGACGTGAGGCTGCTCATCCGCGCGGTGACCCCGCTGGACGCCAGCGCCAGGACGATCGGGAAATGCTCCGGCCCCGCTCCTGCCATCACCGCGTTGACGGCGACCTTCTCGACCGTGAACTCCCACCGCTCCCGGAACTTGGCGGGGGCGAGGCGTCCGACGACCTCGTCCGGGCGGCGGGACGTGCCCGCGAGCATCTCCCGGACCCGCTCCTCGGTCGGCAGGACGATCGGCAGCCCGTCCGTCCAGCGGTTCTCCAGGAACAGCGCGTGCGCGGCCCGCTCGTCGGCTGCCTCGACGAGTTGCTGCCGCGGCCGTTCGTACGCGCTTCCCCTGAGGTCCTCCTCGTCCAGCCGCCCGGCGAGGGCGTCGAGCAGCTCGTCCATGAACGGACGGCCGCTGACGGCGTCCGTTCCCTCGATGTACCCGGTGAGCTCGGTGGCCGACCGCCCGGAGATCGCGCCCGGAAGGTACGCCTGCCGCATGCGCGGCATGCCCCTCGTCCTGGCGACGTTGGCGGCGATCCTGCGGAACTGCCGCGCGTGCACGCCGACGGTGGGCACTCCAGAGCGTTCGAGCTCCGCCGCTATCCCGACGACCGTCGGGGCGCAGGTGCTTCAAAGACCGAGTCCGACGACGGCCGCGTCGCCGGACGCCTCGATCTCTGCCCGCATCGCCGGGGAGTCCTGCCCGAACGCCTCGGTGGCGACGATCCGCGTCTCCACCTGGGGCCGGTTCTCCTTGAACCACGCGGCGAGCCGCTCCATGAACACGTCGGTGTTGTCGAACGGCGCGATCACCAGGTAGACGACCTTGCCGTCGAGGCTCTCCAGGCGGGGCGCGAGGGAGCGTCCCTCCACCTTGGGCGGGTATCCGCGCGGGTCGTACACGCTGATCGTCATGCGGAGGCTCCTCTCGGCTGGGGGACCGGCCAGGTGCGGCCGGGGTCGGCGAGGTAGCGGTGCGCGGCCAGCGCGGCGGTCGCGCCGTCACCCGCGGCCGTGACCGCCTGCGCCGCCGATTCGGTCCTGATGTCACCGGCGGCGAACAGCCCTGGCAGGACGGTGCGCATCGCGACGTCCGTCGGCACCCGGCCGTCGTCGTCCAGCGCCAGCAGGTCGCGCAGGACGTCGGTACGCGGCCGCAGGCCCACATACACGAACACACCGGTGACCTTCTCTTCCGCCGTCTCGCCGGTGCCGGTGTCCTTGACCCGGACGCCCGAGACGACCGTGTCGCCGAGGATCTCCTCGACGACCGTGGAGTGCCGGACCTCGATCGAGGCGTGCTCCAGCACCCGCTTCGCGTACGTGTGCTGCCCGCCGAGGCTCTCGCCGCGATGCAGCAGCAGCACCTTGCCCACGTGGTTGGTCAGCTCCAGCGCCTCCAGCAGCGCGGAGTCACCGCCCCCGACGACGGCGACGGTGTTGCCCCGGTGCAGCGGCCCGTCGCAGGTCGCGCAGTCGGACACGCCGTGTCCGCGCAGCGCGGCCTCGCCCGGGACGCCCAGCTCGCGCAGCGCCGACCCGGTCGCGACGACGACCGCGCCCGCGCGTATCTCGCCGTCGCCGGTGGTGGCCGTCCAGGCGCCATCGGATGGGGTGAGGGCGTTGAGTCCGCTCGTCACGAACTCCACGCCCGCGTCCTGCGCCTGCTCCTGGAGCATCGGGCACAGGTCGAAGCCCGCCACGCCCTCGGGGAAGCCGGGGAAGTCCTCGATCCTGCCGACGCTGAGCAGGTGGCCGCCGCCGATGTCGTCGCCGAGCAGCAGCCCGGTCCGGCGGCCCGCGCGGGCGGCGAACAGCCCGGCGGTCAGCCCGGCCACCCCGCCGCCCGCGATCAGGACCTCGAAGCCGTCCTCGCTCGTCATCGGATCGCCTCACCGGTCTCGGGGTCGAAGAAGTGCAGGTCGGCCGGGTTCACCGGGATGTCGACGGTCTCCAGCGGCTTCACGGTGGACGACGGCGAGAACCGCGCGTAGACGTTGGCCGTGCCCGGTGTCGGGCGTCCGTTCCGCCGGCCGTCCGGAGGGCGCCGGATGTTCTCCAGCTCGGGGTCGGCGGCGACCGGCTCGCCGGGCACCTCGACCTGGACCAGCCGCTCGTGCCCGAGCATCTCCACGACGGTGACCTCGCCGCGCAGCCGTCCGGCGGCGGCGTCCCCGTGCCTGGCATGCGCGGGCGCGTCGGTGAGCTTCTCCGGACGGACGCCCACCACGACCTGCGACCCGGCGAAGCGCTCCAGCGCCCCGTGCAGCTCCTTCGGCGCCGGAATCCGCTGGTCGCCGACCACGCAGCGCAGGTCGTCCGGGCCGTCGGCGACCAGCGGGCAGCTCAGCAGGTTCATGCCGGGCGAGCCGATGAACGTCGCGACGAACATGTTGCTCGGCCGGTCGTACACCAGCTCGGGCGTGCCCTCCTGCTGGAGCAGGCCGTTGCGCATGACGGCGATGCGGGTGCCCATCGTCATCGCCTCGACCTGGTCGTGGGTGACGTAGACGGTCGTGACGCCGAGCGTCCGCTGGACGGTCGACAGCTCGGCCCGCATCTGCATGCGGAGCTTCGCGTCCAGGTTGGAGAGCGGCTCGTCCAGCAGGAACGCCTGCGGCTTGCGGACGATCGCCCGCCCCATCGCGACCCGCTGCCGCTGGCCGCCCGACAGGGCGCGCGGCTTGCGCTTCAGCAGCTCGCCCAGGCCGAGCAGGCGCGCGGCCTCCTCCACCCGCTCCTTGATCTCCTGCTTGCGCTTTCCCTCGCACTGCAGCGGGAAGGCGATGTTGTCGTAGACGGTCATGTGCGGGTAGAGGGCGTAGTTCTGGAACACCATGGCGACGTCGCGCTTGCGGGGCTCCACCCGGTTCACGACCGTCCCGCCGATGCTGATCTCGCCCTCCTCGATGGTCTCCAGCCCGGCGATCATGCGCAGCGCGGTGGTCTTGCCGCAGCCGGACGGGCCGACGAAGATCATGAACTCCCCGTCGGCGATCTCCAGATTGAGGTCGCGGAGCGCCCGGGTACCACCGGGGTACACCTTGCCGAGCCCGCGAATGTCGATCGTTCCCATATTCAGCCTCGAATTCCGCCGGCCAGGCCCCGGACGAACTGCCGCTGCGCGACGACGAAGACGCACAGCATGGGGAGAATGGCGATGGTCGCGCCCGCGAACACAAGGTTCCACTGGGTGTAGTTCTCGTTGACGAACGAGTTCAGCGCGATCGGCAGCGTCCCGATCGAGCTGCCGCTCATGAAGATGAGCGCGAGGAAGAAGTCGTTCCACACGATCAGCCCGGACAGCATCGCCACCGTCGTGGTGATCGGGCGCAGCAGCGGAATGACGACCTTGAAGAACGTGCGGAGCATCCCGGCGCCGTCGACCTGCGCCGCCTCCTCGTACTCGGTGGGCAGCGCGCGGATGAACCCCACGTACAGGAACACCGCGAACGGCAGTATGCCCGCCGTGTGCAGGATGATGATCCCGTGGTAGGTGGCCAGGAGCCCGGCGCCGCGCATGACCACGTAGATCGGCACCAGCCCGAGCGTCGCCGGCATGATGAAGCCGACGACGAACAGCACGTAGAGCCCGTTGCTGAGCCTGGACGTCCGCCTCGCGATCACGTACGCGGTCAGCGACGACACCAGGACCAGGCAGACCACGCTCCCCACCGTGATGATCAGGGTGTTGAGGAACGCGCGTCCCATGCCGCCCGTGGTGCCGCCGCTGGACCACGCGTCGGCGTAGTTTCCCCACTCCGGGTCCGCCAGCGGCGGCTTCATGGGCTCCAGCGTGAGCTGCTGGTCGGTCTTGAGCGAGATGGCGATCAGGAAATAGAGCGGCATCGCGAACAGCAGCGCCGCCAGTATCATCACGACCTCGCGGACGAAAGACCGCGAGGTGTACCGGAAGGCACCCATTTACAACCGCCTTTCCCGGCTGCGCTGATACATCATGTTGGCGATTCCCAGAATGGAGATCAGCACGGTCATCACCATCGCGATGGACGCGCCGAACCCGAACCTGCCCTCGACGAACGTCTGCTGGTAGACCTGCGTCGCCAGGGTCTCGGTGGAGTACACGGGCCCGCCGCCGGTGAGCGCGAACACCTGGTCGAAGACCCGCAGCCCGGAGATCAGCATCAGCGTGGAGACGATGGTGAACGCGGGCGCCAGCAGCGGCAGCGTGATGCGGCGCAGCCGCATCCACAGCCGCGCCCCGTCGATGACCGCCGCCTCCTCCAGCTCGTCCGCGACGCCCTGCAGCCCGGCCAGGTAGATGATCATCGCCTGGCCGGCGTGCTGCCAGACCATGACGACGAGCACGCACCAGATCGCGGTCGACGGGTCGCCCAGCCATTCGCGGCGCAGGCCGTCCAGGCCGATCCCGCCGAGCATCCGGTTGATCGCGCCGTCGTAGGTGAACATGTACTGCCAGATGTAGGACACGGCCAGCGGGCTGAGCACGGCGGGCGCGAAGAACACCATCCGCAGGAAGTTGCGGGACTTCAGCGTCCGGTTCAGCGCGAGGGCCAGCACCAGGCCCACCACGTTGACGAGGACGAGATAGGACCCCGCCAGCACGAACGTGTGCAGCAGCGCGCCGCGCTGGACCGACGAGTCCATGATCTCGCGGAAGTTGTCCCAGCCGATGAACGTGGCCGTGTTGAAGCCGTCCCAGTCGGTGAACGCGTAGACGCCGCCCGACAGCGGCGCGAGGAAGTGCATCCCGATCAGGAAGGCGATGCCGAGCATGGCCAGGAACCAGGGCGGTTTGCGCGCGCCGCCCGCGGGCCCGGAGTTCCGGCCGGTCAGCCAACGGGGCCGCCACCAGCGGACGGCACCGGGGCCTTCGTCCTCGCCGCCGGGACCGCCGGCGACCACCAGGGGCGGAAGCGCCGACGTGTCCGCGTGCTTCTTCTTCGTCGTCCTTTCCGTCATTTGCCGTTGTCCCACGCCTGGTCCATGGCCTTCAAAATGTCGTCGACGGTACGGGTGTTGTTGTGCAGGCCCGTCATGTACTTGTAGGCGACCTGGGCGGGGGCCTCACTCGGCCACATGGTGCTCGCGGCGAGGCTGAACCTGTTCTGCTTGGCCAGCGGTTCCAGCGGCTTGAGGAAGTCGGGCAGCTCGCCCTTCGCCATCATCGCCGGGGAGAACGCCCCGCTGTTCTTGGAGTAGACGTCGCGGTGCGCGGCCAGGTAGTCGAGGAACGCGATCGCCTCGTCCACGTGCTCGGCCCGCTTGGCGACCGAGATCCCGGAGACCTCCAGCGGCAGGTTCGGGGTGGCGGTGTCCCCGGCGGGCACCGCGGCCGCCGCCCACTTGCGGTCCGGGTTGGCCTTGGACAGGTACGCCGCCGCGATCGACGGGCCGATGCCCATCGTCGTCTTGCCGGACGCGCCCAGCTTGCGCGCCTCCTCCGTGGTGCGCCCGGCCGAGCCGGGGTAGTAGCAGTCGTGCGTCACCAGGTCCTGGACCTGCTGGAACGTCTTCTTCCAGCCCGGGGACGTCTGGAACTTGACCTGTCCGGCGGCCCGTTTTTTGTCCCAGTCGGGTTCCAGGGCGTAGACGTTCGCGGCGCTGAACACCTGCATCCGCATCCGGTTGCCCGCCATGTCGGCGGCGCCGGACGCCATCGCGTACATGCCCTTCGACTTGATCATGCCGCACATGTCCAGCAGCTCCTTGAACGTCTTCGGCGGCTCGACCTTCCATTTCTCGAAGTCGGTGGTCGTGTAGTTGAGGAACTGCGTGGAGACCCCGAGGATCAGGCTGTAGGTCTTGCCTTCGAACTGCGCCGTCGGCTTGAGCAGCTCAGGCAGGTCGGTGGCCCACGGCCGGGCGGACAGGTCCGCCAGCCGGTTCGCCTCGGCCAGCCGGTGCACCGACAGACCGTTCGAGCCGCCGCCCGAGCCGGGGCTCGCCACGATGAGGTCCGGCGGGTTCCCGGCCTGCATCATGGTGGTGGTGACCTGGCCGACCTTGGCCGACGGGATGAACTCCGCCTTGACCTTGATCTTCGACTGGCTCTTGTGGAAGCCGTCGATGAGCACCGAGAAGGCGGGCTCAGTGGTCGTCGTCGAGTACATCCGGAGGGTCACCGTGCCGCCGGACGAGCCGCCGTCCCCGCCCCCGCAGGCGGTGGCCGCCAGCAGCAGCGCTCCGGCACCGGCGCCCGCCTTCCAGCCGAGCCGTGTTCTTCGGTGGTGTCTCATCTTCCTTCACCTTCCGTGCGGGGGTGGCGCCGGTCGTTCCGGGCTCGTCGGGAGGTCGGTGCGGGGTCAGGGGTCGGGTCAGGGCGTCATCGCCAGGGGTCGATCGCCAGGGTGCGGCCGGAGAGCGCGCTGCCGAAGCGGCGGTTCGCCCACCCTTCGAGCACGCTCCAGACCGCCACGGTCCGGCCTCCGGCCACGACGACGTGGACGTCGTCGGGCTCGTTGACCGGGATCAGCTCGTCCGGATCGGCCTTGAGATAGCTCGCCCAGGGCTCGACGCCGTCACGCGCGCGGTTGCCGTAGAAGATGTCCTGCAGCGCCTGCCCCCACCAGCGCCGCGCCGGCATCCGCGCGTTGGCGGCGAGCCACTCGATCAGCGCCTTCTTCTCCGTGAAGCCCTCGCGCTCCGCGAGGGCGCGGGCGGCCAGCGGGTCGGCGAGCAGGATCGCGCCGCCGCCCGCCCGGATCGAGCCGAACAGCACCGACGCGCGTTCCCGCCAGTCCTCCCGGACCCCGCTCGGCGCGGTGATCAGGGACCGGACGGGCGCGAAGATCGTCACCGCGCTCTGGCCGGGCTCGAAGCCGTACTGGACGTGGTAGGGCTCCCATGGGCTGTGCTCCTCGTCCTCGGCGAAGGTGAGGCTGGTCAGCGAGAAGGGGCTGCCGATCGTCCCGACGTAGCTGACGCCCGGGACCGAGCCGCCCTGCAGGTTCTGCGACCCCAGCCCGAACGACCGGCCGATCGTGGAGTTGGCGTGGTTGTACGGGCCGAGCGCGCCGATCCCGGAGTTCATCCCGAGCTCGTGCCGGACGGGCCCGTTCACCATGACCATCTGCCCGATGGACGAGATGCTGCTGTGCCGTGCGGTGTAGCCGCTGGCCAGCAGCGCGAGGACGACCGGGAAGTACTCCGGGCGCGCCCCGGCCATGACGGCGTTGACCGCGGCCTGCTCGACGGTGAAGGACCAGAAGTCGCGCGACGTCGCCGCCCGGATCGTGCCGACCACCTCGTCGGGGGCGTGGCTCGTCCCGGCGAGCACCGCGGCCACCCGCTCCTCGGTCGGCAGCACCACGGGAAGCGAGTCGGTCCAGCCGTTCTCCTGGAAGAGCCGCTGCAGGTCCTCCTCGGCGCCGGGCTCGATCAGCCGGTCACGGGTCCGCTCGAAGGCGACGCCGTCCATGTCCCGGTCGCTGAGCGGCCTGGACAGGCCGTCGATCAGCGCGCGGAGCACCTGCTCGCCCGACAGCGGGTCGGGGCCCTCGATGTAGGCGCGCAGCTCGGCCGGGGTGCGGCCGGGCACCGGCGCGGGCACGAACGTGTGCCGCAGCCCGGGGACGCCCGCCAGCCTGCTGGTCGAGGTGACCAGCCGGGCGAACGACTCGGCGTGGACGCAGACGGTGGGGACGCGGTACTCGGACTCGAGGCGCGTGGCGTGGCCGGCGACCGCCGGCGCGCACGTGCTTCAGAGGCCGACGCCGAGGACGGCGGCCGAGCCCTCGTTCCTGATCCGCTCGTACACGTCCGGGACGGGGTCGAACGGCGTCCGCAGGTGCACGATCTCGGTCGCGACCTCGGGCCGGCGCTCCCGCAGCGACGCCTGGAGCTGGTCCATGAAGTCGCCCGAGTTCTCGAAGCCGACGTCGACGAGGAAGAGGGTCCCGCCGTCGAGGCCGGTCGGCCGGGGGGCGAGTGACTTCCCGTCCACCTCGGGTGCGCTGCCCTCGGGGTTGAGAACTGTGATCTTGCGGCTCATCTGAGCTCCTCCGTCCGGAGTCGGCTGGCGGTGGCTCTCAATCGCGGGTGGCTCTCGATGGCGGAGGCGGACGGGAATCGAACCCGCCAGGCCCGGTGGTCCGGGCCTCTGCGGTTTTGAAGACCGAGCCGGTCACCAGACCGGATTCGCCTCCCAGATCCAACGGACCCAGGATCATATACGAAATCATCCATGTCAATAGAAAATAGAGTATGTCAGACGTTGATTTCGTGACCTGGGTGGCCGTATGTTCTTGCTGAGCACAGCCGTACGCATGACGAACAGGTGGAAGGGGCGTTCCGAGGGCGGCCGGGGCCGTCCGTGGATCGTCACCGCCGTCCTGCTCTTCGGCACCTACGCGGTGGCGCTGAACCTCACCGTTCTCGGCATCGCGCTGCCGCCGATCGCGAGCGACCTCGGCGCGGGCGCCCGGATCAGCCCCGACTGGGTGATCGGCGCGTACTTCGTCGCGATCGTCGTCGTCCAACCCGCGGTGGGCGGGCTCGGCGACCGGTGGGGGCGGCGCCGCGTCTACAACCTGTCGATCGCCGCGTTCGCCGCCGGGTCCGTCATTTGCACAGTCGCGCCGACCATGACGCTGCTGATCGGCGGACGGATCGTGCAGGGCCTCGGCGGCGGCGCGATCATGCCGCTGGCCACCGCGATGGTGTACGAGATGTTCCCGCCGCACCGCCGGGGCCTCGCGCTCGGCGTCTGGGGCATCGCGATGATGGCCGCGCCCGCGCTCGGGCCGCCCCTCGGCGGCTGGGTCGTGACCGCCGCGAGCTGGCGCTGGATCTTCCTGCTGCTGACGGCCGTCGCGGTCGTCGGGCTGCTGCTCGGCCTCGCCCTGCCGCACGACACGGGCCGCCGTGCCGCCCGTCCGCTCGACTGGGGCGGGTGGGTGCTCGCCGCGGCCGGCGTGATCACCCTGGTGCTGGTCTCCCGGCACGTGCCCGCGCACGGGCTGACCGCGACCGGCCTGGTGACGGCGGGGGCCGCGGTGGCGGCGCTCGCCGTCCTCGTGCGCCGGTCGCTGCGGCGGCCCGACCCGCTGATCGACTTCCGCATGTTCGCGTTCCCGATCTTCACCGCGGCGATGATCGTGATCTTCATCAACGCCCTCGCGCAGTACGCCAGGCTGACCTACCTCCCGGTCGAGTTCCAGGTCATCCGGGACATGACGGCGCGCGACGTCGGCCTGCTGCTGTCCCCCGCCGCGGTCGCGGTGGCCGTGACCATGCCGCTCGGCGGCTGGCTCGCCGACCGGATCGGCTCCCGCGTCCCCGTGGTCGCGGGCCTGGTCGTCATGGCCGTCCCGACGTTCGCGCTGGCCCGGCTGAGCCCGGACACGTCGCCGCGCTGGATCCTGGCCGTGCTGATCGTCCAGGGGCTCGGCATGGGGGTCTCCATGATGCCGACCACGGTCGCGGCGATGAACGTCCTGCCGGGCCGGTTCGTCGCGCAGGCGTCGTCGCTGACGGCCCTCAACCGCCAGATCTCCGGCGCCGTCGGGACGGCGTTCCTCGCCGCGCTGCTGGTCGCCGCGCTGGGCTCGGTGTCGCCCGAGGGCCCGCACACGGCGGCCGAGATCGCCCGGGCACAGGACGCCTACAACCACGTCTTCCTCACCACGACCTGCGCTCTCGCCGCCGCCGTCGTGCCCGCGCTCTTCCTGCCCGGCCGCCGCCGGATGCGCTGCCTCCAGCGCCAGCGGGCGGCCGAGCAGGAGCCCGCGGCTAGCTGATCGCCCAGAGCAGGGCGCCCGCGAGCAGCGCGCACCCGGCCACCGAGGCCGCCATCGCGAACGTGACGCGCCAGGACAGCGCGCGTCCCACCATGACGATCGACACCAGGCTCAGCGCGGGCAGCGCGATCAGCAGCGCCCCGGCGGCGCCCGCGCCCACGCCGAGCAGCGTGAGCCCCTGCACGATCGGGATCTCACCGGCGGTCGGGATCACCACGAGCGTGCCGACGACCGCCGCGAGCAGGACGGCCGCCACGCCCCATTCGGCGGCCGAGCCGCCCAGCGGGAACAGCCAG
The DNA here is from genome assembly GCF_005889715.1 of Actinomadura soli. GTDB lineage: Bacteria > Actinomycetota > Actinomycetes > Streptosporangiales > Streptosporangiaceae > Spirillospora > Spirillospora soli. The sequence continues at coordinate 51,352 of NZ_VCKW01000021.1, forward strand.
CCGCGGAACGCGCCGAGCGCGAGGACCACGACCAGGTACTCGGGCACGAGCGTGACCGACATGCGCAGCAGGGCCCGGCCGAACCGGCGCGGAGCATCGCGAAGCGCGACGTCATCGGCCTCCTCGTCCGCCGCGTTCGGGATCGGCACACCGGTGTCGCGGGGCGCGAGCCTGCTCACCAGCGCGGTCACCACGAACACCAGCAGCGCGCCGACGGCCAGGCGGGTGAACGTCCACTGCCACGGCGCGACGAACGCCAGGAACACGAGCACGGCCGGGTTGAGCGTCGGGTTGCCCACCCAGTAGGCCAGCGCCGCCGGGGTGGACGCTCCGCGCCGCCGCAGCGCGGTGACCACCGGCGCGGTGCAGCACGTGCACATCATGCTCGGCAGCGACAGCAGCCCGCCGACGAGCGAGTCGCGGTACGGGCCGCGCCCCCTGCCGAGCAGGCGCAGCAGCCAGCGGCGGGTGACCAGCGCCTCCACCGCCGCCGCGACGATCAGGCCGACGACCATCGCCTTCCACACCGACTCGAAGTAGGACCCGGTGAACTCCCAGCCGCCGGACAGCGACGGGCCCGTGCCGGCTTCCCCGGCCTTGTCGAGGATGGAGCCGCCCGACCACTCCGGGGTGTCCAGGAGCCCGCCGACCTTCTCGGTGTAGGGCAGCCACTTCGCCCACAGCAGGCCCACCGCGGCGACCGCGCCGAAGAGCGCGAGCGCCGCCCAGGGGTTCCACCGTCCCGGAACCCGTACCGCTTCCTGACCGGCCAACTGGCACCTCCACAGGGGGGAATTGTTCGTAGAGCGCACGTGTGAACGGATAAAGAACAGTCGCCGGGCTCAGCGGATGACGAGGCTGTGGTCGCCCGCGGAGACCAGCTCTCCCACGATCGGCGCGCCCGGCACCTCACCGGCGACCAGCAGCCCGCCGGACGTCTGCGCGTCGGCCAGCAGCAGCCGGGTGTCCTCGTCGGCCGAGCCGAAGTCGATGTGCGGCGCGACCCAGTCAAGGTTGCGCCGGGTGCCTCCGCTGACGAAGCCGTCGCGCACCGCCTCCCGCGCGCCGTCGACGTACGGGACGGCCCCCGCGTCGACCACCGCCGAGACACCCGAGGCGCGCGCCAGCTTGTACAGGTGACCCAGCAGCCCGAACCCCGTGACATCGGTCGCGCAGGTGGCCTGAGCCTTCAGCGCCGCGGCCGCGGCGTCCCTGTTCAGCTCCGTCATGACGGCGACCGCCTGCTCGAACACCTCACCGGTGGCCTTGTGCCGGTTGTTCAGCACCCCGAGCCCGAGGGGCTTGGTGAGCGACAGCGGCGTCCCCGCGCGCCCGCGGTCGTTGCGCAGCAGCCGCCCGGCCTCCGCGATCCCCGTCACGGCCATGCCGTACTTGGGTTCGAGGTCGTCCACGCTGTGCCCGCCGCCGAGGTGGCATTCGGCGAGGACGGCGACGTCCCGCCCGCCGCGCAGCACCTCGCGCGCCAGCTCGAACGGCAGCACCTCCCGCGGCCAGGCCAGCAGGTTCACCGCCACCAGCGGACGGCCGCCCATCGCGTACACGTCCGACAGCGCGTTGGCGGCGGCGATCCGCCCCCAGTCGTACGGGTCGTCGACGACGGGCGTGAAGAAGTCCGCCGTCGCCACCACCGCCATGTCGCCCGAGATCCGGACGACGGCGGCGTCGTCCCCGGAGTCGAGCCCGACGATCAGATCCCCGTCCCCGCCCGGGTCGCCGGCCGCGCCGAGCCCGGCCACCACCTCTTCCAGCTCCCCCGGCGGGATCTTGCAGGCGCAACCGCCACCGTGCGCGTACTGGGTGAGCCGCCGTCCAAGCCGCATCGTCCGCCCCACATCGTCTGCAGGAAATATTCGATACAATCCTGTATAGGCTACAGCATCGCGCCACCGCCGCCAGGTCTCGTACCAGCACGCTTCCCGCGGCAGAGGACTTGAACTCATCCCACGACGTAGCTGTTCTGTCGCCCGGCTATGGGCCGGTCTGGTTCTCGGCGGAAGGAAGCGGTTAGGGCTTGCGGGCGGCGGCGGCGTACATGTTGGTGGCGGTGTCCGGGAG